>JAIKWN010000029.1 GCA_024684665.1 Clostridiales bacterium | reverse complement strand
GGACTGGAAAACCAGATAAAAATATGTTACTATCATCATACGTATTATGAATGGGAGGACATCACTATGACGACGATCCGGCTAGATTCCATGCAAAGCGCGGGGCGGTCCCTGCTTGCGGAACAGGTGGCGGAGCGGATTGATCAGTATATCGTAGAACACAATCTCACCCCCGGCGATAAGCTGCCCAATGAATTCGAACTTTGCGAACAGCTGGGCGTCGGCCGGGGCACAATCCGGGAAGCGGAAAAGATCCTCGTCGCCCGCAATGTTCTTTCCGTCCAGCGGGGACGCGGGACGTTTGTCGCGGAGCGGACCGGTGAAATCGACGATCCTTTCGGCCTTGCTTACCGACACGACCAGATTGCACTGGCCGCGGATATGGTTGAGCTTCGCATGCAGCTGGAACCCTGGTTCGCTGAAATGGCATCCAAGCGGGCAGAGCCGGAAGATCTGGAGCGCCTTTTAGCGCAATGCCGCCGGCTCGTAGAAATAAAGGACAGGCTTCTGCCGCAGTTCAAACTCCTGACGCAGGAGAATTCGCCGTCTCTTGAAACGCGCGGCGTAGAAATCGGCCGGGCTTTTCTGGAGGGCGACAAGGAGTTCCACCGGTGCATCGCCGAATGCACGCATAACGCGATCATCCCAAAGCTCATTCCAATCATCAATTACAGCGTCGTCTTTTCGGGCACTCTGTTTGCCGAAGACCGGATGGAGGAAACCGTAATCCAGCATCAGCGGATCGCCGACGCGATCTGTGCGGGAGACCCGGACAACGCGCGTAAAGCGATGCAGGAGCATCTCGAATTCAACCGGTTCCGGGTAGAAAGGATGAAGGAACGACAGGAAAGTGGCAGTATTGAAGGCCTCGATGGCGATATTTTGGTCAAAATATAATATTTTATCAGGTATAATATAGAGAAAGGAACGAAATCGCTCGGACCCGTTGACAAATCCATACAAATTGGTAAAATGGCGTTGTAATCATCATACGTATTACGTAAAACGAATTACGAATGACAAGACATGGATAATATGGTTCAAACAGCAAAACGTATGACTGATTCGCATTGGATCCCGGCACATGTTCCAGGAAGCGATGGCTTCAGACAGAAAAAGGAGGCAATCCCATGAAAAAGGTCCTAGCAATGGTTCTTGCCGCAGTGATGATGCTCGCGTGCTGCGCGGCATTTGCGGAGAACGCCGAAAAGGTCGAAGGCGCTTTCAACGTCGGCGTGTACATGTGGATGAGTGGCGGCGCCGCAACCGTCGGCGAGGAAATGAAAGAAGCCTTTGCGATTGCCGTCGAAGATATGGGCGGCAAGGTTAACGGCGAAGACGTCAACTTCCTGTATTACGACACCCAGAACAATCCTGAAATTGCCGTTACCGCTGCGCAGTACCTGATCGGCCAGAACGTCGACGCGGTCATCGGCTCCTTCCAGTCCGGCGACGTGGTTGCCGCCTATCCCTTCCTGGAGCGCGCGGGCCTGGTCAACGTGTTTATGGGCACCTCCGGTTCCATCGTCACGCCTGATCAGAAGTATTCCTTCCGTGGCTCCTTCAACGCCGACTATACCGCCAAATCCTTTGTGGACATGTTCGTAAACGATCTCGGCTATCAGAACATCGCCATTTTCTACGGCCAGGACGAAGCCAGCGTCGCCAATAAGAACGTCATTGAACCGGCGATGAAAGAAGCGGGTCTGAACGTTGTGGCCGTCGAGACGGGCACCTCTGAGGATACCGATTACAGTGCCCAGTGCCTCCGCATTGTCAGCTCGAATCCGGACGCAGTCTACGTCGTCTGCTCCGGCGCGGGCGTCAACTTCGTAAAGCAGCTGCGCGAGTATGGATACAACGGCATGATCATGAATAAGGACGAGTGGATGACCTCCCACGTCGACCAGATTGGCGAGAAGAATTCCAACTACGTGGCCGGCTGCGTCGCGTACACCACGTACAAGAGCATCGACGCCGCGAAAGAAGCCGGTGCGCGTCCCGAGGTCATCGAGTTCCTGCAGAAGTATGAAGCGAAGTACGGAAGGCTCCCGACCCTCGGCATCACCTACCGCTGCTATGACAGCGCCATGATCCTCTTTACCGCCGCGAAGAACGCCGGTACCAATCACGATTCCGAGAAGATCGTTGAGGAAATCGGCAAGCTGAAGGGCTTCAACCTCTGCATGGGCCCCGTCGATTTCACCCAGGGCGACCGCGAGCCCAGCCACGAGTTCATGAAAGTCATCTATGACAACGGTGGTTCCCGCAACTTCCTCGACTGGCTTGGCAACGGCGGATACGACGCCTTCAAGCAGGCGACCGGCCGCGCGAAATAATCCGATCCCGCGCCGCGCACATGCGCGGCGCGCACCAAATTGATCTCATCCACCGCGATTCCGCGGAATTACCCGCGTGGGTCGCGGTGGAGACTTTAAGGCACAAAGCGAGGTGTTCCCGTGCTCAAGACCCTTATTATCGTTGGCATCATCATGGGCTGCGTCTATGGCCTCATCGGTCTCGGCTACAGCATCATTTACAAGGCCAGCGGCATCATGAACCTGGCACAGGGCGAAATGATCACCATGGCAGCCTTCCTAGGCTATACCTTCAACACCATCTGCGGTCTGCCCTACTGGATCAGCCTGGTGCTTACCCTTGTCGCCATGTTCTTCTTCGGCGTATTCATACAAAGCGGGCTGGTCGCAAATTACCAGAAACGAGGCGTAACCGGTGTATACATGATCCTCATCACCTTCGGCCTGTCCCGGGTGATGAACGGGACCGAGGCGGTCATCTTCGGATCCAACCCGCGCCGCTTCGAATCCATCTTTACGATGTCGACTGTGGAGCTGCTTGGCGCACGCATGCCGCCGGAACGCGTGATGTGCCTCTTTCTCGCCGTCGCGGCCATGCTGTTCGTGCACCTGTTCATGACGAAAACCCAGACGGGCATCGGCATGCAGGCATGTGCCATGCATCCGAAGGCGGCTGAGGCCTGCGGCATTAACGTTGTCCGCAGCAACGCCATTACCTGGGGGCTCGCCTCTCTCGTTGCAGGCCTTTGCGGCATGATGCTGGGACCCACCTACGGCCTGACCCTGACCCTGGGCGCTGGCCTGTCTCAGATGGGCTTCGCCAGCTCCGTCTCGGGCGGCATGGGCAACATCTACGGCGCGATCATCGGCGGCATCATCATCGGCTTGGTTGAATCCCTGGTCGGCGGCTACGTGAATCCGATGATGAAGTCCCTGGTCGCCTACATCGTTCTCTTCGTCATCCTCGCGGTACGACCTACTGGTCTGTTCAACGAAACCACGGTTCGCGACGTCTGACGGAAGGAGGAGAAACATGAATCGACTCACGGCAAAAAAGCTGAATCGGGCCCTGCTTCTTGTCCTTCTGGTCATATCGCTCATCATACCCTTCCTTACACAAAACAGCTACCGGCTGTACTTCTTCACCCAGATCTGCTTCTACATCATCGCGGCCTCCGGTCTGGACATCCTCTTCGGTTACGCCGGAATGATTTCCTTCGGCCACATCGCCTACTACGCCATCGGCGCGTACTGCACCGCGCTCATCACGGCGAATACCGGCATCCCGGTTCTAATTTCCATCTTCATCTCCGCAGCCATCGCGGCCGGGATTGGGGCACTCGTGGCGCTCCCCTGCTCCAAGCTGAAATTCCAGTTCCTGGCACTGGCTTCCATCGCCTTCGCGCAGGTGGTGTATCTGGCCATCTGCAACATGGCCTTCCTCAATCCCTACCGGGGCATGGTCGTAAAGCCGCTGACGCTCTTCGGGTTTGACTTGAACGTCAGCTACCGCTATACGTACTACTTCGCACTGGTCTTTGCCCTGCTCTTTCTCCTGGCCAAGGCTTCCCTCGTGAACTCCAAATACGGGCGCGCCTTTATGGCCATCCGCGACAACACCCGCTCCGCGGACGGCATGGGCATCAACGTACGGCGTTACAAGGTCATCGCCTTCGCCATCAGCTCGTTCTACGTGGGCTTCGCCGGAGCCTGCTCCGCCCATCTTACCGGGCTCGTTATCAGCAACGCCTATGTACAGGGCAACTCATTCAATTACGTGATCATGTGCATCTTCGGAGGCGTGGGCACCATCTTCGGGCCGGTCGTCGGGGCGCTCGTGCAGCAGCTGATCAATGAGGCCCTGGCAAGCGCCACAGCCTGGCGGGATATCATCTTCGGCGCGGTCACGATGCTGCTGATCGCCTTCCTGCCGGGCGGCATCATGGGTACGCTGCGCATGCTCGAAAACAAGTTCCTGCGCAAACTGGGCGGCGCAACGGAAAGCCCGAAGGGAGGCGGTGGCAAATGATCAAGACAGATAAAGTCATCGTGCGCTTCGGTGGTATCATCGCCGTCAACGAAGTTTCCATTCACGTGAAGAAGAACCACGTCACAGGCCTCATCGGACCAAACGGTGCGGGCAAAACCACCATGTTCAACGCCATCAGCGGCGTGCAGAAGGTCACCTCCGGCCACATCTTCTTCGAGGATCAGGAAATCACGAACGGACGCAGCTTTCAGCTCTGCGAAAAGGGCATCGCCCGCACGTACCAGAACATCAACCTCTTCCACAACATGACCGCTCTCGAAAATGTGGAAATCGGCCGGCACTGCCGTACCCCCTACGGGTTCTTCAGCGCCGTGTTCCGCACCCCAGCCATGCGCCGGCAGGAAGAAGAGGCGCGGGAATACGCCTTTTCCAAGCTGGACTTCGTCGGCCTGCGGGACAAGGCGAACCTGAGAGCCGGACAGCTGCCCTACGGCGGACAGCGGAAGCTGGAAATCGCCCGGGCCCTCAGCACAGATCCCAAGGTGCTTCTCCTGGACGAGCCGGCGGCCGGCATGAACGCGACGGAAAAGCTTGAGCTGAATGAGCTAATCCGCCGGATCATCGATATGGGGATCACCGTGCTGCTAATCGAGCACGACATGGACGTCGTAATGAAGCTTTCTGATTACGTATACGTCATGAACGACGGGTTCCTGCTGGCGGAAGGGCTTCCGGAGCAGGTGCAGAACAATCCCGAGGTCATTCGGGCCTATCTGGGAGGGAATTGATATGGCATTACTGGAAGTTCATGACCTGCATTACTACTACGGCAACATTCACGCCCTGAAGGGCATCAGCTTTTCGGTGGACAAGGGCGAGATGGTGACCCTGATCGGCTCCAACGGCGCCGGCAAGACCACCACATTGCAGACCCTCTCCGGGCTTACCGAAGCCAAGGGGGTCCGCGGTAAGATACTGTTTGACGGAAAGGACATCGCGGGGCTCAAGGGCCACGTGATCACCGGGCTCGGAATGGCACAAGTGCTGGAAGGCCGCTGCATCTTCCCGAAGCTGGACGTCGTTCAGAATCTCATGATGGGCGCGTTTCTGATCAAGGATAAAAAAAGCGTCCGCGAGAGGATCGAAAAGGAGATCTTCAAGCTCTTCCCCCGCCTGGAGGAACGCAAAACGTCCGCAGGCGGTTCCCTCTCCGGCGGCGAGCAGCAAATGCTGGCAATTGGCCGTGCGCTGCTTTCCAATCCGAAAATGCTGCTGCTGGACGAGCCTTCCATGGGCCTCGCGCCCGTCGTCGTCAAAGAAATCTTCGAGGCTATCAAGAAGATCCGTGAGGAAGGCGTCACCGTTCTCTTCGTGGAGCAGAACTCCCGGATCGCCCTCGAAACGGCAGACCGCGGCTATGTCCTGCAGACTGGTGAAATCGTCATGTCGGACACGTGCGAGAACCTGCGACAGAATGAGGACGTGAAAAAGGCCTATCTCGGCGGCTGACCGGGGGCCTGAACCACATTTTGAAAGGAGAATCCCATGGCATATATCGAACTGGATTTTGAAAGTCAGTATTACGGCGGCAATACCCAGGTCTCCATCTTCCTTCCGGATCGCGACCGGGCGATGAGCAACAAGGAATTCTTTACCAGCGGAAAGAAGTATCCGGTTCTCTGGCTGCTGCACGGAACACACGGCGACCACACCGACTGGCTCCGCAAAAGCAAGGTGGAAGTGTATTCGCGGGAGCGCGGGCTGATCGTCGTCATGCCGAGCGTACAGAACTCCGACTATACGGACTGGCCGGGATTCGGCACCGGCTTCGATAGCTTCCGCATGATCCGGGACGAGCTCGTTCCGCTCGTGCACAACTGGCTGCCCGCCTCTGACAAACCGGAAGACAATTTCGTTGCCGGGCTTTCCATGGGCGGATCCGGCGCGCTGAAGTTTGCGCTGAACTGCCCGGAAGTTTTCGGCGCCGGCGCCGTGCTCTCGTATGCCCCGCGGGATATCGACACGCCCAAGGATCTTTTTGAGGGCGCGATCAACGGGGATGACCTTCGCCTCCGGAACCAGGTGAACAACGCCGGAGGAGCGGACGCCTTCCGGAATTCCATTGACAATTCCTTCCGCCAGGTCATGGAACTGCATGCAGCCGGCAAGCTGCCGAAGCTTTATTTCTGCATCGGCACAGAGGATTTCCTTTACGATCCTCTCTACGTTCCCTTCAAGAAAGCCTGCCAGGAAAAGGGCATTGATATCCGGTTTGAAGAGGAACCGGGTATGGGACACGAGTGGCGCTTCTGGGATCCATATATCGAAAAGAGCATGGATTTCTTCGGCATCCCGAAACTCCCCTACGCCGACAGCTTCCGCGGCCTCAAGGGCCGGAAATTCTTATAACAGGCAGGTGGAATCCCGACGTCAAGGCAAAACAAAAGACCGCGCATCACGCGCGGCCTTCTGTTTTTGTTTTGACCCGGGATTATTCGGCAGCCGGAGCTTCCTCAGCGGCGGGTGCTTCTTCAGCGACCGGAGCAGCCTCTTCAGCGGCCGGGGCTTCTTCGGCAACGGGCGCTTCCTCGGCGACCGGAGCTTCTTCAGCAGCCGGGACTTCCTCAGCGGGGGCTTCTTCAAAGTCCAGTCCCTGCACTTCGGCGGAGAAATCGACTTCTTCCGTCAGCGCCTCGCGGATGGACAGGCTGATGCGCTTGGCTTCCTTGTCCACCTTGAGCACCTTTACGCGGACCTCCTGGCCCACCTGCACGGCGTCCTCGACCTTCGCGATGCGGCGCAGAGCGCACTGGGAGATGTGCACGAGGCCGTCCAGGCCAGGCTCAAGCTCCACAAAGGCGCCGAACGTCGTGATGCGGACGACTTTGCCTTCCACGATGGAGCCCACCGGATAGCGCTCTTCCGCGGTATCCCATGGCTGGGGCTGCATGGCCTTCAGGCTGAGTGCGATGCGCTCCTTATCGCGGTCCACACCGATGATCTTGACCATGACTTCCTGGTTCGGCGCAACCACATCGGAAGGATGCTTCACGCGATGCCAGGCCAGGTCGGTCACATGGATGAGGCCGTCGACGCCGCCGATGTCCACGAAAGCGCCGAAATCGGTCAGGCGGCGGACGACGCCCGGTACGACCTGATCCTTCTCGATGGTCTCCCAGACTTTCTTCTTCTCCTCCGCCAGGAAGGCCTTGCGGCTGGCGACGATGCGATGCTTCGTCTTGTCGACTTCGATGATCTTGACGGTCATCGGCTTGCCGACGAATTCACCGATGTTCTCCACATAGCGACGGGAGAGGTGGGAAGCCGGGATGAACGCGCGAACGCCCATGACGTCGGCGATGAGGCCGCCCTTGACGGCTTCGCGGCCAACTGCCTCTACACAGGAGCCCTCGTCGTATTCCGCGACGAGCTTCTCCCAGTTGCGGGTAGCAAGCACCTTGCGCTCGGACAGGACGACAAATCCGTCGCCGTCGTTCATCTTGACGACCTCGGCTTCGATCTCGTCGCCGACCTTCACGTCTTCCGTGATGAGGTCGTTCTTCTTGATCATGCCGTCCGCCTTGCAGCCGGGGATGCTCACGATCACTTCGTCGTCTGCAACCTGCTGAACC
>JAIKWN010000002.1 GCA_024684665.1 Clostridiales bacterium | reverse complement strand
CTTTCTATGATTTCCCTTGCTTTTCGTCCCTTCTGTATGACTAACTTCCAGTCTAAACCCTTTATCCAGCCTTTTTGTATGACTTATTTCCAGTTCCTTTTCTTGCTTTTACGGTCTGGAAGTTACCTTTGCACTTCACGGCTTTTTTCCTGCGCCGCCCGCTGCTGTTATTATGCGTCCGAATTCTCTTTTTCCATCTCGTGGATGTACTTGTACACCGTATAGCGGGAGACGCCGAGGCGTTCCGCCACGATGGCAACGGCCTTCTGGTACGAAAAAGCCCGGCGCTTCATCAGCATGCGGATCACCCGCATTCGGTCTGATTTCTGCATTTCCGACAAATCCTTGCCCACGGCGCTAACGCACTCGCGCAGGAGCTCCTCGAGCTGGCTCCTCGCGTCCTGCATCAGCGTTTCCTGTAGATCCCCGCTGGTCGCCGTGAGTTCCGACAGGGTCTGCTGCGCGCGCATGAACCCGGTGATATCGATGTTGATGCCGAGAGCAAACCGGAATTCGCTGCCCGACACGTTAAAAGTGCTGGACTTGATCATACGGCCGTCCCGGGTCAGAACAAGCTGGTTCTGATAATCCCGGTTACTGTAGAGACTGGGATCGTAGTCTCCGATATCGCCGAAAATATCCGCGGTAGAGCCAATCTCCCGGCCCGTCACCGCACCGTTGTAGATGGCGAGGATCGGATGCCCCGGGCGTGTCATATCGTGCACGATGGTTTCGCAGTTGGGACCTAGCATGGTGGCGATCCCCTTCGCTTCGTTCTTCAGAAACTGTAGCATTTCCTCCCGGTTCACGGTTTCTCCCCCTCTCCCGTTCGCCCGAATTTCCGAATTGGCACAGCTGTCGCAAGTATACTGAATGCCATCAGAAGGGATGCGGCCCGCAGGCTGATCCCCATGTCCCAGAGTCTGGAAAAACATGCCAGCTCCGCCGCGGCCAGCGCCGGGGCTCGCCGCCCGTCCCGGGCATAGAGGGCCACAAGCAGCACCTCTGCAAGATAAAAATACCGCTCGTGCATCCTGGGCAGGAAAAAGACCGCACACAGGACGGTCAGCGCCGAGAAGCGGACGATTTCCCTGGCATTTAGCGTTCCCGCCCGAAGGATCCCCAGGGAAGCGATCACGAGGCAGATCCCCGCGGCGAGCAGTATGCCAAAGCGTCCGTAGGCGTATACGTCCAGCCCGGCTGTATTCATAAGCCCGAACAGATTCGGCGCATCATAGGTCAGGTCCGTATACAGCCCGGTCTGTCCCACGTAATACCCGAGAATAGCCGTAGGCATTTTCCCGGCAAGAAGCGCTGGCAGTGCGGCCGCAACAAGCGTTCCCGCAAAAACGGGGATCCCATGGATACGGACTTTTCTGTCCGCATAGAGAACGGGCAGAATCGGGAAAAGGAAGACCGCCTGCAGTTTAAAAGCCAGCGACAGCGCGAAACACGCGGCTGACCTCCCGTGCTTCCCGTCTATCGCAAAAGCCAGCCCCCAGACGGCTGCAGCCGTGTACAGGCTGTCGCACTGTGCAAACATGCCGCCGTTCAGAACGAGCGTCGGCAAGAACAGCCCGCAGGCAAAGGCAGCGATACCCCTGCGCTCTCCTCTCGCGAGGCGGACAAGCCCCGCCGTCAGCACACAGTCCCCCCAGAGGGAGATCAGCTTTATCGAGGAAAGAGGTGCAAACGGCAGGCGCGAAGCTAAAAACAACAGATACTGATAGAGGACGTTGTATTCGGAGAACTCGCTTCTCATCGCTTCAGCGAACCCGGATCCCGCCATTCTCGCCATCCAGGGGGCTAGATAGTTCTCGAAATCCGCTGACGGCCGCGAGAGAAATACGAGCCTCAGCAGCAGGGAACAGGCGGCGGCCGCCGAAAGCAAGAGCATCCCCGCCGCGCTTTTCGATTGCCTGAGCGTCCCCGCAGTATGCAGCAGGAGAAGATACGGCAGGGTGAGCAGCAGGCAGAAGAGCGCTCGCGCGCCGGTCCCCGCAGCCGCTCCCCCCGGAAGCAATGGCGTCAGCAGAAGCAGCGCGAAGAACACCGCCGCAGCAAAAGCCGCGCATGCTGTGCGCAACGCCTTCCCCGCCGGCTCAAAGAGCCCCCGGCGCAGCGCCTCATCAAACCGGTTCATGCGGCACCCCCCGGGGATCCTGGTTCGTGATCGACGCAAACAGTTCCCAGGCAACCGAGCAGGCGACCGCAATCGCGATCAGGCTGACAAAACTCATAGGCAGCACCGTCGCTTTCAGCGCGTCGCTTGAAAAAACTGCTTCAATATAGCAGCAGAGGGAAACCGTTTCCAGCAGCGCAGCCTGAACGGCGCGCAGAGGAGAATTGAGCCTCGCCAGGCTGATCAGTCCCGCGAGGAACAGCATCCTTGCGTTCATCTGCGGCAGGATAAGAGGAAGGCCACAGGATAGAAGCATCGCCGCCGTGAGAAAGACGTCGGCCGTCAGCGGTACGCGAGCCCGCAGGAGAGCGAATACCACGATGAGCACCGCCGCAATAGACAGATAGAGGCCCATACCGGAAAACTCCCGGACAGAGGCGACTGTCATCAGGCTGTACACGCTCGCCGCATGATCCGCCAGCCCCTCATGGGTTGGGAGCGCTTCCGGTTCTTCTTCAGCAGCTTCTTCCCCTTCCTCCAGAGCCTCGTCAAACCAGGCGGCGTCCTCATCTGTTTCTTCCGCCTCTTCCGTTTCCTCGCCATATGCGGTCACGCGTATCTGTCGCTCATACCGCCCCAGCACAGACGAAAGACCCTGCCCTTCCAGCAGCATCGGCAAATGGAAAACAAGAAAGACGAGGGCCAGTGCGGCTATGTGCCGCAGGCGGACGCGCTTTGCGAAGAACAGGACCAGGAGCAGCGGAAAGAGAAATGCGCTTTGTAGCTTAAAAGCAAGGGCCGCACCGAAAAAAGTGCATCCCGCCAGTGGATGATCGTCAAACAGGAAAACAAGCCCCCACAGGGAAAACGCCGCAAACACCGCGTCGCACTGCGCCCAAAGTCCTGCGTTCATGAGGGCCGTCGGCAGCAGCAGGCAGAAGGCAGCTACCGCAATCCTCCCCATGGAACCGGCCCCGCGGGCAGTCGCAAGGCGCGAAAGAGCTACAGCCGCCATCGACAGGCTGAAAAGATCGAAGAGTTTAACCGCGTACAGCGGCGGAAACGTTTCAAGACGGGAAATCAGCGCCATGAAAACCAGGTATCCGCCGGACCAGGAATCCGGCTCCCAAGCCATTGCAACCCGGAGATCGTAATTCCACATGCCATCCAGCATGGGGCGAAGCACGTTTTTCATTCGACCGGGCGAAATCTTCATCAGGGAAAGGTGCGCGCCGATCCCCAGCATGAACAGGAGAGCGGTCATCAGAAGAAGCACGAGTGGCTTTCCTTTCGCAGCGTTCCAGCCCTCCAGAAGGAGCGCCGCAAAGCTCAGCGCGGCAATAGCGGCGATAACCTGCGCGCCCACCAGTTCCGAACTTGCGCGCAGGCTGTACACGAAGAAGCCGGCAGTTAAAAGGGCGCCGATCGCAAGGCATGCGCTCCGCTCAGGCACCCAGAGCATCAGGCGGCGGAACCAGTCCCATGAACTCCGTTTTTCAGTTCCCTGCCCATTTGTTCGCCCAGTCATCATCCCTTCACCTCCGTCAAGGCCGGGGCCTGGTTCAGTCCGCGCCAGAGGGCGATCGCCGTCACGAGGACTGCGGCGCCCTGGATGAGGGAAGCCCACTTCAGTTCAAAAATGGCGTCCCCCGGCAATCCGGCCGTATAGCAGATATAGGAGGAAAGCCCGAAGAGCAACGGAAGAACGGCAAGCCGCGGATTGTGAGCCGCGACCGCAACGGACAGCACGTCGGCGCCAAAGGTATAGCGTTCATGCATTTTGGGGAGGAAATAGGGAATGGCCGAGATCGTCAGCAGGCAGGCAAGGGTGACGTTCTCATCCGTCAGCCGGTCGCGTCTCAGGATGACCGCGACGCAGATCGCAGCCATCGCCGCGAAGCCCATCATCGTCGCCATAGTTCCAAAAATCTTCATCAGCGCGCCGGTCGTCTGCGCTGGGGTAACGATCAGATGCCAGAGGGACGTACCGTTCACCGTGATGAAATTGTAGTGCCCCGCCTGCTGAATGTAGACTGTTAGAACGTGGTGCAGCGATTTCCCGCCCCACAGCGCGGGGATCATCATCCCCATATACGCGGTGGGGATCAGAAGAACCTGCCAGAGTTTCACATCTTTCCGTAGCCAGAACGGCAGCAGAACCGGCAGAAAAAACACCGTCTGCAGCTTGAAAGACAGCGCAACGCCGAAGGAAATCATGCTGAAGCTTCCTTTGCCGCGCAGCCCCAGGTAAAGCGCCAGAAGGCAGAAGCTGACGTAGATGACATCGCACTGACCCCAGTACGCGCTGTTGAATACCACCGTCGGCAACATGGAAGCAAGATGCAATACGAGCAGCCGGCTGGCGGCGCTGCGTACATGAAGGCCCGCAATGCCCGTAACAGCCGCGCAGAGGAGCACCTCAAATAGCACCGACCAGAACTTCACGAGGTAATTCCATGGATAGTATTCCGCATGGGAGGCAATCTGCAGCAAATAAAGATAGGGAGGCGTATAATCGCTCTCCACATAGCGTCCCAGGCCCTCCCGCACGCCGAGCCCCTGATACAGGTACATCCATCGTGTCAGGAAGATCTGAAAATCGTCACTCTCATAATCCAGAAGCGAGATCTTCGCGAGCAGCACACAGCCGGTTATGACCGCGGTCAGAATCAGCGTCCAGAGGGGAAGCCCCCTACCGATGCGAAGCTGGATCGCGAGCGCCAGGGCGAAGATCAGCGTAAAGATTCCCGCGGTAAAACGGATTCGCGACGTGGGATCACCACCGTAGTGACTCTCGATCTGGGCATAGCGCATTCCACAGGCCACAGTAAAGAAGATGAGGCAAGCGACGGCGGCAAGCAGAATGCGCGCCGGCGCGTTTGTCTTCTTATTCAAAACTGTAAGGAGTCCGTCGTCCGCCCGGTCCAGCAGAACCGCTCTCAAGGTATCCACCTCCGATCATTCAGAGCACCGCAATTTCAATCGTGTAGCCGTATACGAAACAAATGAGCAGGATTCCGGATAAAAGAAGCCGGCATACCCTCGCACCGCGGCGCTCCCCGCAACAGCTCTGCAGCAGCGGCAGTGCGAACAGCCCGTACAGATAGCGCGCCCCGGAAAGCAGCCAGGTGGGAGAAAAGACAACCATCACATAGACAAAGGAAAAAGCAGCCAGCGAAAAAGGCAGCCGCCCCTGCCGGAAGGCAAGGAGGAAAAAGCCATAAAACATCGCGATGAGCTGAAATCCCCAGGTCCAGAGCCAGTCGCTGTCCCCATATGTTGTTACGAGATAGTGCGCCGTATTGGCAACCGAATCCCAAAAGGTTCCCGCCTGCTGGAACCAGTTTTCCCTCTGGTAGGTCAGATATGTAAAAGCGCTTCCCGTCAGGGCGCGATTGACAGCGAAATAAAGAAACAGGCCGGAGAATACGACCAGCATTCGTGCAACGCAAACCACAAGACGGCGAAGGCGTCGCCTTTCCCGCAGGATACCGTACAGTCCCTCGATCAGGAAAAGCCCGGCAAGCAGCGCGCCCGGCATACGCGTGAAGGCCGCGGCCATCCCCGCGAGGCTTGCGCCCCACGGATGTGAGCGCGTTAGCAGCAGGGCGCACAAAAGGCAGAGGCAGAGAAAAAGTGACTCCGTATAGACGCATCCCAGAAAAACGCTCATGGGGTTAACAAGAAAACAGGCGACGGAAAACCCGGCTGCGCGCGCGCCGCGCCAGAAAAAGGCCAGCGCGTAAAGCATCGCAGAGGAAATGCAGGCCGCCACGATGGATAACGCAGTCCCTGCATAGAACACGTCCCCGCCGAAGGCCGGAGACAGCAGGCGCATGAGAACGGGGTACAGCGGGAAGAACACCAGCCGCAGCCGGTCATTCCCCTCGGTCACATAGCCGTTTTCTGCAATACCGACGTAATGCCGCACATCCCAATGCTCCCAGTATCCCCGGAAGCTTTCGAGAAGTCCCGCTCCTTCTCCCTGCGCCCAATGCATTCCCCAGGCCAGCAGAATGATTGCAAGCCTCATTAGAAGCATTGCAGTCGCAGCCCAAAGCATTCCCTTCACCGGAAGAGGTTCCTGGGATCGTGGAAGGGGATCTTCCTGCCCAGCAAGCAACGCGGGCATCCTCACGAGAAGACGGATTCCCGCGATCCCCATCAGCACAAGAGAAACCGAAGCAGAAAGCCCAGGAAAAACGTCGAGGAGGATGCTTTTGCTCATGCCTCGCTCCGGCGCCGGCGGTGGGGCGGCATTTCCGTCCCATTTCCCTCGTTTCCTAGTTCAGCATTCTTCGCAGTCTTTCCGGCTTCCGCGGCGTTCGCTGCGTCATACGCGGCCTTCTGCCTCTCGTACTCCCTAAGCTCCCGCTCGTAGCGTTCCTGCTCCCGGCGATAAACCTCCATCTTCCGTTCGTACTCCGCCTGGTCCTCATTTATGGTGCAGATGTTTTTCGTTTCCTCCGCTGCTTTCACGGCTCTGGCCTTTCGCGTTTCCCCGGTGAAAGCCGGATCGTAACGCATGCCTGGATAGGGACGAAGTTCTGCATCCGGAACTAGATCCGCAGCCACCTCGGTCCCGGATGTTCCGGCTGGCTCTTTGCTTTCCTCAAAAGGTGGCTCTGGAAGCCATTCTTCCTCTGTCTGCGCGCTTTCAGATTTCCCGTCCTGCACATCGGGTGTTCCCTTTTTCCTTCGCCCGGATGAAAACCGCTTCGGGGAATAGTGGGTAAGCCAGGCAATCCGGTCGAGAAACAATCCAGCTGCGATGATCGCCAGAGAGAGTGGAAGCCATGCGCCGGAAAACCAGTCCAGCAACTGCTTTCCACCGTCGCTTGCGAGGCGCCAAAGAAGCGCCACAATGCCGCGCACCCAGGACAGCATCAGCGAGAGAAGCGCACCTGTCAGCGTTCCCATCTTGCCTCCATTTTTTATTCTTACAGGGCTTTACAGAATTCCGCTTCACCGCGTCCTAAGCTGCACCGTAATCTCCGGAGCGCTCAGCGCACAGGAAAACGGCTCCGCATTGTCCACGCGAACCTGCACCGCCAGTGTATACTTTCCTTCCGAAAGACCGGCAACGTCTACATATAGCTGCAGGCTCTCTGCCGTGAGGCTTTGAATAAAAGCGTATCCCCCCGTGATCTGCGCCGTCGTTCTGCTCAGTGATAGGGTCGCGGTAAAATCGTCCGTCAAGCCCTCCACCAAGATTGGTACATTCCGGAATGTCCTCTCCGTTTCCCGTTCTTTGATCACGGCTGTAACACCGAGCTGCGACGGCAGCCTGTTGGCCACGGAGGTCAGCTGGCGCAGCCGGACGTATCCGTTCATTGTTGCGTCAGCCCCGGTGATATCCAGCGGCGAATCGATTCCGATCACGGTGACGGCGTCCAGGATTTCCTGATCCGCCGCGACATCCAGCGTGTCTTCAGCAGCCCAGGCTTCAACCAGTTCATACCCCTCAGCGGGTTCCCCTGTGACCAAGGCCGCCGTATCGATGGGAACCCGTTTCATGGGAACCATCGATACATCTACCATGACAGAGTGTGTCACTACAGATTGGTTGGTCACGCTCAGTTTGTCAGACGTTACGGTCTCCCCTGCCGCGTTCTGCAGGGAAAAATCCATGGATAACCGGTCTGTCAGCCGATCCGCAGTAAGGGTCGAAAGGTCCAGACCAACTGAAACCCGCGTCACGTCAGCGACGGTAGACTGCGGTCCGGAAACCACAAGAGTCGCTGGATCCGCCTCGACGGATACGAGGTACAATCCTTTCGGCAGGCTTCCGTACGGTGTCACCACCACCGGGACACGCCGTGTCACATAGCGCTCCGCATGTACGGTCACGGTAGAAGGTTCGCAGGAAATCATCTGTCCGTATACCTGCGACGTCGGGATGATCGGGAGCTCAAACTCCCCTTCCCCCGTAATATGCGTCAGTTCGATATGCGGATTGTAGGAAGCGGCGTTGGCCCGGTCGTAGTTGTTCTGGGTCACCTCAACCGTCATGTTCACCGTCGGCAGAATCGCATTCAGGTTATCCGTCACAATATATCCCCGCGTTAGCAGGGCGGATTCCCCGCTCACACTCACGGCCGCATTTGTAAACGTTTTGCGGCGGGTTAGCGTTCCATCAGATGCCATCATGAAAAGCCATACAACCAGCGCGGCAACCACCGAAAAAACGCGAAGAAAAGCCTTGCTGCTAAGGAGTTGTCCCCCGACGCGGCGCAGAACCGCAACCGGGCCGCCCCTTTCAGGCTTCTTTGTCCGCTTGCTGTCCATCATAGCCGCTTTTCCTCCTTCTTCCGAAGATGGCGGCCATCCCGCCTGTTTCCTTCTTTCCGTCGTAGATTCCGTGCAGCTTCTTCCGGAGGGCAGCGTCATCCAGGCTGCGGGTCAGTTTCCCGCGCTCCGCCATGGAAATGATTCCCGTTTCCTCGGAAACGACAAAAATGACCGCGTCGCTGATTTCACTCATTCCGAGGGCCGCCCGGTGCCTGGTACCAAGATCCCGCCCCACCCCAGTGCTGTCGGACAGGCGAAGTAGACATGCAGCAGCGACAACACGGTCGTCCCGCACAATCACCGCACCGTCGTGAAGCGGCGTATTGGGTTCGAAAATATTCTCCAGCAGGGGCTGCGTAACAACACCGTCCACCTTCGTTCCCGTGGCGATCACGTCGTTCAGCCGGATCCCCTGCTCGATGACGATCAGCGCCCCAACCCGGCGGCGCGCCATATGGACCATCGCCAGGATCATCTCCTCGATCAGGGTATCCGTACCCTCCGATCGGTCCTGTCTGCCGAACTCGTCGAACAGTGCGCTGTTTCCGATTTCCTCGAGAACACGGCGGATCTCCGACTGGAAGAGAATGATGAGAAGGACGGGGCCAGCGTTGATCATCCAGGAAAGCAGAGCATGTATCGTCCGCATGCCGAGAGTGCCAGAGAGCAGTGTGGCCCCCAAAAGGATGACGATGCCTTTCAGCGTCTGCGAAACGCGCGTCTGCTGCACATGGATCAGCAGTTGGTAAAGAATAAAGGCAAACAGCAAAATATCGATGAGGTCGATGAGATTCGGCTTATGAATCACATTCCAGAAAACAGCCTCGATTCTGCCCAGGATTCCGCTCACACTCGCTTCCCCGCTTTCTCTTTCCGGTTGCTTTTAATTATACACGATCTTTCCCGTAAGAAACAGACTTTTCAGACGACTTTTCCGATAAATTCGCCATCGCTTCCGGGAGAGCCCATCACAGGACAAGACTGATAACCTCCGACGGCCCGTCCGTCTTCGCCATCCCCAGGAAAAAACGGCCGTCCGCCAGGATGCCCGCGTCTACAAGGGCTCTCTCAGCGCAGGAAAGCGCAAGCTCTGGCTGGTTGTTTTCCCCGGAAAGATGTGCCAGGAAAGCAGCCTGTGTTCCCCCCAGAGCAAGCGTCACAAGCGCCCTCGCGCTATCCTCGTTGCAAAGATGCCCTTTGCGGGAGAGGATCCGCCGCTTCAGCTGCTCCGGATAGCTTCCCTTCCGCAGCATGTCCACATCGTGGTTGGATTCGAGAACAAGTGCCTGACAGCCGTGGAGCTGCGCAAGCCAGGAATCCGAAAGGTATCCCAGGTCCGTGGCAACCCCCAGCTTCCCCCCGTTCCGTGAAAACACATAGCCCACCGGATCCGCTGCGTCGTGGGGGATAGCAAAGGGATGCGTGTTCACCCCACCGATAATAAAGTCCTCTCCCGTGGTAATGACGCGGCGCATTTCGTGGGGAATGCGTCCGTCTTTTGCGAGAATCCCCTGCCAGGTCCCGGCGTTCGCGTATACAGGAACGCCGGTCTTTTTTACAAAGACCGGGAGGCCCTTAATATGGTCGATATGCTCATGGGTCACGAGGATCCCGGATATGCTTTCAGGAGCTACGCCCAGCAGGGAAAGCGCTTTCAAGATCCGCGAAGCGCTGACACCCGCATCCACAAGCAGCCGGGTATCCCCAAGGCAAACAAGCGTCGCGTTCCCGCCCGATCCGGAGAAAAGCGGACACAGGATCATCCGCATGCCTTTACAAATCTCCTTCCGTCCGATACAATGCAATTCATGAAAACGCGGAGAGCACTACGGGCAGCGCACCTGAGCTCCGCAACGGAGGATCGCATGGCGCAGTCACGACTTTGGGGGCGCGTAATCCGCGACCACCGCATCATCTCAAACGAAACCGTCCCCATAGAAGACGGAGACTTTGACACGGCTCTCAGGGAGCTTTGCCGCAGGTTCGATCTGCAGCGTCCCCTGCAGTTTCCGAAAAACGACCGGGATCTTGCATCCTTCGGCCGCACCTTCTACACAAAAGAACACTTTACGGAATCAATCTCTTTCCAGCGTCTGGAGGTGGAAATCCTGGCGCCCGAGGGTGAAAAACGGGGCTCCGTCTGCCGCAGTCCCCTTACGGACGCATGAGCTGCACCGGCCGCTTTGCCCCCAGCCCCAGCGGCTTCCTCCATCCGGGCAACCTGCTCTGCGCCCTCCTCGCCTGGCTGTCCTGCCGTGCGCAGGGCGGGCGCTTTCTCGTGCGGATCGAGGATCTGGACGTCCTCCGCTGTCCGAAGAAGCTGTCGGATGCCTGTCTTGCCGATCTGGCTTTCCTGGGACTCGTTTCCGATGAGCCGCCTCTCTGGCAAAGTGAAAGGACCGCGCGCTACAGACAGCAGGCCGACCGCCTCTCGCAGATGGGGCTTACCTATCCCTGCTTCTGCACGAGACGTGATCTTCACGCCGCCTTCGCGCCGAACCGCGGGGATGTGAATCCCGTGTATTCCGGCCGCTGCCGCGGGCTTTCGAGGGAAGAAGCGGAAGCCCTCGCGCTTCTGCGCCGTCCTGCCCTCCGCCTGAAAGTTCCGGAGGAGACCATAGCTTTTACGGACGGGCATATGGGCGAGTTTTCGGAATACCTGCCAAGGGACTGCGGGGATTTCATCATCCGCCGTTCCGACGGGCTTTACGCCTATCAGCTGGCCGTCGTGACGGACGACGCGGAAAGCGGCGTGACGGAGGTCGTCCGTGGGGCGGACATTCTCTCTTCGACTCCGCGGCAGATCCTTCTTCAGCGTCTGTTGGGATTTGAAACGCCCCGGTATTTTCACATCCCCCTCCTGACAGACGGGAACGGGCGCCGCCTGGCAAAGCGGGACGCCGACGTCTCTCTTCCGGTTCTCGCCCGCCGTTACCCCAAAGCGAAGATCCTGGGGTTCCTCGGTTTTGCCGCCGGGCTGCTGCAGGAACCGCGGGAGACGACCCTCGATGAACTGCTCTATCTGTTTTCCTGGGACAAGGTCCCGAAAACGGATATACGGCTTTCCCCGGAAATGCTCAGCGCATGACCCGCACGTTTTCCCGCCCGAAGAAATCGCTGATTTTGCCGAGGTTCGCCTCAGCTCTTTTTTTCTCCTCATATCCGGGCGCGCTGTCCATTCCGTCGCCCTCAAGGACCGCCGTGAACCGGCAATCCCTTCCCGCCGCGGCAGATATCGCCGAGGCGACCGCCGCGTTCTGGTCCTTGCCGTTCAGCATATTCACATGTACGCTGCCCGTAGCCCGGTCGAATGCCACTGTAAACAGTCCGTCCCGCTCCGAAACAAAACGCCCGCTCAGCAAAAGGCCATAGAGCATGGGCTGCTGCCTGAGGGAAGACATCGCCTTCTTCCAGAGAGCGGCCCCGTCCGCGCGCGGTTCCGCTTTAGGCGCGGGAAGCGGGGCGGCGGAGGTCTTTGGCAGGTGCGACGCTTCTTTGGACGCGGCCTTCTTCTCCGGCGCAGGCTCCGCCGCTCTCTCCCGGACAACTGCGGCTCCTTCCGCCAGCCTGCGTTCCAGTTCCGCAACCCGCTCGATAAGCGCCGAGACATTTTCACCGGTTTCCGGAACGCAGGCGCGCAGGGCAGCTGTTTCCAGCGCGAAGCGCGGCTGGGCGGACCACTTGAGATCCGCCTCGGCGCGCAGAAAGATTTCGGAGATCCGAAGGAGTTTTTCCCGGGAAGCCATCCCGGCCTGCCGGCGAGCGGCTTCCGCCTCCTCCCGGCTCATTTCCAGCACATCCCCGGCGCCGTCTCCGCAGACCTCGGCGAGCAGCAGGGTGCGGATATGCCGGGTAACGTCCCGCAGAAGGACCTGCGCCTCCCGTCCTGCCCGCATGGTTTCGTCGATCAGGGAAAGCACCCGGGCGCCGTCTCCGGAAAGCACTGCGTCCGCAAAAGAGAAGAGAAACTCCGAATCCGCGGCGCCCAGCACGGCGCGCACCAGTTCGTCCGTGAGCCCCGTATCCGTTTCCCCGGCATAGCCGAGGCACATATCCGTAATGGACCAGGCGTCCCGCATACCGCCTTCCGCGGCGCGGGCAATCCGGTCTAACGCAGCCTTTTCGTACGGGATCCCGTTTTCCTCCATGGCCGCGGCTAGCCGGTCTGCGATCTTCTCCCGCGGGATCCGCCCGAAGTCAAACCGCTGGCACCGGGAAAGGATCGTGGCGGGAAGCTTCTGCGGTTCGGTCGTGGCTAGGATGAATTTTGCGTGTACGGGCGGCTCTTCCAGCGTCTTGAGAAGCGCGTTGAATGCGCCCGTGGAAAGCATGTGCACCTCGTCGATGATGTACACCCGGTAACGCCCGCTCCGGGGCGGATACTTTACGTTTTCCCGCAGCTCCCGGATCTCATCCACGCCGTTGTTGCTGGCGGCGTCAATCTCCAGGATATCGAGGCTTCCTTCCCCCTCAAGGGCGCGGCAGGTATCGCAGGCCCCGCAGGGATCGCCGTTTTCCGGATGCTCGCAGTTGATGGCCCGGGCGAAAACCTTTGCCGCGCTGGTTTTTCCGGTTCCCCGGGTCCCGCAAAAGAGATAAGCATGGGCGATGCGCCCGGACATGACCTGGGAGGACAGGGTGCGCACGATCGCCTCCTGCCCCACGAACTCGGAAAAACGCTGCGGACGATAACGCCGGTAAAGTGCCTGATATGCCATTGGATGATCCTCCCCGCTCCGTTTACGGAAGGTCTGCTGTCAACAAAGTTTGTCGAGTCCCATTCCCAGCACGTCCAGCGTTGCAAAATAATCAGATGGCGTCTCCGCGCGGCGGATGAGGCGGACGCTACCGTCTTCCCGGAGAAGCAGCTCCGCGCTGCGCAGCTTTCCGTTGTAGTTGTAGCCCATGGAATGACCGTGTGCGCCCGTATCGTGGATAAAGAGCAAATCCCCTTTTCCGAGTGCGGGCAGCTGCCGGTCGATGGCGAACTTGTCGTTATTCTCGCATAGGCTGCCCACAACGTCATAGATATGGTCCTTCGGCGCGTCTTCCTTGCCAAGCGCCGTAATGTGATGATAGGCGCCGTACATGGCGGGGCGCATCAGGTCGCAGGCGCAGGCATCCACGCCGATGTATTCCTTGTAAATATGCTTTTCCTGGCAGACCCGGGTGACCAGCGCGCCGCTTCCCGCCAGCATCCAGCGGCCCAGTTCGGTGAATACGGCCACATCCCCCATACCAGCCGGTACGAGGATCTTTTCATATGCTTTGCGCACGCCTCCGCCGATGGCCGCGATATCGCACGCCTTCTCCTCCGGGCGATAGTCCACGCCCACCCCGCCGGAGAGGTTGATAAAGGAAAAACGAACGCCCGTCCTGTCCCGCAGGCGGACTGCAAGGCGGAATAGGATTTCTGCCAGCACCGGATAATACTCATCGGTCAAGGCGTTCGAAGCCAGGAAGGCGTGAACCCCGAAGCGCTTTGCCCCTAATGCTGCAAGCTGCCGGAAGGCTTCTTCCATCTGGCTCTCCGTCATGCCGTATTTGGCGTCCTTCGGGTGATCCATGATGAAGTTCCCGATTTCAAATTCTCCGCCGGGATTGAAGCGGCAGCAGATAGTCTCCGGAACGCTGCCGCATCCGTCCTGCAGCGAACCGATCAGCGTCAGATCGTCCAGATTGATAAAGGCAGAGAGCCGGTTTGCGCGTGCGAATTCCTTCGGCTGCGTTTCATTGGAGGAGAACATAATCGTATCCCCGGAAAACCCGCAGGCTTCCGCCAGCATCAGTTCCGTCTCCGAGGAGCAGTCCACACCGCATCCCTCTTCCTTCAGGATCTCAAGGATCGCGGGGTTTGGCGTAGCCTTGACGGCGAAAAACTCCCGGAATCCGGGGTTCCAGGAAAAGGCGGCGTTCAGCGCCCTCGCCCTCCGGCGGATGCCGGCCTCGTCGTAAATATGAAAGGGCGTAGGATAGCAGGCCGCGATTTCCTCCGCCTGTTCTCGGGTCAGAAAAGGGTGTTTTTCGCTCATATGCTCCTCCCGACAGGCTGCAGTTCATACAGCCCAGCCTGTAAATCCAGCCTTAAATACAGAAAATTCAAAACCTCCCGGCAAAGCTTTACGCCATCGTGCGTCCTGCCGGGAGGGTTTTCGGTCGCCCAGTCTTCGCGAATCACTCGAAATCGTACAGATCGGAAGCCTGCTCGCGGAACAGGTTGAACACCGCGTCGATGGTTGCTTCATCCTCCACCATTTCAAAAAGGGTATCCTCGCTGTCCGGGTCGTCTTCGATTTCCATGATGACGACCTCTTCGGATTCCTCATCGGCGGGAAGAAGAACGGCGTACTGTTTTCCTTCGTACTCGACGGTATCGCAAAGCTCGAATTCGATTTCGTTGCCGTCCTCATCGGTCAGGACGATCACTTCATCCTCTTCCGCCCCGCTGGCCTCTTCCTCTTCCGGCAGCCCGCTTGGAAACAGTTCTTCATCTTTCATCGCGATGCCCTCCTCTTTGCTTTCTTCGTGGCACATGGCGATTATAACACAAGTGTCGTGCAAAGACAATGCAGACGGGAAAAAGAATCCCGATGAAAAGTAGCGCTTTTCTTTCCATACAACCGCACGCCCGTCCATCCGCATTCTTGCCGTTTCCCGCCCCCTGTGATACAATCGCTCCACCCATAAGAAATCCTCAGGAGTTGCGATATGAAAAAACAAACCGGATACTGTCTCCTCGGCGCCGTTTGCCTTTTCCTCGGTTTTGCGGTAACCTCCCCCGCCCTTTTGGAAGAAGCAGCCGCGCTGATAACGCCCTACGGACTTGCCGCAGCCCTCTCGGTCCTTGTCGCTTTCGCGGTTTGGCTGCTGTCCATGGGATCCGGCGCAGAGAACGGGAACGGGATGACGCCAGCCCCGGGCGCCGCAGCTTTTTTGGCTTTCTGCGCCTTTCTCGGCGCCCGTGCGCTCTATGTGCTGATCCGCTTTCCCTTTTATCTCGATACGGGCATATCCCATATCTTTGCGGTCCGCGAGGGCGGATTCCTTCTCTATGGCGCGGTCCTGGGGGCGGCCCTGAGTGCCTTGCTGCTTGCAAAAGAGAAGGGTCTCCCCTTCTCTTCCGTATTGGACGAGATCACCCTTCCGGGTCTTGCCTCGGTCTTTCTCTGCCGTCTGGCGGAAGGCTTTTCACGAGAAGGGCTGGGTGCATGGGTGGAAGACGAGAGATTCTGCCGTTTTCCGTTTGCGGTGCAAAACGCCTATGGAGAGTATCAGTGGTCGGTCTTCCTCCTGGAGGCCGCTTACGCTCTCCTGATTTTTCTTTTCCTGTTCAGGCGGTTTTCCCGAACCGGACATAAGGACGATATCTTCCTTTCGGCGCTGCTTTTCTATGCCGCCGCGCAGATTTTCTTTGAGAGCCTCCGGTCAGACAGTTCCCTCAAAATCGGCTTTGTCCGCGTATCACAGGTTTTAAGCGCAGCCGCCATACTCTGTACGGTCATCCTGAGGAACCGGAAAACGCAGCGCGCCCTGTTTTATAAAACCTTTCTCTTTGCCGCCGGCTGCGGCGGCATCGGGGCGATCGAGTGGGCGCTTGACAAGACGGAACTTAACGCCGGCCTCCTGTACGCATGCATGATCCTCATTTGCATTGTTCTGGTTCTGGCAGCGCGGGAGCCGCGCTCTTCCGCTCGGAGAGAAGCATAAGCGCATGACTCCCGGTCAGAGAATCAGCTGCAGGGCGCCGCGCGCGAGGTTTTCCCCTGTTTTCTCGTCAAAGAGCACTGCCGCCTTGTGCAGTGTAAAGCGCACCCTGCTGTCCGCCGGATAGTCCACGTCACCAAAGACTACGGCGGTCAGCACTGTATCCCCCACGTGAAGCCGTACCGTCGTCTCCATGCCGGAGGGAAGCGTAGAATACACCGTTGCCTCCGCGCCTTCCTCTCCGATATGAATGTACTCCGGCCGGATGCCGATCACGACGTTCCGGTCCGACAGATGAAAGTCTTCCGGCGGCTCAAACCGGGCGGAAAAGCCTCCGAAGCGGACCGTCCCGTCGGCAGACAGCCTCCCCGGCAGGAAATTCATCGTCGGGTTGCCCATGAAGTCGGCCACGAAACGGTTGGCTGGATTGTTGTACATTTCAAGGGGCGGCGCGTATTGCTGCAGCACACCCGCATCCATGATGCACACCCGGGTGGAGAGGGTCATGGCTTCGAGCTGGTCATGCGTCACGTATACAAAGGTGGAATCCGTATCCCTGTGCAGGCGTTTCAGCTCCGCGCGCATCTCCATGCGCAGCTTCGCATCCAGGTTGGACAGTGGCTCGTCCATGAAAAGCACTTTGGGCCCCGGGGCAAGCGTTCTCGCGATCGCCACCCGCTGCTGCTGGCCGCCGGACAGCTCCGCCGGATACCGCTTCTCGTACTTTTCGATCCTGAGGAGTGCCAACAGTTCCTTTACGCGTGCGTCGATGCGCGCCCTGTCCCACTTCAGGTTCTCAAGGCCGAAAGCGATGTTCTGGTACACTGTCATATGAGGCCAGAGCGCATAGTTCTGGAAGAGAAAACCTACGTCCCGCCTGATGGGCGGTAGATTGATCCCTTCATCCGCGTCAAACACCACCTTGCCTCCGATCGAGATCCACCCTTCCGTCGGAGTCTCAAGACCGGCTATCATGCGTAGGGTGGTGGTTTTTCCGCAGCCGGAAGGCCCCAGGAGCGTAATAAAAGCGTTGTCTTCAATCACAAGGCTCAGGTTGTCCACCGCAGCGGACTTTCCAAAGCGTTTAGTTACGTTTTTGAGAACGATTTCCGGCATCTCAGCCACCCACTCCCTTGTCGATAGAGGCTCCCGTCAGCTTGTTGACGGTGAAGTTCACGAGGAGGACGACGATGATGATAAGGAGGTTGATCGCGTTTCCGAACTGCGCCCATCCTTTCTCGGAATACTGCATGAGCATCGTCGTGAGGATTGTATTGCTCGTCGGCACGATGAGCACGAAGAGGCTGAGCTCCCGCATGCAGGAGACCATGGGCAGAAGGTATCCGGAAAGGAAGCTGCTCTTCTGGATCGGGAAAATGACCCGCAGCATGCGCTTGTACCAGGGGACGCCGGTGATCACCGCTGCCTCCTCGATCTCGCCGGACAGCTGCAGCATAGCGTTGACGCCGCTGCGGGAAGCGAAGGGCAGGTATTTGACTGAACCCACCAGCGCAAGTAGAGGGAAGCCGTGCAGCCAGGGGATGTTTGAGGACATGGACAGGTAAATTGCGCCGAAGGCTAGCGAGGGCATGAGATACGGGAAAAAGGACAGGCTGTTCACGAAGGATGCGAGGCGTGTGCCCCGGCGCTTTGCCACACCGTAGCCCACGAGTATTCCGCTGGTTCCGGCCACGAGAGAGCATGTTATAGCAAGACCAAGGCTGTACAAAAGGGCATTCCAAACCTTGGGATTGAGAAGGATCCCCGTGCTGTCGCCCTGATCCACCAGCTCCGTAATATTCCGCCCTATCCAGAAGGCCAGCGTCATATTGGAAGGGCTGTAGTCGCCCGCTTTGATGATCACGGATTCCAGTGCGAAAGTGACGAGCGGCACTACCGCCACGAGCAGCAGGATCCCCACGAGAACGACGGCGATCGGCGTATTCG
This sequence comes from Clostridiales bacterium, assembly GCA_024684665.1. Next base: position 18,529 of record JAIKWN010000002.1, on the reverse strand, counting down.
CCTTTCCCAGATTGATCTTGCTGATCTGCCCGGATTTGCCCGTCACCGTCGTGAACTGCTTGCGGCTGTTCGTCACCCGCTGGTTGAGAAGCAGGATTGCGACGCCGAAGAGGATCATGACGGCAACGATGATATAAGCCTGCCCTGCATAGCTGTCCATCAGGGATTTCATTTTCGTGGAGAGCACGTAATAGCGAACCGGGGATCCCAGGAAGACCGGAACAGAGTACGCGCTCATGGAACTTGCAAACACCAGCAGGAAGGTGGAGAGCATCGCCGGGCGTACGATCGGCAGCGTGATCTTCCGGATGATCCGCATGCGGCTCGTTTTGAGGATCGTCGCCGCTTCCTCCAGGTTTGCGTCCATGTTGCGCAGGATGCCGCCGATCAGGATGTACGCGAAAGGCGCGTAATGCAGACCCAGGACGAGGGCGATGGGAAAGAAGCCGTATACGAACCATTCCGGCATGAATACATGGAATACGGACGCCATAATTCCGTTTGACGTCTTGAGGCCGATGTTCACGTTTTTGAAAAAGGTTTCCCAGAAAAGGGCCAGCGTCCAGCTGGGCATGATATACGGGAATGTGAAAACGGCGGAAACGAACTGCTTGTATTTGAGGTTCGTGCGCGTCACGAGGAAAGCGACGGTGCCGCCAAAAAAGATGGCGATCGCGCTGGCTGTCAGGGACACAGCCAGCGTATTGATCAGCGGCTGCCAGAACTGGATCCAGCTGTAGTCGTTCTCGGAAGTCGCGAAAAGCCGCCGGAAGTGAAAGAGTGTATGGCTCCCCACCTCTTGTTTCACGAGGCGCGCCTCCCGCCCCATATGCACTGTGAAGGTCTCCGTCAGCATCGTGAGCAGGGGAACGAGCGTCAGAAGTGTCAGCGCGACAAAGAAGAGCAGCAGGATAACGTTCGCCGGCTGAGAAAGCCAGGCGCGCATCCGCCCCGCTACCCGCTTCATGCGGATCCCCTCTCTCTTTTCCGGCGCAGCTGTCATGGCAGAATCCCCTTTCGGATTTTTGAAACGAGGACGCCTTGCGGCGTCCTCATGTTATCCGGTTTACTGCTTGCGGCGAATGTAAGCGGGCACATCGCTCATAAATCCCTGGGACGGCCGGCTGTCCTGGGCGTTTCCGCCGGCGGCAGCGGTATCGGCCGCCTCCTCAAGGGGATTCGAGCGTGTCTGCTCGTTCACAAAGTTGGGCACGTCCGGCTCCTGCGCGTCCTTTGCGGGCGCATAGGAGAAAGCCGACCCGCTGCCGTATTCCGGGCGCCCGAAGCTGTAGCCGCGGGTGCCCGCGGACTGCTGGTAGGCGGAGCCGAAACTCTGCGGCACATAGGGGGCCTGGGACGGAAGCGTGGCAGGCCGGTCGATGCTGCTGGCGCGCGGCGGGAAAGGTTCCTTCTCAAATCCGGTCGCAATCACCGTGATATGCACCTCATCCTTCAGCGTTTCGTCCAGACTCGCGCCGAAGATAATGTTGGCCTCGCTGTCGGCCGCTGCCGTGATCATCTCCACGGCGTCGTTGATGTCTACAATACTGCACTCCGGGCTGCAGGTCACGTTGATCAGCACGGCCCGGGCGCCGTCGATGGTCGTTTCCAGCATCGGGGATGCAATCGCGTTCTGCGCCGCGTCCGCCATGGCCTTCTCGCCTTTGCCGACGCCGATGCCCAGATGCGCGAGGCCGCCGGATTCCATGACCGCCTTGACATCCGCGAAATCTAGGTTGATGATGCCCGTTTGAGAAATGAGATCCGAAATGCCCTGAATGCCCTGACGCAGCACATCATCCGCAAACATGAACGCTGCTTTGAATGAGGTACCCTTCGGACAGACCTGCATCAGCTTTTCATTTGGGATGACCACCAAGGTATCGACTCGCTGTTTCAGCTCATCAATCCCCATCTCCGCCTTGCGCATCCGGCTCTTTCCCTCGAAAGCAAAGGGCTTTGTCACCACGGCGATGGTCAGAATCCCCATATCATGCGCGATCTCCGCAACGACCGGTGCAGCGCCCGTACCCGTTCCGCCGCCCATGCCCGCTGTGACGAAGACCATGTCTGCGCCTTTCAGCGCGCCAGCGATTTCCTCGCGGCTCTCTTCGGCGGCCTTCTTCCCGATTTCCGGGGTCGCACCTGCACCAAGTCCTTTAGTCAGTTTTTCTCCAATCTGAATCATCGTCGGTGCCTTGCTGGTGCGTAAAGCTTGCACATCCGTATTGATCGCAATAAAATCCACGCCGGAAAGGCCGTAGTCAATCATGCGATTAAGAGCGTTTCCGCCGCCGCCGCCGCAGCCTACCACCTTAATGGAAGCCGCAGTCCTCTCTTCCATTTCGATTTCAAACACAGGTTTTTCCTCCTTCATCACCGTTCATCTCATGGGTTAAGCCTGCTTCGTCAGGATTTGCGGAAGAGTCTCCGGATCCTTGCAAACAGGCCACCTCCCTGCGGCTCCTGCGAATCTGTTAGATTAAAAATCAGTTCCACCAGGGCGCTGGCGCTGGCATACACTGCCGGCGGTTTCAGCCTTTCGATCTTCGGTTTGCCTTCGCGAACGTTGTGTTTCAGTTTCTCGTTTAGGTAATAGCGCGCATCTGTCATTGTCATGATGCCACCGCCAGTCACGTAATACACAGTCTCCTTATCAATATAAACACCACTCTTGTCTATGGCGTCCGCGATCATTTCGAGGATTTCATCCACCCGCGCCTTGACGATCATATCGACCCGCGTTCCGTCAAAGCGCTCGATCTGCCCGTCGTCGGTCTCCACTTCGATTTCCCGTCCGGCGGTATCTGTAAAACTGTACCCGCGCTTTACCTTTTCACAGAGTGCAAAATGCTTCTGGAATCCATAGGAAAGATCCACGGTGATATGCGCGCCGCCGAAGGGAATGACTTTCTGCCAGATAACCGCGTCTCCTTCCACCGCCATGACCTCCGTGGACAGATAGCCCACGTCGATGAGGATCGCGGTGCGGTCCCGTTCCTCATACGGAACGAGGTGTAGCATCTCCGCGACCGAAGTGGAATAGAGCCCGTCCGGTTTGATATCCAAACTGTCTAGCCGTTCGCGGATATCATCCACAAAACGTTTTTCCGCCACGGCGAAGCTGATCATTCCCTCCAATTCAGAGCCCTTCATGCCAATCGGTTCCAGCGTTTTCTTGCCGTCGTCCACGCGGAACCAAGCTGCGGAGCGGTGGATAATGGGACCAGTGGGATTACCCAGCGCCTCCGTAGTCGCCCTGAGGAGCTTCTCCACATCCTGCTGGGTGACTTTCGGATCAGCTCCCTGCAGTTTCACCTTTTCGGAAAGAACATAAAAATGGATAAACTCACCTGGCACACCCACATAGGCATGCCTGATCTGCGTATTCAGCTTGTCTTCCATCGCACCGATGGCAGCGGCAATCGCGTCTTTCACTTTTGCTGGGTCATTCCAGCCATCGTTCATAAACCCGTCGTATGGTGCCATACCGACAGAGGTTATGGCGGTCAGCTTCTTCCCACTGATCTCCTCCGCCTGCATCGCGATGATTTTGGAAGTGCCGAAATCGAGGACAGTAATCCCTTTTTTGGCCATAGACAACCCGCTCCTGTTCCTTACCGGTTTCCCTGAAGCCCAATCCACCGATTTTCTTTCATCTGTTCTATTGTAACCGATTCTGTTTGCACGCGCAAGACCCGCGCAAAAAAAGCGTCAGCGTTTCTTCTTCTTTTTTCCCGTTTCTTCGACCGTAGGAGCGGGCGTATCCGTCGGTGTCGGGGTGACGGTCGGCAAGGTTTTAGGGATGTAATGCGCATCTTTCCCGCTGCTGACATCAATCCAGACCCCTTCAAGCCCGCCCGGCTCATCCTTACGGAGGTTTAGCACTTCCCGTGCAATCAGTAGTTTTACTGTGAGATCCCGCCTGTCCCCCAACCGGATGCTCGCACGTTCGCGGGTGGCAATCACAATATCTTCTTCATTCTGCAGGGACAAGGAAGCGGCCCGGGTGAGCATATTCGTCTCCTGCATAGCGGCAAGTGCAAGCCGCAGCGTTTCCATTTGTCTGTCATCCTGCACCGGGAACAGAGCTCCAATTCGCACTGTTGCGCCAGTCATGACTCGGATTCCAAGGATTACTGGGCCGGCAGAAAACTCCGCGTCCGGCTCCGTATGCCTGCCAATCACCATTCCCTCGCGATCAAGGACATAGCAGAAACCGTTCTGCCAGACAGCCGCGATGCCCGTCCTCTCCCGGATTCGGATGGTCAACGTTCCTTTATAATCAAAGTCAAGCCCGGAGAATTCAAGGGAATAATTGGATTCTACCCGCTTTCGCACATCCTGTACGGAGAGAAGGCGGCGTTTGCTTCCTATGCTGATTCCGGAAAGCTCCACGATGTCCTCCGCTGGAATCATCCGATTTCCCACCACCCGAATTTCCCGGACGGTATCTGTTGCTACGACTGCAAAACAGACTGCAATCCCGACAACGAGAACCAGCAATAAAGGGATAAGGCATCCCCGTTTTTTTGTCCCGCGCCTCATGCGCCTGAATTCTCCACAAAGGAAAGTACCTTCTTCTTAAATACCTGGCCCCGATCCTCGTAATCCCGGAACATATCAAAACTAGCGCAAGCCGGCGAAAGCAGGACGCAATCTCCTGCGGCCGCCTCCTCGCGGCAGATTGCTAGACACCGATCAAAATCATACCCCGCCATCCGGAATTCTTTATAACCCGCCGCCAGAAGCGCGTTTTTGATCTGTTCCGCCGTATCGCCGATGAGAACGCAACGCCGGATCAGGGGAGAAGCAACGATTGCCTCTGCTAGCGGGACAAAGGATACTTTTTTGTCGCTTCCTCCGAGAATTAAGACCGTCGGCCTTGTCATCGCATTGATGGCTTTAATGGTGGAATCGACGTTCGTTCCCTTGGAGTCGTTTACCCAGACGACACCGTCCACCTCCCGCACCGTCTCAATTCGATGTTCCACCCCAGGGAACGAAAGAAGGACCTTCCGCATGCAGGGAATCGGAACACCGAGGCTGTAAGTGATGGCGACCGCCGCAAGTGCGTTTTCCAGATTGTGGCTCCCGGGGATGCGGATCTCGCAAGTGCGGCAGACGGGTTCTTTTTCATGCCCTGCGATGACGACCTCTCCGTCTTTCACATAGGCGCCGGCTCCCACCTTCTCTTTTCTTGAAAACCAGAGAACCTTCGCCCGGATCCCTTCCGCCATTTTGCGACATTCTGCATCATCGTAATTGAGAACGGCATAATCCTCCTCTGTCTGCCAGCGGAAGATTCGCTTTTTCATGCCGATATAAACGTCCATGGACCCGTGACGGGCTAAATGATCCTCGGTGATATTAAGCACTGCAGCAACTCTCGGGTGGAAATCGGTAATACTTTCGCATTGATACGAGCTGACCTCTGCGACCGTCACATCCTCGTCGTTCGTCACAAGAGCGGTCTCCGTGATGGGATATCCGATATTCCCTACCACATATGTCCTGCGGCCGGCTTCCCGGAAGAATTCCCCAGTCAACGTCGTGGTGGTGGTTTTCCCATTTGTGCCCGTAATTGCAACGAGATCACCGTGCGTCAGCTCCGCCCCCAGTTCCAGTTCCCCGATCACCGGGATCCCAGCAGCGACTGACTGCCCGACAAAGGGCGCCGCGTACGGAATACCTGGGCTAATTACAACAACGTCGAACCGCCCTGCCGGGTTCCCGGGATCGCTCCCCAGTAGGAACGAGCACCCCATCGAGCGCAGTAGCGAGAGATCCGTATCCAATTCTTCCTCTGTTTTCCTGTCTGATACTGTAACCTTCGCACCTAGGTTACAGAGCGCCTGCGCCGCAGAAACGCCACTGCGCGCCATACCGCAAATCAGAACCCGTTTCTCTTTCCAGTCCATTGTCCCTCCCAGCTCACGAAATCGTCCCAATCAGCGCAAGGGCGCATAAGGCAATCGTCGTAAGCATATACATCGTCACGATTTTCGTTTCTGAAAGGCCACACAGTTCAAAGTGATGATGAATGGGGGCCATCTTAAAAAACCGCTTCCCGTGCGTTTTCCGAAAGTAAGCAAACTGGATGAGATCCGATATGCTTGACATCATCATCCAGAACGCAATCAACACGAGAAGCAGCGGTTCCCGTAGCAGCAAAGCCGCAGCTGAAACCGCTCCCCCGATAAACATGGAACCCGTATCCCCCATGAATACGGCGGCAGGGTGAGAATTGAACAGTAAAAAACCCATACAGCCGCCCATAAAGGCGGTGCAGGATGTGGAAAGCCCCGGCACGGCAAAAAATGCCGCCAGGAAAGCAAGCGTTCCAAAGTCCACAAGGGCCACGGAAGAAAGCAGGCCATCCAGCCCGTCCATCAGGTTCGCGCTGTTGGTGGTTCCCACAATGACAAAGGTCATCAGGGGGACATACAGGATACCGAGCTCCAGCTCGCTGTGCAAGAAGGGAATGCGGATCGCGGTACCCACATCCGGCCGCATCGCACACCAAAGGGAGAAAAAAAACGCAAGCGCTGTCTGGAAAACCAGCTTCTGCTTCGGTGTGAGGCCGTCGTTTTTCCCCCGGCGGATCTTGGTCATATCGTCCACGAAACCAATCAGTAGATTTCCCAAAGCGAGAGCCGCAAACGCCAATGCGGGCGCGGGATCCACTTTTCCAGTCGCCAAGAAAACGAGGGCGGACAAGAGTCCGCCTCCGGCAATCGCGAATCCACCCATGGTAGGCGTGCCCTGTTTTTTCTGATGCGCCCCCGGCGCGAGCTCATACACATTCTGCCTGCATTTTTCCCGCAATACCGGAAGCAGCCGCCATGTCACCACCGTAGAAACGGCAAAAGCCAATAGCATCGCGAGCATTTCCCGCATTCTTTCACCCCTTCCGCCTCAGAGCCGGCTTTCCTCTGCAATCTCCGCGAGCAATTCCGACACGATGGCTTTCTCGTCGAAGGGGCGCTTAACCCCCTGAATATCCTGATACGTTTCATGACCCTTTCCTGCGAGGATGACGATGTCACCGCCCGCTGCGGATTCTAGCGCCATGCGAATTGCGTCGCGCCGATTTTCGATGATCTCGTAAGACGCGCCCGTCTCCTGGATTCCGCTCTCGATCGCCTTCAAGATTATCATCGGGTCCTCAAACCGCGGGTTGTCGCTGGTCAAGATAGAGTAATCGGCCATCTCCCCCGCGATCCTTCCCATGATCGGACGCTTGCCCTTATCACGGTCTCCTCCGCAGCCAAACACGAGAATAACACGGCCACGGCAAAATTCCCGCACCGTCCGGAGAATGTTTGAAAGCGCGTCCGGCGAGTGACTGTAATCTAGCAGGACGCGGTACGGTGTATCCGTTTTCAGCATTTCCACGCGGCCAGGAACCGAGACGAGTTTTTGCAGTCCCGTCCGGATATCCTCGAGAGAGACGCCGAGAATCAGTGCGAGGCTAGCTGCCGCCAGTGCATTATAGACATTGAAGGTACCTGTAAGCAGCATATGCACATGCGCCGAGTGCAGATCTCTCAGACTGAGCGTAAAGGAGACACCGCTTTCCGTGATCTCGATGTCCTTTGCGAAAAGATCCGACGGACTGCTGATGCCATAGGTGATAAGTGGGCAGGTCAGCCCCTCCCGTACCTGTTCTGACGTTTCTTCGTCAATATTCACAGCGGCATTACGCACCATTCCGTCCCGGAAGAGGAGACGTTTCGCCGCAAAATAACGCTCCATTGTGCCGAAGAAATCCAGATGATCCTGCGAGAGATTTGTATAAGCCGCCGCCTCAAAGGTAATCCCTTCCAGTTTTCTTAGATAAAGTGCGTGGGCCGATACTTCCATGCAGACGACTTCGACGCCAGCGTTCGCCATGATGGAGAGAATTGAAAACATCTCGATTGGATCCGGTGTGGTCAGCTTGGTGGGCAGTTTTGTGCTGCCAGCAATGCATCCCGTCGTCCCGATGATCCCGCAGGGGATTCCAGCGGTTTCCAGAATGCTCTTGAGAAGATACGTTGTCGTCGTCTTTCCCTTCGTTCCCGTTATGCCAACCAGCTTCAGCCGCTTTTCTGGATGGCCGTAGAAGGCTGAGGAAATTCGTGTCATCGCAGCGCGCACGTCGCTTACGACAACCTGCTGCACCGAAACCGGAAGTCTACGTTCCACAATAAGCGCGACGCAACCGTTTTCGATGGCTTGGCGTGCAAAATCATGCCCGTCAGCCCGTCCCCCTGGGATGCAAAAGAAAAGCCCGTTCTTTACAGGAACACGGGAATCCGCCGAAAGCGTTTCAATCAAAACCGACCCATCCTCTGGACGCTCTAATAGCTCCGGCAAATCGGATATAAGTCCGGAAAGGATCATACCGTCCTCCCTGTCAGATTCTTCCTGAGGCGGCAAATCATCCGCCGATCTTCAGCCTGTCCAGCAGCCCCAGAAGAAAATCCAACATCTCGAATTTAGTCTCTTCTGACGCGTGTGGCGCTGCAACATTCCCCCGTTCGGGAACCGGGATGTAGATCTCCACCGTTTCCGCCCGTTCCCGCCGCATCATCCCATGTTCGTTCATGGCAAGATTGCGGATCCGTTCGCCGTCCTGTACACGGGAAAGCTCCTGCCGAAGCGTTTCATTCGCCGCAAGAAGCGCTTCCGTTCGGCGGAGATAGGATTCCAGATCGCTCCGGTTTCTAGCGCTAACCGCCATCTGCCTCACCCAAAAGCCACCGAGCAGAAGAACCACAATCAAAAGAAAGGAGCAAAGCGCAGCCCCTAATCGGTCCTGCGAGACTTCCTCCCGGAATGCATGCCAGAAACCGGTTTCCCTCTTGTGTTCCTGTTGACAGGACGCGTGAAATTCCTCTTCGAAAAACGGATCTGGCGAATCGGCTTCCGCGTAACCGCGCCGGTTCAGATCTCGCAATCTGTCCTGTCGGGAACCAGGCCGCAGGGCGGAGAGGTAGAGATCCTGCTCATCGGAATAGCCGCCGGCGGAATAAGCAGATACCGTCCTGCGGCGTCCACGCTGCACAGCCATACCGATCCCCCCTTCTCATTCCGCCAGGGACAGAATTTAGACCTCTGGATACCTCTCGTATACGTAATCAGACAGCGAATCGAAATTCTCTTCCACAAAAGCAGAATTCTCGCGGAAACGCTTCATATCCCAGATTTCGATGTAATCCACAAGACCCACAAAAACGATATCCCTAGTGAGTCCCAGCATCTGCCGCAGCTTCGCTGGGATTAAGACCCGGCCCTGTGCGTCGATGTTGTTCTCCGAAAAAGAAACGCTCATGATGTAGCGTTCATATTGCATTCCCTGGCGGTCAAGCGGATTTATTCGAGCGAGTCTCGCAAGCTGCTTGTCCCATTCCTCTTTGGGATAAACGGCGATCGACGTCCTGTGTGGATTGATGGTAATCGTGAAGTTTTCCCCCAAAGCATCCCGGAAAGATGCAGGAATGATCGCACGCCCTTTTCCATCCAGCGAGTGATCAAAGGAACCCGAAAATGCCATCGCGATCACTCACCTCCGTCTAGGAAACCACTTTCCACCCTTTTATGGATATTTTACTCCAACTCGCCCCACTTCGCAAGAAAAAAATCCATAAAGTTTTTGCGACAATCCGCTGTAGCGCGTAATTATTTCGTAACAAAAAAGATCCCGCTCTGCTCTTCCGGACAGAAACGGGATTTCTTATTCTTCTTAGGTTTTCAACAAGCGTATGCAAAAGGGTCATTCAATCTGAGCCTAATCTGCTGCTAATTCGCAGATATGGAGTCTCCGGATCCTTCAGAACCTTCATTTGAGTTTTCCGGTGTTACATCAAGCAAACGGAATCCCAGCGAATCGCACGATGTCAGGTCGTAACGGACGCCGTCAACCGTTTCATGTAACCCCTTGCGAGTATGAGGACCATGTAAATGGCCGTACACGCAACGCTTCACACCAGCTTCCGTCAGGAGGCGAGACATTTCCGTTCCCCGCTCCCGCATCTCCGGGTAAAGGGGCGGATAGTGCATCATTGCGATGAGGGGCCTCCCCCTCGTGATGCGGGCAGCAGCTGCAAGAGACAGTCGTAGCCTGCCGATCTCCCTCTCATAAACTTTCACGTTCTGTGGATCTGCTCCCTTTTCGGGCGGAATCTCCCAGCCACGCGTTCCGCAGACGACACAAAAGCCCGCGTCATACGCGTCGTTTTGGATTGCGTGCATGTTTTCTGGCAGTGCGGCGCGAAGCTGCGTGAGCGAACCCCACCAATAATCGTGATTACCCCGCAGGAGAAGAATGCGCCCGGGCAGCGCTGCGATATCCTCAAGATCAGGCAGTGCTTCCGAAAGTTGCATTGCCCAAGAAATATCTCCGGGGATCAGCACCAGGTCTTCTGGTGCGACCCTCTGCCGCCAGTCCTTTGAGATCCGTTCAAAGTGATCCTTCCAGTGGGAGCCAAACACGTCCATGGGCTTTTTTTGGCCACCAGGAAGATGCAGATCTGCAACTGCGAAAAGAGACGGCCTGCGAAAGGTCAATCCTCTTCCTCCTCTTCGCGTTCCGCCTCTTCATCTTCGCGACTACGCTCTTCCTCGAGGGAAATCTGATTAGAAATCTCAGCGGGCATATCATCCGACCCGGAATCCAGTTCGATTTCGTCCATCTCAGCGACGTCTTCCATATCGATCTCCATGTCCGGACGCTCCTGCTCTTCCTCCGGCTCTTCCGCCCCCTGTTGCGCCATTTCCTTGTAGCAGGAGAGACAGACGTCTTTCCCAGGCATCACCGGGTTCTCACCGCAGACAGAGCAGAGTTCCACCGTATCTTCCTGGATTTCTCCGCGCATTTCGCGCCGGCATACAGAGCAGAACTGCTCTTCTTCGCGGATATAATTCAGTTCACAGCGAGGGCACTTGATAAATCCCATGCGTGTTCACTTCCTTGCCTTTGAGTTCAGGATTCTTCAGCGCCGGAGCGAATCCGGGCACCGGATTTGCCGCACATTATACAACACGCTTTTCCGGTGTTCAATAGCGCAATTAAGATATTACAAATCGTTCTTTTAACCCGCCTCTGATTCGCTGGGGCGGGAGAGAGATCATTCGGTTTCCCGCAGGTCCGAAAACCCGAAAAGCACCCGATCGAGGCCCGCGTCCTCTCGCACGCCCCCGTTTTTGATCTCAGCCTCCGTGCACGTACAAAGCAGGAGCAACTCCAGGAGCTTCTCTCGAGGAATCTTTCGGACCCGGCGTTCCAATCGCTCTACTACAAACGGCTTCACCTGCAGACATTCCGCGATCTCCGTCCGCCGTCTTCCGGCTGCGATCATATCCGAAGCGTAAAGCATCTGCCGTAGCTGGCGCGAAAGAAGCGCAAGGATGCCGAGCCTCGCTTCCCCGGCGGCAAGAAGCGTCCGGAGCTGCACATAAGCCTTCGCCGTTTTTCCGGAAACTGCTGCATCGATCATGTCGAACACACGGGCTTCCGGGGTGCGCGTTGCGAGAAGCTCCACATGTTCCGCCCGGATGCATCCCTCGTCCCCCGCGTATGCGATCAGTTTTTCCATTTCATGGGAAAGCGCTGAAAGATCCCGTCCGGAATAAAAGAGCAGCCGCTCCTCCGCGGCGCGCTCCATCGAAAGCCCGGCATGCTTGGCAGTTTTCCCGAGGAAGCTAGAAATATCCGCGTCGTCCGGTGGATCGAAAGAGACAAAGCCGGGCATACTCGTAAGCATCTTGCAAAGCTTTTTCCTTCGATCCAACGCTTCACCGGCGAGAAAAACAATGCAGGACGTTTCCGGCACCCGCGGTAGATAGGCAAGCAGTGTTTCGCCCTCACGATCCGCAGATTCAGTCTTTGTCTTTCCCGCAGCCTTTGTTGGCTTTTTCTCTTCCCCAGAGAGCGGAGTGAAATCCCGCACAATGATAAGACGGCGATCCGCCATCATCGGCAGAGTTTCCGCGCAGGCAATGATATCCTCTGTCATGGGCGCAGTGAGCTCCGTACAGTTGAAATCAGCCAGTCCTTCCGGCAGGATCTTCTTGCGCAGGCGGGTCAACGCATCTTCCCTGAGATATGCCTCTCTGCCTGTAAAAACATACACCGTCTCAACGTGTCCCACCTTCAAGGCGGAGATCAGTTCCCGATAATTCATGGTTCCGCCTTTCCCGGATTACGCATCATCCGCCCGCGCAGGACAAGGCTGCCGATTCCGTCCTTCTGCTCTCCGTCGAAGAAGAAGACACAGCCCCTGAGTCTATTTCCTTCCGTCATCGTATTTACGATCGCGTAAACCGCCCGGGACGCCTCGCGCTCTCCCAGTGATGCAAGCCTGTCATAAAAGGCATCTGAGAAATTGAGAACCATCTCCTCCCGTTCCATGCAGAATGCAAGGAGATCAAAAACCCCCGTCTCCATCGGAAGTGCGCTTTCGGATACCGGAATCTCCGTCATCCGTGCGAAGATTTCCCTCGGATTCCTTTCCAGCCCGGAGGGAAGAAGAACAATCTTTTTCTTTATCCCGTCCTGCTTTTCTCCTTTGACATAGATCCCGATGGGCGCTGCCAAAAACTCCCAAAACGCCCGCGTCGTCAGAATCCCATCCCGGAAGGTGATGGTTTCGCCCGCTGCGTTTCTCACTTTCGTGACGCTCTGCTCTCCAATGCCCGCAGTCATACCATCAACGCCGGGTACAAAGCCCATCAGCGTGCGCGTCAGCATCCCGAGATACAGTGCTCGGGAAATGCCTGCCTGCTGTAGCGCCGCATCCAGCGAAGATGAAAACCGCAGCCGGATCACCCGGGATGTCCCGTCTTCGGCGCGTGCTATGTCCGGCATTTCCTCCATGTAGTCGAGGGGAGCCGGAATATCTTCCCGGAAAAGTGGATCCGAAGGGTTCCGCCCCATTTCTTCCAGCATCGCATACAGGCAGGCAACTGCGGAGGCACTTTCGCAAGTCACACTGCGCTGCGCCGGCAAAAGATACTCACCCTCGCAGGCGGGGAAAAAGATCGTCGCCGAGCGGGCAAATGCTTCCCGGCTCAGTCTCTCGTCTTCCATCTGCGATAGCTGCGCTTCCGGATCCGTTCCGCCGCCCGGCAGGAAGATTCCGACCGGCATCGTCCCAGCCAGATCTGCTCCCTCTTCTCTGCCTCCGACTAGGACCTGTGCAGCACGCATACCCATTCCGAAGAAAGTCTCTGCCACTGCGAGACGAACGGTGTACAGCATTGCTGGAGAAAGCTGTCGATACGCACTCGGGAGATTGACGGTGACAAAACGGTCGGACATCTGAACTGACGCCCCCCGCACCGGCATCCCTGCCGGCCAGGTGGCGTCCTTCTCTTCTGGCAGTGGTCCAGAGAGCAGCGCAGCGAGAAGAACCTCCGCCCAGTTTCCAGTTCTGTCAAACGTCAGTTCCCTTGTCACCGGAATCAAACCGGTTCCATTCGTGTTCACAAAATACAGAATGCACGAAGAATCATCCAGTTCCGCGCTATCTGAGAGAGGCGCGTCCCGTCCCGCTGTGATGGCAGAAAGATCCATCTCCGCCATTGGTCGCTCCGTAATAACGTCCGAGCAGCCGGACAAAATCGGTAGGGCTAGCAGAAGAAGGACAAGGAACCACTTGTTAGCAGGCATCTCTTTCCTCCGGACATCCCTCAGTCCCGAACCATCAGTGAAAGCAGTTCACTCATTTCTATCACCCAGTTGTCGTCCTCCCTGAGGAGAGCGACACTTTCCCGTTCGATCTCTGCATCTCCGCCGTCAGAATCCCTCGTTTTCGCGTCCAGTACGAGGGTCGCCATTTCACCGTCCCGGGAAATGCTGCCTTCAGAGATTTCATAGCTCAGAAGGCGCGTATTCCTTTTTTCCATTTCCCGCCGGAAAGCACCTGAGGAAGCCGGTGCATTATCAGGTCCCTGTGCAATGAATGGCCATACCGCGTCCCAGTTCCGGGTACGCCATCCTTCCAGAATAACGCGAAGCGACAAACGCGGCGTGAGCAGAAACGATTCGTCCCGACCGCACGCCGCAAGCCGGAGATCAAGATCCGTCTCATCTGGATTAAACCAGGTCATCGCGACCCGTTGAGGGATCGCGTCATCATCTTCTGCAATGTATAGTTGCACCCGCTGAAACCGAGCTCCCTCCGTCAGGGACAGAACGATGGATTGAAACGCCAGAGACCTGCGTAGAGCAGCCTCCTTCCGCCAGTCGTCCCGAGTTTCCCAGTCGGATGGTGCTCCATCCGGCCTCCCCAGAAAGGCTCCGTTCAGGGTCACATACACGATGCGTCCGTCGCCCTGGGCGGAAATCAGCCGCGTCCCTTGCGGAAACAAGCCTGAAAGGCGGCTGTGCGATACTCCCGGCCCGCCGATTAGCCGTTCTACGATCAGCGTGGCCATCGTTTCTTCACGAGAAAGGTCGATTTTCGCGCGTTCCAATCCAAGGGTAGCCGTATCCGCGTAACGGTAATACAGTGCTACCTCCAGAAAGCTTCCGCTTTGCGCTTCCTCGCCTTCCACACCCGCAAAGAGAATAACGGATAGAAGAAGCAGAAAGATCACCACACGTGTCGTGCAGTAAGGATTGCTTCTATTCACGTCTCCCCTGCCTCCTGTTCTCACAGCCGTAGCACGGCACTGTCATTCGCCTTTCCCGGAGAGAGCAGGAAGAAGAACAGTAAACTCCGTTCCTTCTCCCAGCTGAGAGCGTACGGTTACCGTTCCACCATGCAGGCGCACGATCTGCCGCACAATGGAAAGACCGAGGCCAGTCCCTCCCGTCTCGCCGACCCGGCTCCTTGCCTTGTCCGCCCGATAAAAACGTTCAAAGATATGTGGAAGATCCTCCTCCGCGATTCCGATGCCTGTATCCTTAACGATCAGCACGACGTCACGGCCGCTGCGCTGCAATGCAATCCGAACCTCTCCGCCTTCGGGTGTGTATTTTACTGCGTTGCTGATGAGATTGTAGCAGACCTGGCGCAGCCGGTTTGCGTCTCCCTCCAGCAGGCAAGGATCTTCTGCTTCAACCGTAAGGATGATTCCCTGTTTTTCCGCAAGAGGTCTGAGGCTTTGGGCTGTCTCTTCCGCCACATCAGACAGGGACATGGGCTCACGCGTGAGGGTCAGCTTCCGGCTGTCGATGCGGGCAAGTGTTAAAAGATCTCCCACAACTGAAGAAAGCCGGTCAATTTCTCGGTTGATATCACCCAAGAATTCTTTTCTCGTTTCTTCCTCCATGTCCTCTTCATACAGCATGGATTCCACGAGAATCTTTATCGTAGCCAGCGGTGTCTTAAGTTCGTGCGATGCGTTCGCCACGAATTGGCTGCGAGTCTCATCCAGTGAGCGCACCTTTTCGCTCATGTCGTTGAAAGCCGCTGCTAGATTCGCCATTTCTCCCCGGCCGCGCACATGCACAGGCGTCCCGTAGTCGCCCCTTCCCATCCGTTCGATTCCCTCAGAAAGCGCGCCGACAGGACGCGTAATCAACCCGGAGAGAAGAGCTGCCATGAGAAGCACCCCCACTGCCGCCGTCACGAAAACCGTCAGCATGCGGTCGCGAAGATTCAGCACTTGATCTACAGTTGCCTGCACGCTTGCGATAAAGATCAGCGCCCCAGAAAGCCTTCCGTTCCTGTCCAGGAGCGAGGAGACAAAACAGCCTTCCCATCGCCCTTCGTCCCTCTCTCCTTTGACTTGGTGGTAGCCATAATCGGTGTCCCGTTCACCCCTCAACACTGTAACAGCTTCCGCAAGCGGAAGGACGGTTCCGCAGCGCTCGTTTGCCGTGTCGAAAGTCACCTTATCATCCGGATCTACGATCAAAAGGCGGCCGCCAAGCTGACGGGCCGCCTCGGTAAGATCCAGATAAAATGCGTCCACGGAGCCGGAAAGGCGCTCCGACAAGGAAACGGAAAGCCGGGAAACTTCGGATGCGCGCACAGAAACCGTCTCCTGCAGCAGAGAATCGCCCACTACGCCCAGCGTCCAGTTCGCCGCGAGATAAAAAGCCGTGCCCAGAATCAAGAGCAGCGAGGCGACCAGCCGCGTGCGGACAGAGATAAAGAAATCAGTCTTTGTCCGTGAAATAGTAGCCCACTCCCCATTTTGTCAGGATGAATTCCAAGTTTGTGCTGTCCCGTTCGATCTTCTCCCGAAGACGACGGATATGCACATCCACCGTGCGCATATCACCCATGTAATCGTACTTCCAGACCAATTCCAGAAGTTCTTCCCGGCTGTATACCTTGCCACGGTGAGTGATAAGCAGCCGGAGCAGGTCAAACTCCTTTGCCGTCAGACGCACGGCGCGATTTCCCAGTGTCACCATGCGGCTCTGGCAGTTGACCTCGAGATCATGAACCCGGATGACGCGCCGTTCGTCCATATCGTCCGCCGGCGGCTGACTGCGCCGGAAAATGGACTTGATGCGCGCTTTGACCTCTAGAATGTTGAATGGCTTGGTCATATAGTCGTCGGCGCCGTACTCCAATCCCAGAATCTTATCCATGTCTTCGCCCTTGGCTGTAAGCATGATGATTGGCACATTAGAGCGTTCCCGTATGCGCTGGCAGACTTCGATGCCATCCAGCCCAGGCAGCATGACATCTAAAAGCACCATATCGAAATCGCCTGCAAAAAAGCGTTCCAGCGCTTCGTCGCCGTCCTGTGCGGATTCGGTCAGGTAACCGTCTTTTTCAAGACTGTATTTCAAGCCCTTCAGGATCAGAGGCTCGTCATCGACCAACAGTATCTTCCTCGGCAAGCCGATTCACTCCCATCCAATAACATTATTTCATTCTTATTTTACCTTATTTACCAGGAAAATCAAGCGTTAAGTCACATCTTTCGCGATAATCTTTCCTTTTTATTATCAAATATGTTTATCTCCGTCCATCCTTCGTTACAAATGCGCGGTAAATCGTGCGGACCGCGTTTTCAAAGTCAAGATTGTCAACTCCGACAATGATGTTGATCTCGCTGGAACCTTGGTCGATGAGGCGCACATTGATGCCCGCTTTTTCAAGGGCGGAAAAAAGTCTGGCAGAGGCACCACCCTTGGCCCGTACCATGCCGCGCCCCACCGTCGCAATGAGCGCTAGGCCGGAGTGGATTTCCACCGTGTCCGGCTGGCAGAGCTCGTGAATACGCGCGACCAACCGTTCCTTCTTTCCGACGATAGCGTCCTCGTGCACAACCACGCACATGGTGTCGATGCCACTGGGCATATGCTCGAAGGAAATGCCCTGCTCTTCTACCGCTTGCAGAAGCCTTCGTCCGAATCCAAGTTCGGAGTTCATCATGGTCTTCTCGACGTTGATGATGGCAAAATCCTTATGGCCTGCAATGCCTGTGATCATGTACTCGCTGTCATAATCCTCGGCCTCGTAGCCGATGATGGTCCCGGGCTCTTCCGGCTGATTGGTATTCCGGATGTTGGTTGGGATGCCTGCCTGTCGCACTGGAAAAATCGCATCCTCATGTAAAACAGAGGCGCCCATATAGGAAAGCTCCCGCAGTTCCCTGTAGGTCACATATCGAATCGGCTCCGGATTGCGTACGATACGAGGATCCGCCATCATACAACCAGCCACGTCCGTCCAGTTCTCGTACATGTCAGCTCCAGCTGCCCTTGCGACTATGGCGCCGGTGATGTCGCTTCCGCCGCGGCTGAAGGTCTTGATTTTTCCGTCCGCAGAACAGCCGTAAAACCCTGGCACGACTGCCTTCGGATGCTTTTTCAGCAGGGTGCACAACTCCCGCTCCGTCTTTTCCTCATCGAGCCGTCCGTCCTCCGAGAAGAAAATGCCATCCTTCGGATCCACGAAATCCCACCCCAGCCAAGCAGCTAGTATGCGCCCGTTCAGATATTCTCCGCGGCTGGCAGCATAATCCTTGCCCGCCCCCAGACGGATGTCACGGTCGATCGCTTTCAGCTCAGCTTCCAGATCGATCGAGACCTTAAGAGCCTCCGCGATTTCATGGAACCGTGCGCGTATGTTCCCGAAGGTTTCATCCATCGACTCTCCTGCCGCAGCCTGCCGATAGCAGGTATATAGAAGGTCGGTTACTTTCACGTCAACGGGGCTGCGTTTACCCGGTGCGCTAGGCACGACAATACGTCTCTCCGGGTCGGAGAGGAGAATATCCCGTACCTTGCGGAACTGAGATGCATCCGCCAGAGAACTACCCCCGAATTTTGCCACTTTGAGACCCATGCTGATCCACTCCCTGCTATGCGGCCTCTTCGCCCCGGGCCGCGCTTTCAAACGAAAGCTATTCTATGAAATCCCGCTGGGAAAGTCAAGCTTTCCAACAAGGCTCGATTGACGCGGAGACAGCTTTATGCGATAATCCAGAAGACGGCGCAGTCCTTATCGATTCTGCCGCGCCGCGGGAAAGGAATTTCTCTGTGATAAGCGTGATCGTCGTCGGAAAAAACGAAGGTGTACGACTGTCTGCCTGCTTAGAAAGCGTGAATACCGCGCTGCGCTCCCTACAC
>JAIKWN010000236.1 GCA_024684665.1 Clostridiales bacterium | reverse complement strand
GGCAGCGTGGCCGTATTCAACGACGCCATCCGGGACGGACTCAAGGGGAGCGTGTTCAATCAGACGGAAAAGGGATATATCTCCGGCGCGGCCAATAAGAGCACGGCCGCCCGGGTCGTGTTCGGCATTACCGGCGGTACCGGCACGGGCGCGGGATGGAAAGCCGTGGACGCCATGGTCGTAAATTATATGACCTCTCACGACAACCATACCCTCTGGGACAAACTGCTTCTGTCCAATCCGGGCGCGAGCGACGAGGCGCGGGTCCAAATGGTAAAGTTTGGGGCATCCATCGTGATGATCTCCAAGGGGATGCCGTTCTTCCTGGCCGGAGAGGAAATGCTGCGCAGCAAACAGGGCGACGGCAACAGCTACCGCAGCTCGGATGAGATCAACAACATCGACTGGGAGACGCTGCGTGAAGGAAGCGCCGAAAAGGAGACGGCGGCGTTTTACGCGGGGCTGATCCGTATGAGAAAGGAGAACGGCTTCCTGACGGGCCGGTTCGTTACCCCGGAATGTGAGGTCCTTCAGGATATGGGCATCCACGTCAGGTATCTCCTTGGGGAGAAGGTGTTGGGCGAAGCCTGGATCAATCCCAATCCGGCACCGCTCCAGGCGTGTGTGGATACGGGCGCGGGAGAGGCGAGGGTCCTTTTGTACAACGGCGGATTTCCCGAGGATCAGACGGTCCGTGACGGGGATAAGATCATGCTGTCGCCCAAAACGGTCTTGCTGATCGCCGCCGAATACGCGGATTGATGCGTCAAAACCGAGGCCGTTTTCGGACGGGCGAAAAACCTTCCTTGACAGGTTCAAACCCAAAATGGTAGAATGCCATGTTTCCCGGCCTGCGCAGAAGAAAATCTCCCCGAGGGGAGACTGCATAAGCGCGCCGGTTAAGGAGGTACCTATGCCGTTCTGGATCGTTACCGATGCCTGCTGCGATCTGCCCGAGGAGTATATTCACAGCCATAAGAATCTGAAAGTCGTTCCGATGCTGTACCAGGCCGACGACGAGGCGAAGCTTCTGGACCTTGAGAGCAAGGACGCGGCTAAGGAGACGAAGGCTTTTTATGCGAAAATGCGCGCCGGCGCAGTCACCAAGACGTCCTCTGTCAACGAGGCGTCCTGGATAGAGCATGTGGAACCGCTTCTGGCGGAGGGTAACGACGTACTGATCCTCGCGTTTTCCAGCGGGCTGAGCATCACCGCCGCGCAGGCGGCGCAGGCGGCGGAAACGCTGAAGAAAAAGTATCCGGACAGGAAGATCCGTTCTGTGGATTCGCTGTCCGCCAGTCTGGGAGAGGGCCTGTTTGTGCACCGCGTCCTGGAAAAACGGGATGAGGGACTTCCCTTTGACGAGTGCGCCGAATGGGCCGAAAAGAACGTGCAGAATACCATCCACTGGTTTACGGTGGAGGATCTGGTCTACCTAAAGCGCGGCGGCAGGATCTCCGCGGCCAGCTATTACGCGGCAAGCATCATGAAGATCAAGCCTGTTCTGAACGTGGATCCCAACGGCCACCTGGTCGGACGCGAAAAGGTGGTCGGCCGCAGGCGGAGCGTAAAAGCCCTGCTCAGCCGTATGGAGGAGTTTGCCGATGATCCGCAGAACCAGACCGTTTTCATCGGTCATGGCGACTGCCTGGAGGACGCGGAATGGCTGAAGGAAAAGATTCAGTCTGAAATCGGCGTCAGGGACGTGATGATTTCCCTGATCGGGCCGGTCATCGGCGCGCATTCCGGGCCGGGTACGCTGGCGCTCTTCTTCAGGGACAAGAACGGCGAGGGAAGGCTGGAAGCAGAATAAACGCCTGCGTTTACAAAAGCCGCTTGAACGTCTCAACGAGCGTATGGATCTGATAGCGAAGCAGCCATTGAGCGTCGGACCATTCCGGGACAGTGCCGATCACGTCCAGCAGAGGGAGAATATAGTTCTCGGTCTCCGTGATATAGGAAGCCTGCTTCGTCCGGGTAAAACCGTCGGCCATGCAAGAAAGATTATTGCAGCGATCGATGCATTTTATCAGGGACGCAAGCGGGTTTTTTGCGATATTCGCGTAATAGACCGGTTTGACGCTCTGTTTATTCCCGGGATAGGTATTCCAGGATACCAGGCGGATGGCCTCCCGGACGCGCTCGCTTACCGGAAGGTCTTCGGCTTTGGTGGGCGTGTCCTCCACGACGTCGTGAAGGAGCAGCGCGGAAAGAACATCATCCTCCGCAATGCCCATCTTCAGCGCGTGCGTCGCCAGGGTGAGGGGATGCACCCGATAAGGCGCCGTATCCGTCATTCCCCTTCGAAACTGTCCTTCGTGCTTCTCCTTCATCAGGGGAAGCGCTTTTTGCGTCTGAGCAAGGCCGAGCCTGCGCGCTTCGGTTTCAAGATAATTATACATGGGATCCGGATCGAAATTCGGGCTCCGGAGCTTCCGGACGGTTTCAAGACCCATGGTCAATACCTCACAAAAAAGAAAGCAACGGGAGAGGGACTCGCGGGTCCGCTCTCCCGATTGTGCATACGCGTATTTTTATCCGACGGTGGGCGCGGGCTTATCTATGGAATAGACGCTGCGCGCGCGCAAATGTACGGGATTGCCGCGCAGAACACGGACCGTGCGTGAATCGGCGTTCAGGTCAAAGCCGTTGTCCGACAGGACCATATCCGCGTCGTCGCTCTCAATAAAGACCGTGCGCGCGTACGCGCACGCGCTGACCGTGATCTCATCCTTGCAGACCTCGCAGGACAAGCGCGGATCCGCAAAGATGAAATGCTTCGGTGCGCAGAAGAGAGCCGTCGAGGATGAGACGCACTGTCCGTCCTGATAAAAAGCGCAGGAAAAGTAATGACGGGTCACATCCGCCTCGTCAAAACGAAGGAGCGGAAGCCACTGCGCGGTCAGGGGCGGGACGGTGATCTCAAACGAGCCCTCCCGGAGGACGGAGGCGTCAGGATCGCGCAGCTGCCATCTTACCGTGCCGGAGACGGGGGAGAGACTTTCGTTGGACAGATTCATACGGCAGGTTTTCTCTGTTGCCCGGGGCTCCAGCTCGTTGATGTCGGGATGCTGGTCCAGTTCGCCGCGCTCTTCGACGGAAAGGAGCACCGGCGCGAAGATGCGTTTTTCGGTATAGTGCAAAACCTTCCAACGGCCGAAATAGTCAATGGAGGACCATGAGGCGCCGGGCCAGATGTCGTTGAGCTGCCATACGATAGCTCCCATGCAGCGCCCGCGGTGTCTGCGCCAGTGCTCAACGCCGTAACGGATGGCCTCGGACTGCATCAGCTGGCTGGCGAAGAGGAGATTGTCAAAGGAGGATGGATAGAGGAATGTCATGCCGAGGTAGGCAAGGATCTTGCGGTTGGCGGAACGGTTGCGCTGGTGGCGCTCCATGATCCGG
>JAIKWN010000223.1 GCA_024684665.1 Clostridiales bacterium | reverse complement strand
GCGGAGGGCTTTTTCTTTTTCCAGTTGTTGACGTGCCTGGTCTACAAGCCATCGGATAAATGTGCAGAGTGCTATGAAGGCGTCGAGCCTGCCCACTTCCGCGTCTCTGCCGGGTGGTTTGTTCTGCGTGACGTTCATGTCCGCTTCTCCTTTCCGGGAGGCTCACTGCCTCTCCGGTTCCTAAAAGAGAAAAGTCCCGCAAAATGCCGAAAAAAATATGAAGAAAATAGAAAAGCCCGCCGCTCTCTTTCAAATAGGAAGAGGACGACGGGCGTTTTCCATTTATAAAACTTTTTCTGAAATTGTTTCGGCAAAACAGGCTGCTTTTCTCTTTTAGGAACTGAGAAGGGAGCGCCCTTCATCTTTTAACGAAGGAGGATAAGCCTGTGGGAGTCAGCAGATTCAACAGCGAGGGCTACTACGACCCGGTTCCGCACGAGGCGCTTTCCAACATTGAAAAGGAAACGCGCGCGTGGAAGCCGCTTGTGTATGTGGCGTCCCCGTTTGCCGGGGATGAAGCCCGGAACACGGAGAACGCCGCGAGGTACTGCCGTTTCGCTGTGGACAGCGGAGCGATACCCTTGGCGCCGCATTTGTTCCTGCCGCGGTTCATGTCGGAAGCGGAGGAGCGGGATGAAGCCATGTTTATGAATATGGTGTTCCTCGGCAAGTGCGAACAGCTGTGGGTGTTCGGAGACAGGATCACCGCCGGTATGGCAGCGGAGATCGCTAAAGCGGAAAAGCGTCAGATGCCGATCCGTTATTTTAATGAAGACTGTGAGGAGAGAATCGATGTTAAGAGCAATTGAAACCGAGTATAAGGGCTACCGCTTCCGTTCCCGCCTGGAAGCGGGCTGGGCGGGTTTCGTCGACGCCTGCGGAGTGAAATGGGAATACGAGCCGGAGGGCTTTGTTCTACAGAACGGACAGCAGTATCTTCCGGACTTCCTGCTGCACGACGTCACCTTCAACCATGCAGGCTACCGCGAGGGCAACGATCTCTACGTGGAGGTCAAGGGAAAAATGACAGCCGAGGACGCCGAGAAGATCAAGGGATTCGCTTTTCCTTTTGAAGAGGAAGACTGGAACCCGGATCTGATCAACCCTCTGCTGGTCGTGGGCAACATTCCCGCAGGGGACACCATCCGAGATCTGCAGGACGCCGTGTTCGATGAGGGCTTTGGTCCGGCGCCTTTTGGAGTATCCGTTTTCAACTTCGAGACCATTGACGGCGACTACTTCGGCGCGATGCCGGGTGTTGGCAAAGACGGCAAATTCCAGCTCTTCGGAGCAGACAGCAACTACACATGCGACATGAACAAGGGTGCAACGGAGCGGGCATACCGCCTCGCCCGTCAGGCAAGGTTCGAGTACGGTGAAACACCGCGAGTGAGGGGGTACCGGAATGCGTAAGCTTTCATTCTGCTTCGGCAGCAGCCGTCAGGCCGCAACCTGGCATCCTGCGCAGATGACTCTTGAGGAACTGTGGGACAGGCTGGAAAAGCCGCTGCGGACGCCGGAAACGACGGCGCAGTACCACAAGATGAAAAAAGGCGAAAAGGACGCCATCAAGGACAAGGGAGGTTTTCTGGCCGGGACGCTGAAAGGCTCCCGGCGCAGAAAGAATGAGGTTGTCAGCAGGTCCATGATCACCTTGGACTGCGACAAGCTCAATCCCGCCTTTTTCGACGAATATGAGTTTCTGAATCGGTATCTGTCGATAGTATACACGACCCACACCCATCTGCCGGAGTTGCCCCGGGCGAGGCTGCTCGTGCCGCTGACCCGGGACGTTACCCCGGAGGAGTTCAACGCCATCGCGCGATACCTCGCCGATGAGATCGGCATGGAGATGGTCGATCCCTGTTCCTTTGAGATCAACCAGCTCATGTACTGGCCAACCGCCGCCGTTGACGGGGAGTATATCTGCCGCCGCTATGACGGGGAGTGGCTCAACCCGGATGCCTTTCTCACGGAGCACCCCAACTGGAGAGACTGCACGGCTTTGCCTACCGCGCCTTCTGAGAAGGAGGCTGTGGAGAAGCAGCGCAAAAAGCAGGAAGATCCGCTTGCCAAAGAGGGGACCGTCGGACTCTTCTGCCGCGCGTACACGATCCAGGAGGCGATGCGGACGTTCCTTTCCGATGTATATGAGGAAACCGATGACGACAGCCGTTGGCGATATATCCCTTCCGACAGTATGCCGGGTGTGGTGATCTATGATGATAAGTTCGCATACAGCCACCACGCTTCCGACCCTGCCTTCGGTAAGCTGCTGAACGCCTTCGATCTTGTGCGGACCCATCTGTTCGATGATGACGACCCTAAGAAGTCATTCAACGACATGCTGGAGTTCGCGGCGAAGGATGAAGCCGTGCGGGATTTGGGGCTTGATGAGCGCCGGGAACGCGCCGGGGAGGATTTCGCCGAGGCTGACGATGAGGACGACTGGAAGAAAAAGCTGGTGCGGCAGAAGAAGTCCACCCAGCTCGAAAACAGTCTCTACAACATTAAGCTCATCATGCAGAACGA
>JAIKWN010000217.1 GCA_024684665.1 Clostridiales bacterium | reverse complement strand
GGCATTGTCCGGCACATTCACGGGCAGGCGGAGCACATCTCCCTGCAAAACGAAACCGTCACCGTGAACGGAGAAAAATTCTCCCTGCAAAACATCCTCTCGCTCCGCCTTTACGGCACGGAGGCAATGTGATAGAATAATTTCGGAAAGGAGGGAGCGGAATGCTGCTGCAGCTGCTCACCCATCCGCAGCTTTTGTCGGACAGCCAGTACCTGCTGTCCCTTCTTGTGGAAATCTGCTATTTCATCCCGGCCATGATCATCGCACTGACGCTGCATGAATGCGCACACGCGTACGTCGCTTTCCGCTGCGGGGATCCGACCGCGAAAATGCTGGGCCGTATGTCCCTGAATCCGGGAGCGCACCTCGATCTGCGCGGTTCGCTCTGCCTGCTCCTGTTCGGTTTCGGCTGGGCGAAACCCGTACCGGTGAATCCGCGCAATTACAAAAGCTTCAAACGGGACGAGTTTTTCGTTTCCTTTGCCGGCATCGCGGCGAATCTGCTTCAGTTTCTGCTCGCGACGGTGCTCGGTATCGTCTGTGTGCGCCTGATGATCCCCAAAGAGATTATGAACCAGATTCCGCCGGAAATCGGCAGCCGTTTTTTCTTCGGATTTGATCAGCTGGGCTATCGGATCCTCAACGCGGACCGCCCGGGAGATTACTTCGCTTTTTCTTTCAGCTACCCGTGGCTCCAGTACGTTTACCGTTTTCTGAGCGTGTACGCGGAACTGAACATGACGCTGGCACTTTTCAATCTGCTTCCGATCCCGCCGCTGGACGGATACCATATCCTGAACGACATCATCGGCGGCCGGCTGCGGATCCCGCACAAGGTAATGCAGGCGCTCCTGCCCATCCTGATCGTATTGAACTTTGCGACCGGCTGGATCGGCACCTACATCCAAACCTGCTCCGTCTGGGTACAGCGCGGCGTCCTTTCCGTGCTGCTTCCGCTGTGCGGGCTGTGACGGAGGGACACGGATGGCACTGACACTGCATCTGAACCGCTTTGACGGGCCGCTTGACCTGCTGCTGTTCCTGATCGGCAAGGCAAAGATCGATATCAAGGACATCTTTGTCTCCCAGGTGACCGATCAGTATATCGAGTCCGTCCGTGAGGCCGAAAGCCTGGATATGGAAGACGCGAGCGCTTTCATCGCGATGGCTGCTACCCTGATCGAAATCAAGAGCCGCGCCCTGCTGCCGCGTCAGGAAGAGGAAAACCCGGAAGAAGAGGATCCGGAAACCGCGCTCATCCGCCAGCTGGAGGAATACCAGCGCTTTAAGCAGGCATCCGAGGATATGCGCCTGCTGGAAGAAGCGGCAAACCGGATGTTCAAAAAGCTCCCGGAGGAGTTTCCGCTTCCCCCGCCCACCCTTGAACTGCGCGGGCTCACCCTCGACGGGCTGGTGGACGCCTTTGCCCAGGTGCTGGAGCGCCTCCGCCGGAAAGGCGAGGAAGAACCGGAAGCGCTTACACGGCGGATCGTACGCGATGAATATGATGTGCCCGGATGCATGCGCCATATTCAGAGAAAACTGCGGCGCGGGCCGGTACACTTTCTGGAGCTGTTTTCCCCGCATCCCAACCGGGATGAAGTCGTTACGCTTTTCCTTGCGCTGCTGGAGCTGATCCGCCTGGGCAAAGCGGATGTGGCGCAGAGCGGCATCTACGGGGACATCATCCTGACGCGCGCCGACAGGCAGCCCATGCAGGAAAGCAGCCCCAAGCAGGAGGCAGAGGCGGAGGAAGAACCATGACGACGGAATATCTCGCACACGCGATCGAAGCAATTCTTTTTGTGACAGGTGACAGTGTCGCGATCGGAGATCTTTCCCGCGCGCTGGACGCGCCGGAACTGGACATACGGCAGACAATCGACCGCCTTTCGGAGGAATGCGCCGACAACCGGCGCGGAATCTGTGTGAAACGCTTTGCGGACCGGATCCAGCTGACGACCCAGGCGGAATTTGCGCCGTTCATCGAGCGTATGCTGCAGCCGGTTCAAAAGCAATCCCTCTCAAAATCCGCCCTGGAAACGCTCTCGATCGTCGCTTACCGACAGCCGGTCACAAAGCTGGAAGTGGAAGCCATCCGCGGTGTGAAATGCGATTATTCCATCCAGTCGCTCACCGCGAAAAATCTGATCACGGAAGTGGGCCGGAAGGAAACCCTGGGCAGGCCCATTCTGTACGGAACCACCGACCAGTTCCTGTCGCATTTCGGCCTCGAGCGCATTGAGGATCTGCCTCCGATGCAGGATGCGGAAGGGCAGGACGAGGAACCGGAGGAGCTGATTCCGTAATATGGACAGGATTTACATGGATTGGGCGGCGTCTTCCCCCCTCTGCCGGGACGCGCTGGAAGCCATGATGCCCTATCTGACGGGCACATGGGGCAATGCGTCCTCCATTCATTCCTTCGGCCGCGAAGCACGAAGGGCAATTGAAGAAGCGAGGGAAGAAATCGCTTCCTTCATCGGCGCGTTTCCGGATGAAATCTGCTTCACCTCCGGCGGAACGGAAAGCGACAACTGGGC
>JAIKWN010000046.1 GCA_024684665.1 Clostridiales bacterium | reverse complement strand
GAGGACGCTTCTTACTCGCACGGGATCAGAATCCGCAGAAAAACGTACGGCTGTCCGGAAACCCGCCCAAGAGCGTGCGACGGGAAAGACCGCCCGTGGAAAGGCCGCGGCAGGCCGGGGAACGGAAACGCTGCGTCGGAGCGCGTTGTCCCCTCGGAAGGCGACGCAGGAAAAGACTCCCGTGCAAAGCTCCTACGGAAAGACAGCGAGTATTCCACAGACAGCTTCTCGGCATAAAGCAGCCAAACCTGAGATCTCTGCACAAACGGAAGCTACTGGCCGCGGAGCGTCACGTAGAAAAATCGTCCCGCCGCTCTCCCAGGAGCAGAGCAAGCCGGTCATTTCGCAGATCCTGACCCTTGTGGGCAAAAAGCCCGCGAACCTGCGGAGCAGGGCTGGAGAGCACGTTCCCAGGGAGACCCTTCGCGTTATTCCTCTCGGGGGCATGTGCGAAATTGGCAAGAACATGACCGCATATGAATACGGAAACGATATCATCATCGTGGACTGCGGTCAGGTCTTCCCAGACGAGACCATGCCCGGTGTGGATACCGTTATTCCGGACTTCACCTACGTCCTTCAGAACCGGGATCGTGTGCGGGGTATTTTCATTACCCACGGACATGAAGACCACATCGGTGGTCTGCCTTTCCTCCTGCAGGAGTTGAACGCGCCGCTTTATGCCGGGCGCATGACGGTGGAGCTGCTGAAGTATAAGCTCGACGATCGGGTTCCCGGTCTCGCGAAGCGCTGCAGCCTGACGGTAGTACCGGACGGTGGCGTTATCCAGGCGGGCTGCTTTTCTGTTGAGTTCATCCATGTAAATCACTCCATCGCGGACGCCTTCATGTTCGCTATCCGTACGCCCATCGGCGTCGTCATGCATTCCGGGGACTTCAAGATCGACTACACCCCGGTGGATGGCGAGATTATGGACCTGCAGCGCATCGCTCAATTGGGACGGCAGGGTGTATTGCTCTTCCTCTGCGAATCCACGAATATAGAAGTGCCTGGCTTTACGAAATCGGAGCGGCATGTGGGCGAGACTCTTGCCCAGATGTTCGAAGGAGCGGAAGGGCGCATCTTCGTCGCAACCTTCTCTTCCAACATCTCCCGCCTGCAGCAGATCTTTACGGCGGCAGAGCGGCATGGACGGAAGGTTGCCCTGGTGGGACGCAGCATGCTGAACGTCTTTAACGCGGCAAATAACCTGGGTTACATCCGCATGAAGAAGGATACCCTGATCGACATTTCCGAAGCTGACAGTTTTCCACCGGAAGAGATTGTCATCCTCTCCACGGGATCCCAAGGCGAGCCCATGAGCGCCCTGACTCGTATTGCCTTCTCCAGTCACAAGCAGGTGGAACTGCACCCCGGGGATACGGTGATCATCTCTGCCAGCCCGATCCCGGGCAACGAAAAGCCCATCTATAAAGTCATCAACGAGCTGTACCGACGCGGATGCCGGGTCTATTATTCCGCTTTGGCGGATGTGCATGTTTCTGGCCACGCCTCCCGGGAGGAGCTGAAACTCGTGCACGAGCTGGTGCGCCCTCGGTATTTCATCCCCGCCCATGGGGAAACCCGTATGCTTTACCAGCACGCGGAGATGGCGCATAGCCTGGGTACTCCCTACGAAAACATCTTCATTCTGGCCAACGGAGACATTTTTGAAATTGGTAAGGGCGGAGCGAAGGTGACGGGATTCACCAACGGGGACGCGGTGCTGCTGGATGGTTCCGCATCTGGCGAGGTGGACAATGCTGTATTGCAGGAGCGGCGGATGCTGGGAGACGACGGTGTCCTGTCTGCCGCCATGGCAATCCGTAAAAATGGCGAACTGGCTGGTGATCCTGCGGTCTGCGCGATGGGCTTCCTCTATGAAAGCGAGCATGAAAAGATCGAATCCGCCGCGCGGCAGTTCCTCATGCAGGCGGCGGAGCGAGCGGCTTCCGGCGACGGCGTTCGAGAAGCCGTGGAATCCGGACAGATGGCTGCGCAGCTGCGTTCTTTCCTCTATTCCCGGACGAAACGACGGCCCGTTGCAATGGTATCCCTGATTGAGATCTGACATTACTCAGGAAAAAACGATGGTTTTCTGAGGAGGGTACATGGTGGAAGCGACTCTGGCCCGGGTGCATGTGACTGAGGGACGGCAGAAGAAGTTGCTATTTGGGCATCCCTGGATCTACGGAAACGAAATCGACGCAGTAGAAGGCGACCCGAAGGACGGGGACATGGTGGAAGCCGTAGATTTCCGAGGTCGTTTTTTGGGAGTCGGCTTTTACAACAGCAAAAGCCTTCTACGCGTGCGACTGCTGACGAATAGAAACGAACCGGTCACGACAGAAATGATCAAAGAACGGGTACGCTTTGCCTGTCGCTTCCGCCGCTTTGTGCTGGAGCGCCCGGGGACGGACGCCTGCCGCCTCATTTTCGGGGAAGCAGACCGGCTCCCCGGTGTCATTGCGGACCGATATGGTACTGTCGTCGTCTTGCAAATCCTCTGGCGGGGAATGGAGCGCTTTACGGATGCCATCGTGGATGCACTGCTGGAGGAGCAGAACCCCGAATGCCTCCTGCTTGCGAACGATGATCGCATCCGGGAGAAGGAGGGCCTTACCTGTTTTACCCGGGTGCTTCACGGAACGTTGCCGGATCCCGTCGTATATCACGAAAACGGTATCGTACTTGAGGCGGACCTGACCAGTGGCCAGAAGACCGGTGGTTTCCT
>JAIKWN010000154.1 GCA_024684665.1 Clostridiales bacterium | reverse complement strand
AGGGCGCTGCCTTCCATGCTTTCAGGCAGCATACCGAAGAAATTGCCGACGCCGCAGGATGGCTCCAGGATATTGCCGGACCTGAAGCCCATTTGTTCCACAGCGGAATAGATCGCCCGGATCACAGTGGGTGAAGTGTAGTGCGCGTTCAGGGTGGACGCGCGCGCCATCTCATATTCTTCCTCTGTCAGTGCGCTTTTCAGTTCACGGTACTCGTCAGCCCAGGCAGCATTGTGCTCATCAAAGGCCTGCGGAATTCCGCCCCATCCCACATATTGGGACAGAACCTCCTGGTCCTCCGGGGACGCCGGGCGGTTCTCCTTCTCAAGCGTTTTCAGGGTACGGCTCGCCCGGATGTTGTTTTCAAACTTCCACATCACGGATGACCGTCTCGGTGAAGGCGGACCGAAGACAAAGTTTGAAAACAACATCCGGGCAATCCGTACCCTGAAAACGCTTGAGAAGGAGAACCGCCCAGCGTCCCCGGAGGATCAGGAGGTCCTGTCCCAATATGTGGGATGGGGCGGCATTCCGCAGGCCTTTGACGAGCACAATGCCGCCTGGGCTGACGAGTACCGTGAGCTGAAAAGCGCACTTACAGAGGACGAATATGAGATGGCGCGCGCATCTACCCTGAATGCGCACTACACTTCGCCCACTGTGATCCGGGCGATCTATTCCGCTGTGGAACAAATGGGCTTCCGGTCCGGCAATATCCTGGAGCCCTCCTGCGGCGTTGGCAATTTCTTCGGCATACTGCCCGAAAACATGGAAGGCAGCGCTCTTTACGGCGTTGAGTTGGACAGCATTACCGGCCGGATCGCACAGTACCTGTACCCGCAGGCAGATATCGCTGTCACGGGGTTTGAGAAGACAGACCGGAAGGATTTCTTTGACCTGGCCGTCGGCAACGTACCCTTCGGATCCTATAAGGTCGCTGACCGTCAGTTTGATCGCCACAACTTCCTGATACACGATTACTTCTTTGCAAAGGCGCTCGATCAGGTACGTCCCGGCGGCATCGTGGCCTTCATCACGTCCAAAGGCACGATGGACAAGCAGTCTCCGGAAGTCAGGAAATACATCGCCCAGCGCGCGGAGCTTCTGGGCGCTATCCGTCTGCCCAACAACGCTTTCCAGGCAAATGCCGGGACAGAAGTAACCTCTGACATCATCTTCCTGCAAAAGCGTGACAGGGCAATCGACACCGAGCCTGACTGGGTGCATCTCGGCCGGACCGATGACGGAATCCCTGTCAACAGCTATTTTGCAGTCCATCCGGAAATGGTGCTGGGAACCATGGCCTGGGACGATTCCATGTACGGAGCCCGTCAGGAGACCGCTTGCCTTCCCATCGAAGGCGCGGACCTGTCTCAGCAGCTGACAGAAGCGATATCTCATCTTTCCGGTACCTACCGGGAGGAAGAGATGCCTGACCTGTCCGACGGTGAGGCGATCCGTGACAGCATTCCGGCGGATCCGAATGTACGGAACTATTCCTATACCGTGGTGGACGACCAGGTATACTACCGTGAAAATTCCGTCATGGCCCGGCCCGACCTGAGCGCTGTGGCTCAGGAACGGGTCAAGGGTATGGTCGGCTTGCGGGACTGCGTGCACCGCCTGATGGATGCGCAGCTGCAGGACGCGGATGATTTCACCGTTCATTCGCTTCAGGCAGAGCTGAACACCCTCTATGACAGTTTCACCGAACGCTTCGGCCTGATCAGCAGCCGTCCCAACATGCAGGCGTTCTCAGATGATTCGTCCTACTATCTGCTGTCTTCCCTGGAGGTCATGAATGAAAACGGTGAGCTGGAACGCAAAGCGGACATGTTCACCAGGCGCACCATCCGTCAACAGCGCACCGTAGAACATGTGGACACATCCGTGGAAGCCCTGGCGGTTTCCATTGCGGAAAAAGCCAGGGTGGATCTGCCCTATATGGCAGAGCTGACGGGCAAGCCCGAGGAGGACATCGCAGACGAACTGACCGGCGTTATTTTTCAGGTACCCGGTCCTCTGGATGAAGACGGGAGGGCAATGTATGTCACAGCAGATGAGTACCTGTCCGGCAATGTCCGGCAAAAGCTGCGGGATGCTGAAAGTGCGGCAGAGATGTCCCCGTATTTTGATGTCAATGTACGGGCGCTGCGGGCTGCCCAGCCCAAAGACCTGGATGCATCCGAGATCGATGTGCGTCTCGGCGCGACCTGGGTGGACAAAGGGTACATTCAACAGTTCATGCAGGAACTGTTTGAGATTCCGTTCTACCAGCGCAGGGTCATCCAGGTGCAGTATTCCAACTATACCTCTGAATGGAGGATCAACGGAAAAACCACCCTGTCCTACAACAATGTGCCCAACAACCTGACCTACGGCACGGACCGCGTCACCGGCCTGCGAATTCTTGAGGATACGCTCAATCTCCGGGATGTCCGGGTGTATGACACGGTCGAGGATGCAGAGGGCAAAGAAAAGCGCGTGCTGAACCAGAAGGAAACCACCCTGGCCCAGCAAAAGCAGCAGGCCGTCAAGGACGCTTTCCGGGACTGGATCTGGAAGGATCCGGACCGGCGCACGGCTCTTGTGAAGAAATACAACGAGCTCTTCAACAGCGTACGCCCGCGGGAGTATGACGGTCAGCACATTACCTTCTCCGGCATGAACCCGGAGATTGTCCTCCGGGAGCACCAGCGGAACGCAATCGCACATACGCTGTACGGCGGAAACACGCTGCTGGCGCATGTGGTCGGCGCAGGCAAGACCTATGAGATGGTTGCCGCCGCCATGGAGAGCAAACGGCTTGGCCTGTGCAGCAAGAGCATGTTTGTGGTTCCCAATCACCTGACCGAGCAGTGGGCGTCCGAGTTCCTCAGGCTGTACCCGTCGGCCAATATTCTCGTTACCACAAAAAAGGACTTCGAGAAGAACAACCGCCGGCGCTTCTGCTCACGGATCGCGACGGGTGACTATGACGCGATCATCATCGGCCACAGCCAGTTCGAAAAGATCCCGATGTCCAAGGAACGGCAGGAGCGTCTCCTGCAGGAACAGATCGAGGAGATCACCCAGGGTATCCAGGAACTGAAGTTCATGCGCGGAGAGCAATTTTCCATCAAGCAGATGGAGCGCACGAAAAAGCAGCTGGAAAGCCGGCTGCACAAGCTGCAGGCAGAAGAACGAAAGGACGATGTGGTAACCTTTGAGGAGCTGGGCGTGGACCGGCTGTTCGTGGATGAAGCGCACGCATACAAGAACCTTTTTCTCACGACCAAGATGCGGAATGTTGCCGGTCTCTCAACCTCCGAAGCTCAGAAATCCGCCGACATGTTTCTGAAATGCCGGTATATGGATGAACTGACCGGCGGACGCGGTGTCGTCTTTGCCACCGGCACACCCATCAGCAACAGCATGACAGAGATGTACACCATGCAGCGGTACTTACAGTACGCTACCCTGAAGCGCCAGAACATGACACACTTCGACGCCTGGGCCTCCACCTTCGGCGAAACCACCACAGCCATCGAGCTTGCCCCTGAAGGCACAGGCTACCGGGCGCGCACCCGGTTTGCAAAGTTCTTCAATCTGCCGGAACTGATGACTATGTTCCGTGAGGTCGCCGATATCAAGACAGCGGATCAGCTGAGCCTGCCGACACCCACGCCGCACTATGACACGGTTGTGGTTCAACCGACAGAACTGCAGAAAAAGATGGTACAGAGTCTTTCGGAACGCGCCGGAAAGGTTCACAGCGGAAGCGTGGATCCCCGGGTGGACAACATGCTGAAGATCACCAGCGATGGCCGGAAGCTCGGTCTGGATCAACGGCTGATGAACCCCCTCCTCCCGGATGACCCAGGCAGCAAAGTGAACGCCTGCGTTCAGAATGTCTTCCGGATCTGGCAGGAGGGTATGGATCAAAGGCTGACACAGTTGATCTTCTGTGACATTTCCACGCCGAAAGGGGCTGAAAAAGCAGTTTCAGACAAAGCAACTTCCGAAGCACTGAGCGCTGATGATGAACTGCCGCCGCTTGAAGAGCCGCTTGCGTTTACCGGTGAGGCCGTGGATAGCGGTTTCAGCGTGTACCAGGATATTCGGGATAAACTGATTGCCCAGGGAGTACCCGCGGAGGAGATCGCCTTCATTCATGAAGCAAATACGGAACTGAAGAAGAAAGATCTCTTCGCCAAGGTCCGCGCCGGCCAGGTGCGCGTCCTGCTCGGCAGCACTGCGAAAATGGGAGCCGGCACCAACTGTCAGGACCGGCTGATCGCCCTGCATGATCTCGACTGTCCGTGGCGTCCCGGTGATCTGGAACAGCGCGCCGGCCGGATCGTCCGTCAGGGAAACATGAACCCGGATGTTCAGATCTATCGATATGCGACCGAAGGAACCTTTGACTCCTACCTGTGGCAGACAGTTGAGAACAAGCAGCGATTCATCTCCCAGATCATGACTTCCAAGTCACCGGTGCGTTCCTGCGAGGATATTGATGAGGCTGCGCTCTCATATGCCGAGATCAAGGCGCTATGTGCCGGCGATCCGACAATCAAGGAGAAAATGGACCTGGATGTGGATGTTGCCCGGCTCCGCCTCATGAAGGCGGATCACCAGAGCCAACAGTACCGCCTGGAAGACCGGCTGCTCAAGTATTTCCCGCAGGAGATCGAGAAGAACAGAGGCTTTCTTCACGGGTATGAACAGGATCAGGCGACTGTGGAAGCACATCCGCTGCCCGAAAGAGATTTCGTCGGCATGTCCGTTTGCGGCGAATCCTATACGGAAGCGAAGGATGCCGGCGAAGCGATCCTGTCTGCATGCAAGCAGGTGACCAGTGACGCGGATCTGTCCCTGGGTAGTTACCGCGGATTCTCCATGAGCCTGATGTACAACACGTTCTCCAGCCAGTATCTGGTCAACCTGAAGGGCGCGATGACGTATCAGGTAGAGCTGGGTTCAGACCCTCGCGGCATTATTACCCGCATCGACAATGCGCTGGCCAATATGCCCAGGCGAATCCAGAATGTGGAGAACAGACTGAATGATCTGAATCAGCAGATGGAAACCGCCCGGACTGAGCTGGGCAAGCCTTTCCCGCAGGAAGAGGAACTGCGGTCAAAGAGCGCCCGTCTGGCCGAGCTGGACGCAAAGCTAAGCTTGGATAAACCTGCAGTACAGAAAGAACAGAAGAAAAATGATCATGAACGATAGAATCGGAGGCATTATGAGTATATTTCAAACTGTAAAGGATCACGTATCCACCCGGGAGGCTGCAGAGCGCTATGGCTTGCAGGTAAGCCGGCACGGTATGTGTCAGTGTCCGTTTCACAGTGACAGAAATCCAAGTATGAAAGTTGATCGACGCTTCCATTGCTTCGGATGCCAGGCGGATGGTGATGTAATCGACTTCACCAGCCGCTTTTTCAATATCTCGCGGAAAGATGCCGCCCTTAAACTGGCAAGTGACTTTGGGATTGCATATGACAGCCCACAGTTCAGCCCGTCTGTTCGAAAACAGAAAGAGATTTCAAAGCAGGAAATCTTTGCTCATCAGAATGCTCATGTGTTTCGGGAGCTGGCTGATCGCCGGAATGACATGGCAGACTGGCTGATCCGGTATGCGCCCAGGTCGCCTGAAGAGGAGTTCCATCCCCGGTATCATGAAGCGATTCTTGGCCTGTCTTCGCTGGAAAACGATCTGGATATCCTGTTGTCGGATAACGAACAGGAGAAACAGCAGATCATTGAGGAATACCTGAACAGCAACCGCAACCACAAGGAGGAGCCAATTTTGAAACCCATTGTCGATATCCCGGTTTACCCTTACTCCGCCGCCCATGCACGCGAATCCGGCGAGTTGGAGCAATACAGAAAATCCCACTTTGCCAACATCGACTGCAAGAACGCTATTGAGCACTCCATCCAAACACATTTTGACGGTTTCCGGCTGGATCGGAATGCAATCGACAGCGTGATGGAACGCTACGGCCCGGAGCGCGTCAGCCTTGTGTTGGCCGCCACCGTCCAGACAAAAGTCTGGGATGGCCGCTTTTCCAACGCCAATAAGGATTGGGCTTTCACATTTGATTTCCCCGATCCTGTCGACAGCCTCGGTTTTGATCGCCGGGACAGGTATGCGGTAAACTCCCACCCGGCCGTGCTGGATGGATTCATCAATCATGTCCGGCAGGACATCAAAGCACGGGAAAGATCAATGGAACCGCACACAGAGGCTTTGGCTTTAATGCCGCAAGACAAACCTGCCAGGCACAAAACCTTCGGTATGGAACGGTGACAGGAGGCGAATACCGTGGACGAAAAGAAATTTGCTGTTCTCCTGACAGACACACAGGAAGTCAAAGTCCTGGAGTGCGATCCCCAGGAAGAGATGTTCAGCATCGCGCGGGACTGCATCGGCTGCGATTGGATCGAGCTGATAGATCTGAACCCAGGCGCCGGAGAGGGCTATGTGATGCTGATCGATGAGGAAGGCAAACTGCGTGACCGGGATCTGTTGATCAACTGTGTTGCCAGCGATCTCTACGGGGCTGACCGGCACGGTGATCCGATCATCGGGAACGCAGTGATTGTCAAAGCTGCCGACGACAGCCTGGAACTGATGACACACAGTGACGCTCAGGGACTCGCCGGCAGACTGGAACAGAGAGTGGAGCATGCGGTTGAGAAGATCTCCCGTGCTTTCGGCCTTTCTCCAATCCCGAAGCCGGAGACTGAGATCGGTGAAACGTCTCGGCAACAGAGTTGCAAGCGAAACGAGATGGAGCGATAATCATGGCGGATAAGGAAAAGCGGCTGGTTCATCAGAGCTTCATGACAACAGAGTCAGAAGACAGAGTGATCCAGCAGAAGGTCCAATCCTTCGGGCTCAAAAAGAAATCCTCGTTCTTCAGAGCCATGGTTCTCAACGGATTCATGCTGAAGCTCGACCTTCCTGAAATCCGTGAAATGATCCGCCTCCTGCGGAACCTGACCAACAATGTCAACCAGATTGCCAGGCGGATGAACGAGGGCGGTTCAATCTTTGAATCTGAGATTGATGATATCCGTCAAAGGATGGATGAACTCTGGGATGCCACGAAACAGATTCTGTCAAGGCTGGACAATTATGCCGATTCACAGGGAGGCTGAGACAATGATGAAGCACGTCGCACGCGTCATTCTTACACCGGTTATGCTTCTGGCCCGCTTGGCATTAGGGCTTGCAGCCTTCATTGCTTCCATTGCTTCTGCGGTCATTGGACTGACCGTTACGGTGTTCATACTGCTGGCTGCGGCGGAATTCATCATCGGTTACTGGCAGAACGGCTTCGCATTCATGGCACTTGCACTTCTGGTCAGTCCCATCGGGCTCCCCGCTTTGGCGAACTTCCTGCTGAATCGAATGGATCATATTCTTGGTTTCTTTGAGGGGCTTATGTATTGACTCTCAGAATTCAAATCAATGAATCCAGAAAGCCCAACATCACAACGGCGGAAGAACCAGCGATATCTTCGTGCGGTTCTTCCGCCTTTTCTTCATCACGGTTCTGAAGCTTTTATGCAGCGAAAGAGGCAGGCCGGATTCGCAGTCCGACCTGCCTCGATATGTTTATGTGGTGTATATCTGAAAGCTATGATTACAGCCGGATCATGTAGTCGTTAGCGACGAAGCCCGTATTGCCCGTGGCCAGATCCACAACCTTGCTCCAAGTCTTGCCCACCTCGAGCACCCGAAGCTGATCGCCCGCAGCCAGGCGGCGGATCATCTTCGCAGTTTTGTTCGGAGCCGTGCGGAGGCCGACGCTGTTCTCGGTGTGGTTGTTCAGCGCCTTCGCGCTCACGAGGTAGGGATTCACGACGCGGAAGTTGTCCGAACGCTCAGTGATCTCGTACTTGCCAGGCTGCTTGGCCTGCAGGAACTTCGTCATCACGAAGCCGCCTTCATTGTGGTTCCTCGTGGTAATGAACGCCCAGCCCTTCGGGGCATCGACGGTGTTGACAACCTCAACGCGGGTGCCGCAGTCGAGACGGTAGAGGAGCTTGCTGGTCTTGGTGTTGGGAGCGCTGCGCACGTTCAGGCGCTTGCCGTCCGCGCAGTTCACCCACATGGTGGAATTCTCAGTTTGTTCTTCGGCAGAGGCGAACACCGGGATCATCAGGGCCATAACGGTCATCATAGCGAGCATGATAGCAATCAGTTTCTTCATAAATCAGGTACTTCCTTTCTTCATCCCGGCGCTTGCCGGCGAACTCGTTGGTTTGTGTCAGGCTTTCATCCGCCTGACAGTTCTATATACGCATCTCCCGAACCGGGTGGCAGTAAATTTGTCAGAAAAAAATCAAATTCGTTTTTTTGAGGGTTGTCCGGGCAGCCTAAGCTTATTCGAAAGCGCAATCTTTTCGGCCAATTGAAATGACCCGCCGGGTCAAACCGAATACCAGCGGGTCGGTGTGTTACGGGTTCTCTTTTTCAGCCGATCCCTATTTCTTCATCATCTCAAACCGGTCCAGCACGGACAGCATATCATCCGGCAGGCGCTTTCTGCCCTCGGTTGCGATCTCAGAAGGCACGCCATAATATGCCTCCGCCACGCTGCCCGCGATGCACGTCAGCGTATCGCTGTCCCCGCCCAAGGATACCGCGGTCCGGATGACATCCTCGAAACTGCTGCCTTCCAGGAATGCGATGATGGCCTCCGGGACCGTCTGCTGGCAGGTCTCCACATGGCGGTAGGTCGGACGGATCTCATCGCAGGTCCGGGAGAGATCGTAGCCGAAATCACGGATTGCCATGTCCCTGATGGCATCCTTGTCGCGCACTGTCCTGGCGAGGAAGATCACGCAGGCTGTCGCCTCCGCACCCTTGATGCCCTCCGGATGATTGTGCGTTACCTCGGCCGTCAGTCCCGCTGCGTGGCGCGTCTCCTCCAGCGTGCCGAACAGCCAGCCCGCGGAGGAAACCCGCATGGCGGACCCGTTGCCAAAGCTTCCGTAAGGCTTCGGGGCCCTGTCCCGCAGCCACCTGTAGAACATGTTTCCATACAC
>JAIKWN010000140.1 GCA_024684665.1 Clostridiales bacterium | reverse complement strand
CGAAGTCGATGTCGCTCTTCGCGCTCACGGCGAAGGGTTCGGCGGCGCGTTCCGCCGCAAAGAAGTCCGCCAGCCTGCGGATGACGTAGAGCTTTTTGTCCCCGGCCTTCAGGTTCAGGACGACGCTCTCGGGCGTGAGGGCGATGCGCGGGCGGAGGGTGACCTCGGGGGCGCGGACGGCGGTCTCCTCCCGCTCCGGCAGCGCGCGGCGGAAGCCCGCCAGCAGCGTCTCGCCGGCCGCGTCGGTGACCGAGCCCATGGGCGACTCGCGCAGCCGCTCGTCCGCCAGGATCGCCAGGGCCGCGATGTGCGCGCAGCAGAGGCGCTTCCCGCCCGCGCTCACGTGGTTCAGGTGATAGCAGTCGCGCCGCACGGAGCATTCATACGCCGTGACCTGGCTGCGGGAAACGGTGAAGCTGAAGTCATCCAAGGCCCGGTTGGGGCGGGACAGAAGGCCTTCCACCCGGAGCAGACGCCCCTGATAGGGGCTGGCGCATTCATCGAGGCGTTCGCAGACGATCGTCCTGTCGGCGATGATCTTCCGGGCCTCGTCCAGGTCCTCCTTCCGGACGCGCATCGTTTCGAAGGCCCGGGGGATCGAGAAGAACGGCCGGACGGTGCGGTAATCGCGGGCCGGCGCCTCCTTCTGCGCTTCGAAGACCGGCACGACCTCCGGCAGGGCGGGCTTCGCCGGCGCGGAGATCCGGAAATCCGGGTCGCCGCCGCGCTCCTTCGCGTCGATCGCCAGCAGGACGGCGGCCTCGTGCTTGCAGGCATTCCCCTGCACGGCAACGGGGCAGGTGCAGCCCATCGCGTTGAGGGTCCCCTTCACGAAGACCACCTGCACGGAATACTTCCGGGTCCCCTGCACGACCGCACGGAACACACGCCCCTCCCCGGACTGGGGCCGGAGCTGCTGTACGCGCCCCTCGCGGAAATACTGCTGCCCCCGGTACCAGATCGCAGGGGGAAAGTACCTGGAATAGTCGGCCATGGAGTCCTCCGGCGGTCCTGTCATCGAAAGGCGAAAAACCACCATATACAGTTTACTCCAAACGGCCGGGGCGCGTCAAGGGAGAAAGCGGAATGAAGGAGGAAGGAGTGTAGGGTTACAATAGATGTGAGACTGAAGAGTGGTAAACAAAAGCGATTGGGTCTGGTAAAATGAAAGCGCCAACCAACACTCACCAGAAAGGACTCAATCACCATGCAGATTATAGCACAAAACAAGCGGTATTTGCCACATGAAATTACGACACGGGAACATAGCGTGGAGATGTACAGGCAAACCAAGGACTGGCGGTATGTCTGCCGGAAATACAAGATATCAAGGGCGTCACTCTTCCGATGGAACAGAGTCTATGATGGCACGAGAGAATCATTGATGGACAAATCGCACCGACCATACAGCCGGCATCCAAATGCGCACAGCGAAGAGGAATTGAAATGGATCAGAGACTATCATCGGCGGAACCCAAACATCAGTGTTTGCGAGCTGTATGGCAAGCTGAGGACAGAAAAGGCTTACAGCCGACATCCCGGATCTCTATATAGGGTGTTTGTCCGCCTCGGGTATCGAAAGCAAGCGTCTTCGACCAAGAAGAAATCCAGGCACCTTGGGCGTTATGATACACCCGTAGAGCCCGGGAAGAAGTGGCAGATGGATGTGAAATACGTTCCCCAAGCGTGCTATGCAGGAACTGATGGACAACGCTATTATCAGTACACCATAATCGACGAGGCAACCCGTGAACGGTTCATTTACCCATACAAGGAGAACAGCAGTTATTCAACCGTGGACTTCATCAACAGAGCGATCGCCTATTTCAAATACTTCCCGGACATCATACAAACGGACAACGGCGCAGAGTTCACACACTTTCAGAAAACGAAGAGAGCGCACCCGATGGATATCGAATGCCGCCGACTTCAGATCAAGCACAAGCTGATCCGGCCAAGAACTCCCTGGCACAACGGAAAGGTGGAACGCAGCCACCGCAACGACCAGGAACGATTCTATAACCACCTGCGCTTCTACTCATATGACGACCTGAAGGAACAGATGAAGCGCTGGCTTTATCGCTCCAACCGCATCCCGATGTCTGTTCTGGGGTGGATGACCCCATTGCAAAAGCGCCTAGCCCTGTTCGAGCCCTAAAACGAGCGCACGCCGTGGAGCCTTCGCTCGGGGCTACGCCCCTCACTCCGGCTCCACGGCGCTGTTACCTGCCAGTCTGCTTCTTCCTCTGTTTCCAAGTCTCACATCATTGACAAACGTACAGAAAGCGGAATGAAGGAGGAAGGGGAAGGTAGGAAGTAGGAGGGAGGAGGTTCGGAGGGAGCGCTCTCCGCATTTATTTCTCCCGCTGCGAAAAAACCGGGCCTGTCCGCTCGTCTGTATGGGTGAAGGAGGTGATGGCGGATGGAGCGCGTCGCGGTACCCGACGTGATCCCGGAGGCTAAGCTTCAGGAATGGATGTATCTGTATTCCACGCTGATCCTGCGGACGTGCTTTGTCTGGCTGCA
>JAIKWN010000067.1 GCA_024684665.1 Clostridiales bacterium | reverse complement strand
AAAGAGCTGCAGGGCATGGGCATCAGCCCGAACATCATCGTCCTGCGGGTGGACGAGAAGATCACCGACGCGTCGATCTTCTCCAAGATCGCCCACTTCTGCAACGTGAAGCCGGACTGCGTGATCGAGAATGTGACCCTGCCCGTCCTTTACGAAGCGCCGCTGATGCTGGAGGAGGCAAACCTATCGGGGATCGTCTGCCGGGAACTGGGCATCGGCGCGCCCCCGCCGGACCTGTCCGAATGGAAGGCGCTGGTAGAGCGCATCCGGCACCAGAACCGGACCGTGCGGATCGCCCTGGTGGGCAAGTACGTGCAGCTCCACGACGCGTACCTCTCCGTTGCGGAGGCGCTGCGGCACGCGGGCTACGCCCTGGACGCGCGTGTGGAGATCCGGTGGATCGACTCGGAGGGAATCAGCGAAGAAAACGTCGGGGAGATCCTCAGCGGGGCGCAGGGGATCATCGTCCCCGGCGGCTTCGGCGGGCGGGGCATCGAGGGGATGATCCTGGCGGCCCGGTATGCCCGGGAGCATCACGTCCCGTATTTCGGCATCTGCCTGGGGATGCAGATCGCCGTGATCGAATTCGCGCGGCACGCGGCGGGCCTCATGGGCGCGAACTCCCATGAGTTCGATGAAAAATCTCCCCATCAGGTGATCCATTATATGCCCGGGCAGAACGACGGGATCGACAAGGGCGGGACGCTGCGGCTCGGGAGATACCCGTGCGTGCTCCGGGAGGATACGGTGATCGCCCGCTGCTACGGGACGCTTGAGATCAGCGAGCGGCACCGCCACCGCTACGAGTTTGCCAATGCCTACCGGGAGCCGCTGGAAAAGGCCGGGCTTTGCCTCTCCGGCCTTTCGCCGGACGAGCGGCTTGTGGAGACGGTGGAAATCCCGGGCGAGGCGTTCTTCGTCGGCGTACAGTTCCATCCCGAATTCAAGAGCCGCCCGAACAAACCGCATCCGCTGTTCGTGGGCTTCATCGAAGCTGCTTTAAAGGCTGCTTTGCAGGCGGCCCCGTAAGGGGCTCCCGTTTTCGGGTGCGGAGCTTTCTGAAAGGAATATTCATATGGGGTTTATGGATAAACTGCGCGCAGGGCTCGCGCGCTTCATGCAGGGGCGTTACGGCGCGGATCAGCTGAACCTGGCACTCAGTGTCGTCGCCGTGGCGGGGAGCCTTCTGGGCGGCCTGCTCGGCATGCGCATCATAGTGCTGCTGACAGACGCCCTGCTCATCGTCGTATTCTTCCGGATGCTCTCCAGGGATCTCGGCAAGCGGGCGGCGGAGAACGCGAAGTACCTGGAGAAGACCGCGGGCATTCGCAAATCCGCGAGGGAATTTGTGAACCGCTTTAAGAACCGGAAGCAGTTCCGCTATTACACCTGCCCGAAATGCCACGCGCGCCTGCGGATTCCCCGGGGCGTCGGCAAGGTGACGATCACCTGCCGCAGCTGCGGCGAGAAGTTCGAGAAGACGGCCTGACGCTCCGAAGGCACCGCAGGGAAAATACCGGAAGCGTCAGCAAGGGAGTACGCATATGAAAAACGTGATGGAAACGCTGAAAAACATGATGGGCGACGGGCGGAAGAAGGCGGAGGAAACCGCCGCCCCGGCGGAGAAGCCGGAGGAGTCCGCGGAAAAAGAAAAAATCCCCGTAACGGAGGAGGAAGTGCCGGAGACCCTGACCGTGCGGGGCGGGTACAATCCGGAGCCGGCAGGGGAAGCCGCTCCGCCCATGCCCGTACCGGAAGCGCGGCCCCGCAGGGAGGTCCTGCGTGAGCGGGTGCTCGAATACCTGAACGGGCGGCACCTGAAATACGAGATCCGGGAGGACAGCGGAAGGCTGTTCCACGTCTTCCTGAACTTCCGCCTACAGGGGCGGATGAACACCTGCGGCGTCATCTTCCTCGCCACGGACAGCGACATCGAGGCGATCGCGGTCGCTCCCCTCAGCGTCGCGGAAGAATACCGCGCCTGCGCGGCG
The DNA here is from genome assembly GCA_024684665.1 of Clostridiales bacterium. The sequence continues at coordinate 246 of JAIKWN010000067.1, read as the reverse complement.
GAATTCATGATGCGGGCTAATTACGGGCTGAAGCTCGGCGCCTTCGAACTGGATTTCCGGGACGGGGAGGTCCGCTTCAAGAGCACGCTCAGCAGCGTGGCCGGCGTTCCTTCCCCGCAGGATGTGGCGCGCATCCTTTCCATGCCCGTCATCATGATGGAGCGCTACGGCGAGGGGCTCGTCAAATGCATGATGGGCCTCGGCGATCCGGAGGAGGAGATCCGCAAGATCGTCCCGAAGCAGACA
>JAIKWN010000034.1 GCA_024684665.1 Clostridiales bacterium | reverse complement strand
CGGCTTCTTCATGAAGAAGTATCACTTCCCTGGCGCGCCGCTCGTCCTCGGCGTGATCCTCGGGCCCATCGCGGAGAAGAACCTGGACCGCGCGCTGCAGCTCTCCAAGAACGACTGGACCGTCTTCCTGCGCCGGCCGATCTCCCTTACGTTTATCCTGCTCTCCGTCGTCATGGTCGGCATCACAATCGTAAACAACATCCGCGACGCGAAGAAAGAGAGAGAAAAAGAGGAGGCGGGGGCATGATTACGACGGGTGGAAACGGAAGCTGGGAGACGATCTCTTCCCTGCTTTCCGACGTCGCGATCCCAAAAGTCGCGCGGGTGCGGCAGAAATTCCCGCATCCGCCCGCCGTCGACGCGGAGGCGGAAATACGTAGGCAGTTCGCGGAAATGGATATCCTCTCTGCCGTCCATTCTGGCGAAACGGTTGCGATCACCATCGGCAGCCGCGGCATCGCAAACCAGGTCACAGCGGCGCGCACGCTGGTCTCCCTGCTGCGGGAAGCCGGCGCGGAGCCCTTCCTCGTCCCCGCGATGGGGAGCCACGCGGGTGCGACAGCGGAGGGGCAGAAGGCTATGCTGCTCGGCATGGGCTATACGGAGGCGGCGACGGGCGCGGCGATCCGTTCCTCCATGGAAACGGTCGAAATCGCGCGAACGGCGGACGGCATGCCCGTCCTCGTGGACAGGAACGCCTGGGAAGCGGACCACCTGATCGTGATGAACCGGATCAAACCCCACGTCTGCTTCCGCGGACCGTATGAATCCGGCCTCATGAAGATGATCACCATCGGCCTCGGGAAGCAGAAAGGCGCGGACATCGCGCACAATCTCGGTTTCGGGCATATGGCGGAGCACATTCCTTCCATCGCGCGGGCTGCGCTCAGCCGCCTTCGCGTGCTCTGCGCGGTCGGTCTCGTGGAAAACGCTTTCCATGAAACGGCGGTCTGCCGTGTCCTGCGGAAAGAAGAGATCGACAGCGAGGAACCGAAGCTCCTCGCCCTCGCGAAGGAATACGCCCCGAAGCTCCACTTCGGTCGCCTGGACGCACTCATCATCGATGAAATTGGGAAGAACATCAGCGGCGCGGGATTTGATACAAACGTTGTCGGTCGCTATCATTCCGCATGGATCTCCGGTGGACCTTCCATTACGCGCGTAGTGATCCTGGACATTTCCAAAGAAAGCAAGGGGAACGGGAATGGCCTCGGTATGGCGGATTTCACGACCCGCCGCGCGGCGGAGAAGTTCGATTTTGCGCAGACCTATCCGAACACGCTGACCGCAACGCTCACGGGCGGCGTGAAGATCCCTATGACGCTCCCGAACGACCGGCAGGCGATCCAGTGCTGCTTCAAGACCTGCAATCTGGCAGACTGGTCGGCAGCTACCATGGTCCGCATACACAACACGCTCTGCCTCTCGGAAATCGAGGTCAGCGAGAACCTGCTTCCCGCCCTGCGGGAGGATCCCCGGTTCGAGATCCTGTCGGAACCCTATGAATGGACGTTCAACGAAGAGGGGAATCTCTGGTAAACACTTTCAGAACCGAAAGAACTTTCCCACTGCCCCGCTGCTTATTGCGCAAACTGAAAAGAGGCCGTTTCTCCCTTTCGGTATGAAAGAATGAGACGGTCTCTTTTAATATGGACGCAGACAGCAAAACCTTCAGGTCTTATGCTTTCCTCATGGCTTCGTACTCCCGGATTGCGCGGATCCGCTGATACATGCCGGGATGATCGTATTCTAGGAACTCGATCACCGGATGGGGATTCACGTTGATCAGTTCATCATTGCTGAGCCGTTTGAACGTCGCGATCAGTTCTTCTCCGTATCCGTTCTTTACCGCTTCCCGGTCCGCTTCGTGTTCTTCCTGCCGGGAGCGATAATTCCCGAAGGTGGTGAAGACGCGGGCCACGGGGGTCAGGATCGCCCCCATCACCGAGATCCACACATAATAATTCGTGACGGTGATCCCGAAAGATTCGCGGATCCACGCGTTCATCGACAGGATGACGTCCGGCTTGTAAATCAGCCATACAAACAGGCAGAAGAAGGCCCCGATCGCCGCATACCCGGTATAGTTCAGCAGATTCTTTTTATGCTTCAGATGACCGATTTCATGGCTTAGAACCGCGAGCAGTTCCGTTTCTGCATTTTCGTTGATGAAATTGTCGGCAATGCCGAATTCCCTGTGCCACAGCAGTTTCAAAAGGAAAGCATTCTTCGTGGTCGTCTTCTTCGATTCGTCGTAGATGTAGATCAGGCTGACCTTTTTCTTTGACCCTTCCTGCAGCGCCATGATCTTCGAGCGAAGGGCGTCATCTGGCATCGGTGTAAACGTATATTGCTTTTTAAGCACCCAGAGGGAGAAAAGCGCGGCAAGGAGCATAAAGGCAGCAACAGCGGCGGCAATCGCAAGGCCGAACAGGAATGCTTTCCCCAGGCCGATCGGCTGCCCGTGCGTCCAGACGGGAAGGTGTTCTCCGATGAAGACGAATATCAGTCCAAGCGATCCTGTGAGGACCAGGTTCTGTACGCTGTCAAGCACGGTATCCTTCACAAAGCCTTTCATCGTCTGCTTGTTCATGCCGTACTTTTCCCGGATATAGAACGTGTCCAAGTACTTCCCGATGATCCCGACAACCGTTTCAATCAGGAAGAAGAGCGCGAACGTCGCTATGAAGACCCCGTACGGATTTCGGCCGGCGAAGGTTTCTATCCGGGAAAAAACAGAGGAATAATACAGAACGACGGTGAGGATCAGGTTTACCGCGGTAAAGATGAGACCGATCCTGCGATTGTCCGCGACATAGTTCAGGTATTTCTGGTACCGTTCCGGGTCATAGATATCGGCCACTTCATCGGGAAGCGGCTGTTTCCGCTGGAGATCCGCGAGCCGCATTTTGACCAGGGTGAAGGCCAGACTGACGCAGGCCATGAATACGATGATGAATCTTGCAGAAATCAAGGCTATTTTCCTCCGAAAGAATTTACCGTGAGCTATCCCTTCAAAAGCTCATCCACGGTCACTTCCACGCCGTGCTGGCATAGAGCGGCTGCAGCATCATCTACTACTTATAATTCGCAGACGCGCTGTGTCGGTCGATATACAGTTCGTACACGTTCATGATCTCCGCGTTGCCCTGCAGGTCGGCATAAATGTAAACCAGCGCCCAGGAGGGCCTTGCATCCGGTTCCGCGGGCACGATCTGGCTGAGGATGCAGTAGTTCGTTCCCGCGACGACCTGCGTGGCCATCAGGGCGACGGGGATGTACTGCGCATGATCCAGGTCTTTCACGGCTTTGTCGAAGGCGGCCTGC
>JAIKWN010000032.1 GCA_024684665.1 Clostridiales bacterium | reverse complement strand
CGTTGGCTGTCATAAGTGCACACCCTTTCTGCATATACTGCATGTTTTCTAAAGTGTACAACTTATTTCCAACTGGATCTTCCTGTACGACTAATTTCCATTTCAACCCGCCCGGTCTGGAAGTTACCTTTGCACTTCACTGCAGGAAAAAAGCTTCCGATGGGATATTGACAATTCCGTTAAAATTCGATATGATAGGGAAGATTCAACGGTTGACAGCACCCGCAGGTGTAGTTTAATGGCAGAACTTCAGCTTCCCAAGCTGACCGCGTGGGTTCGATTCCCATCACCTGCTCCACGGCGACCACCGACAATTCGGCGGGCCGCACAAAACCTGTCAGCCGAAAATGATCGAGGAGGTTGATTCCCATGGCGAAGCAAAAATTCGAACGCACCAAGCCGCACGTGAACATCGGAACGATCGGCCACGTGGATCACGGCAAGACGACGCTGACCGCTGCCATCACGATGGTGCTGGCGACCTTCGGCGAGGCGAAGGCGATGCGGTATGACGACATCGACAAGGCTCCCGAAGAGAAGGCCCGTGGCATCACGATCAACACGGCGCACGTTGAGTACGAGACGGCTACCCGTCACTATGCGCATGTTGACTGCCCCGGCCACGCCGACTACGTCAAGAACATGATCACCGGCGCTGCTCAGATGGACGGCGCGATCCTGGTGGTTTCCGCTCCCGACGGCCCCATGCCCCAGACCCGTGAGCACATCCTGCTTGCCCGTCAGGTTGGCGTGCATTACATCGTCGTGTTCCTCAACAAGACCGACATGATGGACGACGAAGAGCTGCTCGAGCTGGTTGAGATGGAAATCCGCGAGCTTCTCAGCTCCTATCAGTTCCCGGGCGACGATATCCCGATCATCCGCGGCTCCGCCCTCAAGGCGCTGGAGTATGTGCAGAACGGCGGTACCGATCCCAAGAACGAGCCGGCCTGCAAGTGCATCTTCGAGCTCATGGACGCTGTTGACAGCTACATCCCGGAGCCGGAGCGCGAGACCGACAAGCCCTTCCTCATGCCTGTTGAGGACGTGTTCACCATCACCGGCCGCGGCACCGTGGCTACCGGCCGTGTCGAGCGCGGACAGGTCAAGGTTAACGATCCAGTCGAGATCGTGGGCCTCAAAGACGAGCCCCGTTCCACCGTCGTTACCGGCGTCGAAATGTTCCGCAAGACCATGGATTACGCCGAGGCGGGCGACAACATCGGCGCTCTGCTCCGCGGCATTCAGCGCACCGAGGTGGAGCGCGGCCAGGTTCTCGCAAAGCCCGGCAGCATCCATCCGCACACCCATTACATGGGTCAGGTGTACGTCCTGACGAAGGAAGAAGGCGGCCGTCATACCCCGTTCTTCAACGGCTATCGTCCGCAGTTCTACTTCCGTACCACCGACGTGACGGGCTCTATCAAGCTGCCCGACGGCGTTGAGATGGTTATGCCTGGCGACAACATCGATATGGAATGCCAGCTGATCACCCCCATCGCCATGGACGAGAAGCTCCGTTTCGCTATCCGTGAAGGCGGCCGTACGGTCGGCTCCGGCGTCGTGACGAAGATCTTTGAGTAATCCATTTGATGCGTTCGAAGAGCCTCCGAGCAATCGGAGGCTCCTTTTCGTAACAGGAAGCCAGAGGTACAAAGATGATCGATTGGCTGCGGTTCGCCGTTGCGACAGATGGTTTCATCGTGCCGGTCGCCTGCGTTCTGTTCCTTATGGGGCTGATAACGCTGATCGCCGAATTTGCCAGGGGCAGGATCGGGATCATCGGTGCGGTATTGCTTTCCGCCGGGCTGCTCCTGATGCCGTCGCGCCAGTGGCCTTTCCTCGGCGCGAGGATCCGGAACGCGTTTCATTCGATTTCGATTCCCGGGATTACCCCGAAAGACAGTCCGGGCGAAAAGACGGACGCGTATGAATACCGCGACGGAAAGTTCGGGGTCAACATCGTCAAATACCGCGGAGAAGAGGAAAGCGTCCTGCTCCCTGTTCTGCTGGGAGGAAAGGTCGTTTCCGGTATGGAGATGGGCGCCTTCTCCGGATGCAGGACCCTCCGGAAGGTCACGATCGGTTCTCAGTTCCCGTCGATCCCGGCCGCGGCGTTTGCGGGCTGTCTTAGCCTTCGGGAGGTTGTCATCCGGGAAGGCCCCCGGAGCATCGGCGCACAGGCGTTCGCCATGTGCCCGCAGCTCGCTGAAATCTCGATCCCCGCAAGCATACAGGGGATTGCCGACAGCGCTTTTCCTGGGGACTGCAGGGCGGTCTTTACTATTGTCCCCGGATCGGAAGCTGAAAAGTTCTGCGCTGCGCGGGGATACCAGACAAAGCCTTTCGAAGAGTGAAATCCCTCCTGCGTGGTTGGATGCGGAACGCAAAACTTATAAAAGGGTGCGGGATAAACCTGCGCCTTTTTTCGTCTTATGGGTGAAACGCGAACCAAACCGACCGCAGGAGGAACGAGAATGAAAAAGAATCGAATCGCTGCCCTTGCCGCTGTGCTGGCGCTGTTCATGGCGCTTGCCGTTACCTCGGCGGCAGAAACCCGCATCCTGAAAAAGGGCGATACGGGAGAGGATGTGCTTTCTCTTGAGACACGCCTTGCGGAGCTCCGCTATTTCGACGGAACGCCGGACGAGGTATTTGATACGGAGACGGAATCGGCGCTGATGAGTTTCCAGGCGCGGAACAATCTTCTGGAGACGGGAATGACGGATGCGAAAACGTGGGAACGCCTGTTCTCCGATGAGGCGAGACCGGCCGCAGAAAAAAAGGAAAGCGGTTCGCTGTTCGACTGGTTTGCTGAAACAGAAGAGGTTTATGAATCCGGTGCCGTAATTGACAGCTACGCTGCCCCGCTTATGGCGAGAAACGCGATGCCGATGGCGACGGGAATGCCGAAATCTCTGAGCATGTCTGCCGGAACAGCAGGTTTTGGTTACGAAACATGGAACACCAACGAGTATACGACCATCCGAGAGAACGGATTCGAGAGCGTATCCACGGCGCCGCTTTCCACCTTTGCGGCGGATGTGGACACGGCAAGCTATGCGCAGCTTCGGGCGCTGATCCTCGCGGGGAAACCTGTCCCAAGAGACGCGGTGCGGATCGAGGAGATGCTGAATTATTTTTCCTATAATTACAAAGGCCCGGAAGGGAACGATCCGTTCGGTGTGACAATGGAACTGGCAAAGTGCCCCTGGAGGGAGGAAACACTGCTCTTGCAGGTCGGGCTTCAGGCGGTAGCCGTCCCGGAAGAAGAGAGACCGAGACATAACTTCGTCTTCCTGATTGACGTATCCGGCTCCATGTTCGGGGTAGACCGGCTGGACCTCGTGAAGCGCGCTTTCATGCTCCTTCTCGAAGAACTGCAGCCCACGGATACCGTCTCCATCGTGACCTATGCCTCACGGGACGAGGTGGTTTTGGAGGGGGTTCCTGCCGCGGACAAGGTGCGCATTATGGAGGCGGTTTCGAATCTCGAGGCCGGCGGCTCCACCAACAGCGCTGCGGGCATTCAGACAGCCTACGCCATAGCGGAAAAGTATGCTGCAAAAGGCTCTGTGAACCGCATCCTCATGGCCACGGACGGAGATTTCAATGTGGGAATGACCAGCGAGGGGGACCTCGCGCGGCTCGTGATGGAGAAGAAGGAAAATGGCGTGAAACTCACCATGCTAGGTGTGGGCTACGGCAATTACAAGGACAATAAGCTGGAAGCGCTTGCGGATTACGGCGACGGAAATTACTACTACCTGGATTCCATTTTCGAGGCCAGGCGGGCCCTTGTGAGCGAGGCTGGGGGCACCTTCATCGAGGTAGCAAGGGACGTCAAGCTGCAGCTGGATTTTAATCCGGCAAAAATTGCAGGCTATCGCCTCATCGGTTATGAAGACCGTGTAATGGCAGCCGCGGATTTTGCGGACGATTCCAAGGATGGCGGAGAACTTGGGAGCGGACACCGGGTGACAGCGCTCTACGAGATTGTCCCGGTGGGTAGCGGGTTCGACTTCGGCGTGGCGGAAAGCAAATACGCAAAGGCAACGTCGGAGGGGAACAGCAAAGAATGGCTGACCCTGTCCGTCCGGGCAAAGCGCCCGGGAAACGACGCAAGCGAACTCTGGACATATCCGCTGGCCGGTGAGCCGGAAGAAGCGCTTTCCGATAATATGAAGTTCGCCGCGGCTGTCGCAGAGGCCGGGATGCTTTTACGGGACAGCGGGAATAAGGGCGATGCGACCTTTGAAAGCGCCCTTGCTCTGGCGAGGGACAGCGGAAGCGTAACCGGTGACCCCTACAAAGAAGAGTTTGTGTATCTGCTGACGCTGCTGGAACGGGCGGAAAGTATGAAATAAGACTGGTATTTCACAGTTCATCTGAAGATGACATAACAAAGGAGAACGGCGCTGCCCGGGAGGGCGGCGCCGCTTTATTGGCTGCCAGTTTTTTCAGGCACTTTTTCACACGCTGGGAACGAGTGCCGGGGCAATTTGCTTTAATCTGCTGGATTTACGTGAATCATCACATGCTTGATCTCCGGGAAGCGGGACTCCAGCCGGTCGTGCACTGTTTCCGCGACATGGTGGGTTTCGGTGAGCGTGGCATTTCCGTCCATAGCCAGTTCCAGATCTACATAAATCCGGCGGCCGAAAGCCCGGGTGCGCAGAAGGTCGATCCGCCTGACCTGAGGAAAAGTCTCGATTTCCGCGCGGAGTTTTTGCTCCATGGCGGCCCCGGCGCTGCGGTCCACCATGCGGTCCGTCGCTTCGCGGAAGATTTCAAAGGCTGCTTTCAGGATGAACAGACAGATGATGAGCGCAGCTGCGGGCTCCAGGATGGTGATACCCAGGCGGGCGCCTGCGACGCCGAAGAGCGCGCCGACAGAGGACAGCGCGTCGGAGCGGTGATGCATCGCTTCCGCGCGGAGGGCGCCGGAGCCCAGCCTGTCAGCTTCGCGCAACGTGATCCGGAAGAGTGCCTCTTTTACGAGGATGGAAATGACCGCGGCAATGAGGGCAATGCGCCCCGGGGCGGCCGCTTCACGATAGCCGCCTGAAAGGATGGATTCTGCAGCGCCTTTGCCCATGGAGAAGGCGGCGATCAGAAGAAGGGCGGAGAGCAGCAGAGAAGCGATGCTTTCTAGCCGCTCGTGCCCATAAGGATGATCCTCGTCGGCCTGCCGCTCCGAAAAAGCCACACCGATGATCACGATAAGGCCGCCTGCGATGTCGGAAGCGGAGTGCACCGCGTCGCTCAGCATGGCAGCGGAATGCCCCAGGATGCCGGCCGCAAATTTGAAAACGGTAAGCACGGCATTGGCGGCGATGCCCTGCGAGGAGACGCGGCGCACGGCCTGCTCATAATCTCCCGCAGGAACGTGACGAATATCCATTGCAGACATGATGTCCTCCAAAGCTCCGGCCCGGAAAAACTAAATCCGCGGGACGGAAGAATCTCTGTCCCGCGGCATTCCGCTGCCCGATTGGGCCCGGCTCCGGATTACAGAATCCGGCCTGTTCAGCTGGTTCTGTTGTACCACAATCTGGAAGGAGTTTCAAGTGGTTCTTGCATTTGTCGAGAGCGGAAAAGGAGAACAAAAAAAGCGCTTGCCAATTCCCTTACTGTAGGATACAATACACGCAAAAGAAATGATTTTGGAGGAGGTTTGTCCCATGCTGGTTACGCAGGAAGTACAGGATCGTACCAAGGCTGAGATGCAGAAGGCGCAGGAAACGCTGAAAAAGGATCTGCTGGCCATCCGGGCGGGCCGCGCGAATCCGCAGCTGCTCGACAGGATTTCCTTCGATTATTACGGCTCAATGACGCCCCTCAAGGCGGCGGCGAACATTTCCGCGCCGGAACCCCGCGTGCTGCAGATCATTCCCTATGACGTGAAGGCTGTCAAGGAAATCTGCCGCGCTATCCAGGCCAGCGACCTGGGTCTCAATCCTTCCACCGACGGGAAGATCATCCGCCTCGTTCTGCCAGAACTGACGGAGGAGCGCCGCAAAGATCTGACCAAACTCGTGCGCAAGACGGGCGAGCAGTATAAGACGACCATCCGTACGCTGCGCCGGGAGGCGAACGAGCAGATCAAGAAGATGAAAAAGAACAGCGAGATCACCGAGGATGACCAGAAGAAGACGGAAGATGCAATCCAGAAGCTGACCGATGCTGCCATCAAGGAAGTCGACAAGATCTGCGACGAGAAGGAAAAGGAGATCATGGAAGTCCGATGAACCTGACACTCATCGGCATGCCGCTGCAGGAAGCGCTTGATGAGTTGCGCTCCCGTGGAGTGGAGCCGGAGGTGAGGCTGACGTCGGCGCCGCGGCAGCGCGGGGAAACCGTGCTGCGCGTCCTCTGCGTATCCCAGGATGGGAAGCGCATGACGACGGCGCCATTCGCGGTTCCGGGAATGGAAGGGCCGACAGAATCACAGGACTGACGGCGGGATCGGCGATCCCGCTTTTTTGTGAACGCGAATCCGGTGCGGGGGAAAGGTGGATTGACCATATGGAAGAAGTGCTCCTCGCGGGGAAGCCGGTCGGTCGGGACCGGATGCCAAGGCATGTGGCCATCATCATGGACGGAAACGGCCGGTGGGCGAAGAAGCGCGGGATGCCCCGGGGCTTTGGCCATAAGGCCGGCGTGGAAGCCCTGCGGGAAATCATCCGGCATACGGATCATCTGGGGATTCCGGTGCTCACGATCTACGCTTTTTCTCAGGAAAACTGGAAGCGTTCAAACGAAGAAGTAGGCGGGCTCATGAGCCTCCTACTGGACTTTTTCGCAAAAGAGCTCCGGGAACTCGACCGGGAAAACGTCCGCATCCGCATCCTAGGGGATGTGGAAGGCATGCCGGAGGAATACGCAAAGCAGCGGCGGGCGCTCCGGGAGGCGGAGCGGCAGACGGCCCGGAATACGGGCCTCCGGCTTTGCATCGCGCTCAATTACGGCGCTCAGCAGGAAATCCTGCGCGCCTGCCGGCTTCTGGCGCGGGAGTGCATGGCCGGCAGGCTGGCTCCGGAAGCGATCGATAAAGCCGCTTTTGAAAAGATGCTGTATACGGAGGGGTTACCAGAAGTGGACCTTCTCATCCGCACCAGCGGAGAAATGCGGATCAGCAATTTTCTGTTGTGGCAGATCGCTTACGCGGAGATCGTGGTAACGGACACCCTTTGGCCGGATTTTGACCGGGCGGCCTACGATCTCTGCTTGCTTCAGTACTTGTCTAGGGATCGGCGCTTTGGCGGCGTCAAGGAGGCGGCAAAATGAAAAAGCGTATCCTTACCGCATGCATCGGTGTCCCTGTTTTGATTTACGTGCTGGCGGCCGGTGGCTGGCTCGCGGAGCTTCTGACTTCCATCCTGGCGGTTGTAGCGCTGATCGAGTGCTATCGCGCGCTCAGAACAGCGGGCTATGATGTATGCCCCTGGGGTGGATACATTGCGGCGGTCGCCATGTGGCCCATGGCTAGGCTGCGGGGCGTTCTCGATCCTCTCGTCATCGTGACGGCGGCCATGGGGATTTCCATGGCGGGCGTGCTGCTTTCGAAAGCGCCGACTTTTCCCAATGCGGCGGCGACGGTGTATCCGATTTTCACCGCGCTGCTCCCCATGGCGATGTTCATGATGATGGAAAACCGCATGTTCGGACGGGTACCGGGAAAGGCATTGCTCTTCATGGCTTTTGCGGTGGCTTTCGCCGGGGATGCGGCGGCTTATTTCGGCGGAAGGGCATTTGGGAAACATAAGCTTTGTCCGGAGATCAGCCCCAAGAAAACTGTGGAAGGAGCGGTATTCTACCTGATCGGCGGCGTTCTTGCGGGACTAGCCATGCGGGCGGTTTTCGTGCATGGGCTAGACACCCCAATGCCGGGGATTCCAGCTGCCATCCTGCTGGGGCTGTTAGGCGCCGTCGCGGGACAGATCGGGGATCTGTGCGCCTCCCTTCTTAAGCGATACAGCGGCATCAAAGATTACGGAAAGGTCTTTCCTGGACACGGCGGCGTCATGGATCGTTTCGACAGCGTCATTTTCACACTGATTGTATTCTATTGTTACACCCTGATCCTTCAGTAACGGGGATCGGGCGGAGGTATGTCTTTCATGAAAAAAATCGCGATTCTCGGTTCGACGGGCTCCATCGGAACCCAGGCGCTGGATGTCATTTCGAAGCATCCGAAGCGCTTCCGGGCGGAGGCACTGCTGGCGCATTCTTCAGCGGAAAAGCTGTTTGATCAGGTGCGCAGGTTCCGCCCTTCCGTAGCTGGGCTCATAATGAAGCCGGATAGTATCCCGGAGGACGTCAGGGACGCCTGTGAATGGGTTTTCGGGGAGGACGCGATGCTTTCCGTCACCCGGGGGACGGAAGCGGATGCTGTGCTGGTAAGCGTGGTGGGCGTCGCGGGTCTTGCCGCTGTAATGGAGGCGCTATCCCTCGGTAAACAGGTGCTGCTGGCGAACAAAGAACCCCTTGTGGCTGGCGGGGCTCTCGTAACGGAGGCTGCGCGGAAAGCCGGACAGCCTCTCATCCCCATCGACAGCGAGCACAGCGCCGTTTTCCAGTGTCTGGAGGGGGCGAGGGGCAATCGGCCTCACCGCCTCATTCTGACTGCAAGCGGCGGACCCTTCCGGACGAGAAATCGGGAAGAGATCGAAAGGGCGACGAAAGAGCAGGCGCTCCGCCATCCGAACTGGAGCATGGGACAGAAGATCACTATCGATTCTGCCTCCATGATGAATAAGGCGCTGGAAGTAATCGAGGCGCGGTGGCTCTTCGATATGCCCGGGGAGCGCATCGACGTGGTCGTCCATCCGGAAAGCGTCATTCATTCGATGGTGGAATATGAGGACGGTGCGGTGATTGCGCAGCTTGGAACGCCGGATATGCGGCTACCGATTCTGTATGCCATGGCGAGACCGGAGCGCCTCCCCTTTGGCGGCAGCCGCCTGGATTTTGCAAGTATGCGGGCGCTGACATTTGAAGATCCGGATCCCGTGCGTTTCCCTGCGCTCCGCCTTGGACGTGAGGCGCTGTTGGCAGGCGGAACGGCGACTGCTGTCCTGAACGGGGCGAACGAGATCGCGGTAGAGGCCTTTCTTAAGGACCGGATCCGTTTCGGCGGCATTGCGGCGCTTGTGGAGGAAACGATGGCAAAAATCCCCGTCAAGTCGGATCCTTCCCTGGAAGAAGTATTCGGGGCGGATCTCGCTGCTAGGAGAACGGCGCGGGAGCTGCTTGCGACGGGCCGCTTTTCCTGATGGGAAGGGATTACCGGGTATTCTGATGTGATGGAGGAAACAGCTTGTACGTCCTGATGGCGATTCTTCTCCTGGGCATCCTCATCATCCTGCACGAAGCGGGCCATTTCTGGGCTGCACGGCTCTGCAGGATCGAAGTTCAGGAGTTTTCCATTGGCATGGGGCCGCTGCTTTGGCACCGCGCGGGGAAGAGGGGAACGGAGTACTCCCTGCGCGCTCTTCCCATTGGTGGTTTCTGTAGGTTTTACGGCGAAGATGAAGGAGTGAGCGCAGATCCCCGGGCGTTTGACCGGACTTCCCTGCCCCGGCGCATGTTTACCGTATTTGCTGGCCCTGGCATGAATTTTGTCGTGGCGGTCTTCACGATCGTCCTGTACCTCAGCGCGGTAGGCATTCCGGCCTCCGTTCCTGTCGTCGGCGCGGTGGAGGAAAACGCCGCGCTGGCCGGTCTTGCGGTGGGGGACCGCCTGCTTTCAGTGAACGGAACGGAGACAGAGGACACGGCCACGATCTCTCAGGCGATCGCGTCTTCCGGCGGAGAGACGGTTACCATTACGGTGCGTCGCGATTCGGAAGAGAAAGAGCTTGCTATCCGGCCCTTTTATGACGAGACGCTTGAGCGGTATCGCTTAGGCTTTTCCTTCGCCCAAGAGCGCCAGAGGATATCTTTCCTTGAAAGCGTTCCATTTTCCTTCCGCTACAACTGGGAGAGCGTCGTGCTGATCGCACGGACGCTCAAAAACCTGGTCTTCCGCGGCGAAGGCGTATCGGACATGACCGGACCCGTGGGGACGGTGTACGTCATCCAGGAGGCGACCCGGGAAGGCGGGCTCGACATCTGGCTGGAGCTTTTGGCGCTCATCAGCGTGAACCTCGGCATCATGAACCTTCTTCCGATCCCGGGATTGGACGGAAGCCGGCTGCTCTTCCTGCTGCTGGAGGCGGTCCGCGGGAAGCCGGTTAAGCGGGAACTGGAGGGAACGATCCATCTGGTGGGCATTGCGCTGCTGATGGGGCTCATGGTCGTGCTGACATACAAGGACATTCTGCAGTTTTTCGTGCGCAGGTAAAGGAGAATACGATGGCCAGCAAAATGCAGGTTACGGTTGGAAAGGTCAGAATCGGAGGCGGAGCGCCTGTTTCCGTGCAGTCCATGACCAATACGGATACGGCGGACCGCGAGGCGACGATTGCTCAGATTCGAGCCCTTGCCGCATCGGGAGCCGATATCGTGCGGGTGTCTGTTTATAACGAAGCCTGCGCGGACGCCGTGCGGGATCTGGTGGACGCTAGCCCCGTTCCTCTCGTGGCTGACATTCACTTTGACTATCGGCTTGCCGTGCGCTCCGTAGAAAGCGGCATCCACAAGCTGCGCATCAATCCGGGGAACATCGGCGGAGAGAAGAACGTGAGGATCCTTGCGGGCTGTCTGAAAGCGCATCATATCCCCATGCGCATCGGCGTCAATTCCGGTTCCGTGGAGAAGGACATTCTGGACAAGTACGGCGCGCCGACGCCGGAGGGCATGGTGGAAAGCGCCCTGCGTCATGCCGCGATGCTGGAAAAATGCGGCTTTACCGACATCGTCCTTTCCATGAAGGCGAGCACCGTCAGGGATACGGTGGCAGCCTACCGTCTCGCGAGCCGGGCTTGCCCCTATCCGCTCCACCTGGGCGTTACGGAGGCCGGCCTGCCGGAAGAAGGGCGGATGAAGAGCGCAATCGGCATCGGAACGCTCCTGATGGAGGGCATCGGAGACACGCTCAGGGTTTCCCTGACGGGGGATCCCTGCCTGGAACCGCCCGCAGGCATCGAAATCCTGCGCTTCTGCGGGTACAGGAACGATGCAGTGCAGTTTGTTTCTTGCCCCACCTGCGGAAGGACGTGCATCGACGTGGCGGGCATTATGCGGCGGGTACAGGAAGAGCTGAAGGCGGTCCGCGCTCCCTTCCGGGTGGCTGTCATGGGATGCGTGGTAAACGGTCCCGGCGAGGCGCGGGAGGCGGATATCGGTATTTGCGGCGGCGGAAACGGCGCGGGCCTGCTCATCCGTAAGGGACGGGAACCCAGGAAGGTTGAGGGCGATCTTGCGGAAATCCTGATGCGGGAGATCCGGGCGATGCTGCGGGAACGGGGAATCGATCCCCAGTGAATTGCGGGAGCTGACAGGTAGGGGAACCATGGAAGAACAATGGAGAACACTGGTCCGGCAGGCGGAAGAACCGCTTGCCGACCATCTGACTTTGGAGCGCGTCACGGCTACGGCGGACGGAAGCGAGATCCTGATCTCTTTTTCCAGCGATATCCTGGCCGAAGAGGCGCCCTTTTTATCGGTGCAGCGCGCCTTCCGAAAGTTTTTTGCTCCTATTCGCGTGCGCGTCACAATCAAAAGCCCTCAGCTTGGGGCGGATTTTCTCTCGGATCCTGGGAGGTACGCGGATTTCCTGAACCGCTGCGTCGCGAGGAACCATCCGGCTTTCCTGCCATTCCTCGAAGAGGGCAGATACGTGTTCAAAGGCGGCGTGCTGACGCTGCTCGTGAAGGATCCGATGGCGCCGAAGCTGCTTTCAGAGAGCAAGGTGGACACCTATCTGCAAACACTCGTAAAAAGCGTTTTCGCGCAGGACGTGCGCGTTTCCTTCCAGTCAGAGACGCGCATCGCGGAAGAAATGGAAGAGATCCGCAGAAGGCGCGAGGCGGAAGAAAGCCGCGCCATGGAAGAGCTGGTGCGCGCGCAGCGGGAAAAAAAAGAGAAGGCCTCGGCAACCACGGGGCCTAAACCGATTCTGGGAAGGACCATCGCGCAGCCGGCCACCGCGATCTCGGAGCTGAACGAGGAAAGCGGCCGGGTTGTGGTCGTTGGTGAGGTGCTGAAGAGCGAGGCACGGGAATCGAAACAGAAGGACATGCAGATCCTGACCTTCGCGATCACGGACTATACGGATACCATCAAGTGCAAGGCTTTTCTCCGCTATAAACCCCGGGGAAGGGCGGGACAGGGAAGGGAGACAGAAAAAGAAACGCCTGCTACCCCGGATGAGATCGAGGCCGTCCAGAAGGTCATCCGGGAAATCAGGCCCGGCGCTTATCTGGCGGTGCGGGGAGAGGTGAAACCCGATTCCTTTGAACACGGGATTTCCATCACGCTGAACGATATTGAGCGGAGGGAGAAAGAGAAACGGACGGATGACGCCCCGCGGAAGCGGATCGAGCTGCACATGCATACGAACATGAGCGAGATGGACGGGATCACCTCCGCCGAAAAGCTCATCTCCCGTGCGGCCGAATGGGGGCATCCCGCCGTGGCGGTCACGGATCACGGGGTGGTGCAGGCATTTCCGGAGGCATACGGCGCGGCGCGCAAAAAGAACATTAAACTGATCCCCGGTATGGAAGGTTACCTGACGGATGTAACGCTGGTGACTGAGCGGGCGGACTCACGCAGCCTTTCGGACGACATCGTCGTCGTCGACTTTGAAACCACGGGCCTCAATCCGAAAAAAAACCGTGTCATCGAAATCGGTGCTGTTCGTATCCGGGCGGGGCAGGTTGTCGAGGAATACTCCCGTTTTGTAAACCCCGGCGAGCCGATTCCACCGGAAATCACGAGACTGACCGGCATCAGCGATGCTATGGTGCAGGACGCAGGGAGCGCGGAGGTGGAAATCCCAAAGCTCATCGAATTCATCGGGGATGCGGCTTTCGCCGCCCATAACGCGAAATTCGATTACGCGATGCTGAAGGGGGAATGTGCGCACCTCGGCATCGAGCGGGACTGGCCTGTCTTGGATACGCTGGAATTGGCCAGGCGATTGTATCCTTCCCTTTCAAGCTATAAGCTTGGCAAGGTCTGCAAGATGCTGGGCATCAGCCTGAAGGGCGCCCATCGCGCCGTGAACGATGCGAGGGCAACCGCGCAGATGCTGAATCGGATGCTCTCTGAAATGGCCGCAAAAGGCATCCGGGGGATGGATGAAATCAATTCGTCCCTTGCCTCCGGCGCTATCGGCGAGTCCTGGCACGTCATCCTTCTTGCGGCGACCCAAGACGGCATGACCAACCTGAACCGCATCGTTTCGGAAGGACATCTGCACTACTTCAGCCGCCGTCCGCATACTCCCCGGTCGATCCTCCAGAAATACAGGAACGGCCTGATCGTGGGTTCCGCCTGTGCTGCGGGGGAACTGTACCAGGCCATCCTGGACGGAAAGAGCGACACGGAGCTGCGCCGCATTGCGAGATTCTACGATTACCTGGAGATTCAGCCCATCGGCAATAACGCGTTCCTCATCCGAGATGGAATGGTGCAAAACGAGGAACAGCTGCGGGAGATCAACCGGAAGATCGTGGCCCTGGGCGAGAAACTTGGGCTTCCTGTCTGCGCTACAGGGGACGTGCACTTCCTTGATCCGAAGGACGCAAAATTCCGCACCATCATCCAGTGCATGCAGGGCTATAAAGACGCGGATGAGCAGCCACCGCTTTATTTTAAGACGACGGAGGAGATGCTGGAGGAGTTTTCCTACCTCGGGAAGGAAAAGGCGGAGCAGGTGGTCATCGACAATCCTGCCCTCATCGCTTCCCGCATCGGAGAAGTAAACCTTTATCCGAAGCACCCGGAGAACAAGACGACCTTCCAGCCTTACTGGCCGGAGGCGGCGGACGAGATTCGCCGGCTCTGCGATGAGAAAATCCGTGAATTGTACGGCGACAATCCCCCGGAAATCGTCACGGCGAGAGAAGAAAAAGAGCTGAAATCCATTCTGGGTTACGGCTACGGCACGCTGTACAGCATTGCCCAGAAGCTGGTGAAAAAGTCCAACAGCGACGGATATCTGGTGGGTTCCCGGGGCAGCGTGGGCTCTTCCTACGTAGCGCATCTGGTGGGTATTTCTGAGGTCAACGCGCTACCGCCCCATTACCGCTGTCCGGTTTGCAAGTTCACCGATTTCGACGTGGACAAGCAGCATTATAAGGTCGGACACGACCTTCCGAAGCGCAAGTGCCCGAAGTGCGGCGCGGATCTGGCACGGGACGGGTTCGACATTCCTTTCGAGGTGTTCCTGGGCTTTAAGGGGGACAAAGTTCCCGACATCGACCTCAACTTCTCAGGCGTCTATCAGCCGAGGGCGCACGCCTATATCGAAGAACTGTTCGGCAAGGAATACTGCTACCGCGCCGGAACCATCGGCACCCTGGCGCAGAAGACGGCCTTCGGCTACGTCAAGCATTACTGCGAGGAGCGGGGGCTCACCCTCTCGGAGGCTGAGATGGAGCGCCTCTCCATGGGCTGCGAGGGGATCAAGCGGACGACGGGGCAGCATCCCGCCGGCATGGTGGTTTTGCCGAAGGAATACGAAATCAATCAGTTCGTGGCGATTCAGCATCCGGCGAACGACATGACAAGCCCGGTCATTACCACCCATTATGATTTCGGTTCCATGCACGACGTGCTGGTGAAGCTGGACGTGCTGGGTCACGATGATCCCACTATGATCCGCGTTCTTACTGACCTGACCGGAATAGACGCGCGAGAGCTTCCTCTGACGGACGAGAAGGTACTGTCCCTCTTTTCCGGAACCGGAGCCCTGGGGGTGACGCCTGAACAGATCGGCTCGCAGACAGGCACCTACGGCGTGCCGGAATTCGGTACGGCATTCGTCCGGAACATGCTCGAGGAAACGAAGCCCCATACGATGGAGGAGCTGATCCGCATCTCCGGCCTTTCCCATGGAACGGATGTCTGGGTCGGGAACGCCCAGGAGATCATCCGGCAGGGGTTGGCGCCCCTATCCGAGTGCATCTGCTGCCGCGATGATATCATGAACGCGCTGCTCGCCTACGGCCTTGAACCATTTGATTCCTTTAAGGCCATGGAGGACGTGCGGAAGGGTAAAGGACTGACGCCGCAGCTTGAGGAAGAGATGAAAAAGCACAACGTTCCTGCCTGGTTCATCGATTCCTGCAAAAAAATAAAATACATGTTCCCGAAGGGACATGCAGTGGCTTATGTGACGATGGCGCTGCGCATCGCCTGGTATAAGGTATACCGGCCGGCGGCCTATTACTGCGCGTATTACACCGTGCGGGCGGACGGGTTCGACGCAAGTCTTTTGAGCGGCCCGGTGGAAACGGTACGGGCGAACTATCAGGCGCTGCAGACGAAGCGGCGGGACGATCCCCGTAATTTTTCCGACAAGGATGACAAGCTGATGGTCATCATGGAGATCGTTATCGAGATGCTCTGCCGGGGAATCCACCTCCTGCCCGTGGATCTCGGGGCGTCGGACGCGACGGATTTTCAGCTGATTTCGGATAAGGAGATCCGCATGCCATTCCGGGCAATCCCCGGACTCGGCAAAACGGTGGCGCAGAGCATCGTGGAAGCGAGAAAGGAGTCTCCCTTCATATCCGTCGAAGATCTCATGAAGAGAACCAAGCTGTCCGAAACCCTGCGCGACTTTATGCGGGAAAACGGATACCTGGGCGGGCTGCCGGATTCCAATCAGACGACGTTGTTCGCGGGGCTCTTCTGAAAAAGGTCAGTCAAACAGCCAGGACTCAAGATCCGTGGGGTCTTCAAAGGCCACGGGGCAGCAATGGTGCATATGGGTGCGGATTTCCGGAATATCATGCGCCCAGAGTGCCGCTGCAAAATCGACGCCGGCGGCGTTTGCCATGTCGAAACCGGGCTTGAGGTCGTCGACCATGAGGAGGTCAGACGGAGAGAGGCCGGTTTTCCGAAGGATCTCCTGCAGCGGCCAGGGATGGGGCTTTCGCCGTTCTCTCGGCTGTTCCCAGCCGAAGACGAGCATGGGCTGCGGAAGCCCGTTCTCTGCCCAGTCTCGGCGGATGTTCGCGGCGACCGAGTGGGAGACGACAGCGACCCGGCCGCCGGATTCAATCTGCCTGTGAATGATTTGCGCGACCCCGGGGAAGACATGTGGAATCCTCCTGCGGACCCAGCTTTGCCAGATCTCGTATTCGCGCTCCATTTCCGCTTCCGTAAAGTGCAGCTCCTGCTCGCAGTAAGCGAGGAAGCCGGGCTCGAAATTGACGCGGAAATAATCTTCGAGTGAAATGGTGACGCCGGGCCTCATCTGGGAGAGCGCGTCCAGAAAGGCGGGATGATGGGTGCTTCTCGTGCTGTCCATCACCGTGTCGTCGTGATCCAGTACCAGGAGAGGGTATCGCATAGGCGCCTCCAAACGTCGGTTTATGCCTTCAGTGTACTCTTTCCCATACAAAAATGCAACGACAGAAGGAAAGAAAGATGCGCGCCATCTTGACCTGTACGGAAAAGCCTGTTAAGATAACGGATATTCAGAGCCCTGTGAGGGCAGAAGGGAAGGTTTCCAGGAATTTCTATGGAAGGCAGCGACCTTACGCACATATTAATTGCAATTTGTATCGTTTTTTCAGCATACTTCTCCGCGACCGAGACGGCTATGAACTCCGTAAACCGCATCCGCCTCAAAAGCCGGCAGGAAAAGGGAGACGGGAAAGCCGACCTGGTGCTGAGGCTTCTGGAGCAGTATGACAAGATGCTTTCCACCATCCTCATCGGCAATAACATCGTGAACATCGCGGCGACTTCCATGGCCACCGTGATTTTTGTGCGCCTTTTGGGTGAGGATCGGGGGAGCGGCGTCGCGACACTGGTGGTGACGCTGGTGCTGCTCTTTTTCGGCGAAATCACGCCAAAGTCGCTGGCGGCCCGCTTTCCGGAGCGGTTTGCGGTCTTTTCCGCGCCGATCCTCCAGTTCTTCATGATCGTGATGACGCCCATTACAGCGCTGTTCAGCCTGTGGAAACGGCTGCTCCATTTTCTCGTGAAGGACGGGGAGGACCGCAGCATTACAGAGGATGAACTGCTCACGATGGTGGACGTCGCGGAGGACGAGGGCGGCATCGACGAGCAGGAAAGCGCCCTGCTGCGCAACTCCATCGACTTCATGGATCAGGAAGCGCAGGACATCCTGACGCCTAGGATAGACATCGCCGGCGTCGAACGGGGAGAAAGTCGCGAAGAGATCGCCGCGAAGTTCGCGGAAACGGGGTATTCCCGCCTGCCCGTATACGAAGGGGACCTGGACCATATCGTGGGCATCCTTTACCAGAAGGATTTCTACAACAAGGTTTACCCGGGAGAGAGCGACGTGGCTTCCATCGTGCGCCCCGTGATCTTCGTATCCGAACACCGGGACCTGGGAAGCCTTCTCAGGGAAATGCAACAGAAGAAGATGCAGATCGCGGTGGTGCTGGACGAGTTTGGCGGCACGCGCGGCATCGTCACCATGGAAGATATCCTAGAGGAACTTGTGGGCGAGATCTGGGATGAGCACGACGAGATCGTGAACGAGATCGAAAAGGTTTCCGACAGGGAATACCTCGTGATGGGCGGCACGAATCTCGAAAAGCTGATGGATGAACTGGAGAGCACGACGGAAAGTGACGCGTTGACCGTTTCCGGCTGGGTGCTGGAGGCGGCGGGGCATATCCCTCTTCCCGGGGAAAAGCTGACGGTGGATGGCTTCGCAGTCACAGTCCTTGAGATGGACGAGCGGCGTGTGCAGCGCATCCGCCTGGAGATCCCGGAAGATGAAAAGAAGGAGGAGTGAAAGCTCCTCTTTTTTTTTCGGGGGAAAAGCATTCTTCAATCTTCGTTCAAGGAACGGGCGGTATCCTCCGGCTGTCATCAAACAAAAGGCGCCGATGACAGACAGAAAACCATAGCGACCAAGAACGGAGGATACTACCATGAAGAATATGAAGAAAGCTCTATTTGCCGGAATGACGGCAGCCATGCTGGCGGCGGCGACCCTTCCCGCTCTGGCGGAGAATATGACGGCAAGCGCTCCTGCGCAGGGCATGCAGCAGCAGGCCCGCGGAGGCAGGGTCGGCATGCAGCGCGGAGGACAGCCGGGCAGACAGAACCAGAAGGGGCAGCAGAACGGAAACAACGGCAATCCCTTCCGCGGCGGCCAGGGAACGAACGATAACCGCATGAATCCCTGGAGAAACGGCCAGATACCTGACGCGCAGACCCCGGATAACGGGATCAATGAGGATGGGACTGGCAGCACGGCTGGAAATCAGTTCTTCGGAAGGCGCGGCGGACATCGCGGCGGCCGGCACGGCCTCGGGACGCAGGACCTCGTGCAGCAGGGTGTGATCGATCAGGAAACCGCTGAGAAGATCGACGCTTACTTCAAACAGCAGAAGAGAGAAGGGCAGATCGACAAGCTGGTGGAAGACGGTGTGATCGATCAGGAGACAGCGGATAAGATCGAGACCTGGCTGAAGAGCAGGATGCCGGAAGCGCCTGCGGGGGATGAGAAACCGGAAGATGCGCCCGAGGCTCCTGCGGAGGGCGAGGTTCCCGCGGAGAAGTCGGAAGGCGGCGATCCTGCGCTTGCAGCGCTCGTGGAACAGGGTGTGATCACGCAGGAGCAAGCGGACGCCATTGAAGCGGCGCGCGCAGCGCAGACTGATCCTGAAGCGGAAACAGAAATCTGAACAGAACGGACGGAGCGCCGGCAGGGCGCTCCGCTTTCTACATTGCGCACTGGGCGGCAGGTATGCTATGATGGGACCGCGAACGATGGCTCTGCCGTTGTCCGGGGTGCTTCCGGAGAAGGTCGGCGGGATACGCTGCGGAATACGAAAGCGGGAGGAAGAAGTATGCGGGTGCTGTTGGTGGAGGATGAGCGGGCGCTATCCTCGGCCATTGTGAAGATGCTGAAAGCGCAGCATTTTGAGGCGGAGCCGGTGTATACGGGGACGGATGGGCTGGATTACGCCAGGGCAGGGGGATACGACGCTATCATCCTGGACGTGATGCTGCCGGGAATGGACGGGTTTACAGTACTGGAAACCTTGCGGAAGGAAAAGATCATGACGCCGATTCTGATGCTGACGGCGCGGGGCGAGGTGGAGGACCGCGTGCAGGGGCTGACCCTGGGCGCAGATTATTACCTGCCGAAACCCTTCGACAGGGAGGAACTTTACGCCTGCCTGCGGGCGATTACGCGCAGGGGCGGGGAAGTGCTCCGGACGTCGCTTTCTTTCGGGGATCTCACCCTGCGGGAAGCAGACGGACATCTGCTCTGTACTTCAACCGGGCAATCCGTAAAACTGGGTGCAAAAGAGTACCAGCTGATGGAACTGCTGCTGCGCAATCCTTCCCAAATTCTGCCCAAAGAGCTGATGCTGGACCGGGTGTGGGGCATGGACAGCGAGGCGGAATACAACGCGCTAGAGGTGTACGTATCCTTCCTGCGCAAAAAACTAGCCTTTATCGGCTCCGGCGCACGGATCAAAGCCACCCGGGGCGTCGGATATTCTCTGGAGGAGGAAGCATGATCCGGCGGCTTCGTAGGCGGATGACGCTGCTTGTGCTCCTTGCCGTCCTCCTCGTGACAGCGGGCATCGTTGCGGCCATCAGCTTTGTCAACTACAGCGAAATCGACCGGCAGGCCGGGCAGACGCTTGCAGCGCTGGCGGAAAACGGCGGGCGGCGGTTTGCCCTGCCGGAAAGCGCTGCGCAGGGAGAGGACGAACCGCCGGAAAAACCGGATGGGGAAGCAGAACAGGCGGAAGATCTTAACGATGAAGATCAGCCACCCGTACCCCCGGAGGGAGACGGGGAAAACGGGCGCGAACCCCGTCAGGGCGATGGACGAGGACCCAGGGACTGGCGGATGCAGCCGCGAGGGACCCGCCCCCAGGACAACGGCCGCCGCATGCGCGGCATCCTGAACCGTATGTCTGCCGAAGAAACCGCAAGCCTTTCAAACACGTTCACGGCCATCCTGAATGAGGACGGAAGTCTGTCTTCCTGGGAAAGCGCCCGAAGCGACCTTTGGGGAGAGGAAGAAGTACGTGCGCTCTGCCTGGAAGCGGCTTCAGCCGGGGCTATCAGCGGACGCGTCGGTTCCCGGTATTACCTGAAAGGAACGCGTGGCTCGCAGCCCATCCTGGTGGTGCTGGATGCCCGGCTGGAACTGGAAAGCGCGCGCCGCGTTGCGCTCATTACAGCGGGGGTGGGCGCCATATCCTGCATCATCCTCGGACTCGGCGCGTGGCTTCTTGTGCGCCGAATGACGCGCCCTGTAGAAGAAGCTTTTCTCCGGCAGCAGAGATTCGTGCAGGATGCGGGCCACGAGATGAAAACGCCGCTCGCCATCATATCCTCCCATGCGCAGGTTCTGGAAGGGGAATACGGAGAAAGCGAGTCGCTCACTGCGATTCTCTCCGAGGTGCAGAGGACGAGCAGCCTGGTTTCGCAGCTGCTGACCCTTTCGAAGCTGGACCGGGAACCGGAGGCGGTCAAACGGCTTCCTTTTGATCTCGGACACACCGCACTCGAGGCGGCGCTCTCTTTTGAAAGCGCGGCGTTTGAGGCGGGATTCATGATCGAAACGGAAGCGGAGGGAGGCGTGGTGGCGCTGGGAGACGAAACGATGACACGCCGCCTGCTGATGATCCTTCTGGACAACGCAGTCAAATACGGCGAGCCCCGGGCTCCCATCCGGGTTTCCGTACAGAAACGAAGAAAAGCCGCCGTACTGGCGGTCAGGAATGCGGGAGAAGATATCCCGCCGGAAGCGATTCAGCATCTTTTCGACCGTTTTTACCGCGCCGATGCGGCGCACAGTCGCGGGAAGGATGGAAGCGGACTCGGTCTTGCGATCGCGCAGGAGCTGGCCCGGGCCATGGGCGGGGAGATCGCGTGTGAAAGCGGCGGCGGGGAGACTGTCTTTACGCTGACGCTGGCGGCGAAGCAGAAGTGAAGGAAACACTTGACTGGGGTCATGGATCCGCTGCGGTGTGTACCACGATCTGGTCATAAGGGATCACAATGCCCGCCGGTTGAACAGAAGCTTTATGTCCCGGTTCATCCGGCAGCGGGAAGCAGGCATCGGATCAAAAGGCGGCCTTCCTGCATCTTTGCTTCCATCCGGCCGCCGTGCTTTTCCGCGACGGCGGAAGCGATGGCGAGGCCGATTCCATAGCCGCCGTGCCCGCTCTTTTCCCGCGATTCGTCTGCCCGGTAGAACCGGTCGAAAAGCCGGCGGAGCTGCTCCGGGGTGAGCGGCGTTTCAAGTGCGTTCTCCGTCTCAATGCAGGCATGCCGCCCGCGGACGAGGCAGCGCGCCCGTATGTCCGTTTCCTTTTCGGCGAACTTGAGCGCGTTGTCCAGCAGGACGGACATGAGCCGCCCGAGTGCTGCTTCATCCCCTTGAACATAAACGTCTGTTTCTACGTCCAGCAGGAGGTGCTGGCCCGCGAATTCGGCCATGGCGATATAGGGGTCCGCGCAGTCCCTGAAGAGCGGGGAGAGGTTCAAGCGGCGCATCGACAGCGGAGCGTCCTTTTCCTCGACGCGCGTCAGGTACAGCATTTCATCCACCATACTGCGCAGAATGCCGATTTGTTTGCGCGTACTGCGGATCCAGGGATTGTCCGGCTGATCGAGCGCGAGTACGTCGGTATTGGCTGATATGACCGTGAGGGGCGTCTTCAGTTCGTGGCTGGCGTCCGTGATGAAGCGCTGCATGCGCGCAACGTTTTCCGTCAAAGGAAGGACGATATGCTGGCTGACGGTCATAAGGACGATGAAAGCGAACGCGATTGCGAGCAGGCAGGCGAGAACGGAGAAACGCAGAAGCGTCCGCATACTCTGCAGTTTTGTCTCGCAGTTCAGGAAGACGATTGCCCGCAGCTCTCCGTTGCGGAGAATGGCCTGGTATAAATACCCGTCCAGCCAATGTGCGCTTTCATCTACCGCGTCCGCACGGGAAGCCAGGGCGAGCAGATCCTCTTCCGTGAGGGAGTCGACCTGGAGTTCGCTGCGGACCAGGGCATCCCTGCCCTCCCGGTAGATGACAACGAAGTACCGCGCTTCCGATAAGACGTTCCAGCGGTGCCGGGATCGACCGGCCCATTCGCTGACCGCATCATCCGGCGGCGGTCCAGAAAAGCGGGAAAGAAACGAGAGCGTCTCCCGGAGCTCCGCATACGTATTGGCACGCAGCGCGAGGTTGATGGCGCCGACCACGCAGATGAGCGCGGAACTCAGGGCCAGCATGGAAAACAGAATGAAATTCCTGCGGATTTTCTCAATCATTTTTACGCTCCAGGGAGTAGCCGAGACCGCGGGAGGCGCGGATTTCAACGTGGGCGCCAAGCTCCAGGATCCGCTTGCGGAGGAAGGAGATGTTGACCCAGACCACGTTGATTTCCGCTTCGGAATCCCAGCCCCAGACGTGATCCATGATCTGTTGGACGGACAGGACGGTATGCGGCCGCTCGATCAGCATCTCCATCAGCTGGTAGGCTTTCGCACTCAGCCGCGAGGTTTTCTGTCCGCACCGCAGTTCCATGGCTGCCTTGTCGAGTTCCAGATCCTCGAAGGAGGCGATGTCCGGGCGGATGCTCGTGCGCCTGCGCAGCATGGCGCGCACGCGTGCCAAGAGCTCCTGCGTATCGAAAGGCTTAGCAAGATAGTCATCTGCACCGGCGTCCAGCCCCGCGACGCGGTCCTGCACGGCGTCCCTTGCAGTCAGGATGAGACAGGGGAGATCGTGCCCGCCAGCGCGCAACCTGCGAAGGACGTCAAGCCCATCCCGCCCTGGGAGCATCCAGTCCAGGATCATGCCGTCGTAAGCGTCGCTCTTCACGTAATCGAGCGCGTCGTCTCCCGTGTATACGCAGTCCACGGAATAGCCGGCGCGTTCAAGCAGCGCCTGCAATGCGCGGGAAAGGTCCCGGTCGTCCTCGGCAAACAGCAGTTTCACAGCGCACACCTCCGGTAGGAGAGTATAACAGGATTGGAACAGTCGGACAAGCAGAAATGACCTGCAAGCAGAGGCCCGAGGCTAAAAAAGGAGAAGACCTGCGGGCAGGGCCCGCAGGCTGAGAAAGGGGGAGCCCGCAGGGCGGAAGGGGGTCCGGTCTCCTGCGGACGCACCTACTGTAAAGAGCGAAGTTAAAATCAAACTAAAACGTAGCGTTATTCTATGGCTGGGGTGCAAAATCGTTTTTTAGCCCCATTTAAGCTTGCCGGGCTATGCTTCCTGGGCAAGGACAGAGCCTGCCGCAGGCGGCGGATGGAGGAACCATGAGCGAAGCGAAACCGAAGACAAGAACCAAAAAGAAAAGACGCGTGCGCAGGATCGTGATCCTGCTTTTGCTGCTCGCGATCGCGGGATTTATCGGATGGCGCGTCTACGAGGGACTCAAATCGGAATACACCATCGTGTACGATTCTTATGTTGCGAGCACGGGCACGATTTCAAACGCGCTCAGTTTCTCCGGCACCCTCGCGCTGATCGACAGCAAGACCTATACCGCTTCGGGTGACGCGACAGTGCGCGGCGTCTATGCGGATGTCGGCGACAGCGTAAAGAAAAACGGGCGCCTGATCCGGCTCTCCGACGGAACGAGCATCACCGCCGACTTCGACGGACGGGTGAACCTGATGGAGGTCAAGAAGGACGACGAAGTATATGCAGGCGACACGCTTGCGCAGATCGCGGATTTTGATCATATGAAGGTCACGATGCGCATCGATGAATACGATATCACTGATGTCGAAGTTGGACAGGACTGCGTAATCACCGTGACCGCGACGGAGCAGACGATCAACTCCAGGATCGCTACGATCAATTACATTTCGACGGCCAGCTACAACGTGGCTTATTACTCCGCAACGGCCTATGTGGATGTGCCTGAGGGGATGGCCATCTATCCCGGCATGCAGGTCACCGTCTCCATCCCGAAGGAAGAGGCGAAGGACGTCGTCGTTCTCAAGACCGACGCACTGACTTTCGACCGGAAAAACAACCCCTTTGTGTATAAGCAGAAGGAAGACGGAACGTTTGAAATGACCGAAGTTGAGGTCGGCGTCACGAACGGCAACTACGTCGAGATCAAGAACGGCGTCGCGGACGGGGAAACTGTCTACGCCGTAGCGAAGAAGGAAGAGAAGAACAGCGGTTTGTACGGCATGTTCGGCACGCAGGTGAACCAGCCGCAGAACCAGCGCGGCAACTGGGGCAACGGGAACCGTACGGGAACAGGGAATCGAACGGGGACCGGAAGCAACCGCACTGGCGCCGGTGCAATGCCGGGAGGGATGCCGGCCGGAGGCATGCGATGAACGAAAACGAGCCCTTCTTCGAGATGCATAAGATCGACAAGGACTATATCGTGGGCGGCGAGGTCGCCCATATTCTGAAGGGTATCGATCTTTCCATCCAGGAAGGCGAGTTCCTCTCCGTCCTCGGGCCTTCCGGTAGTGGCAAATCGACGCTCATGAACATCATCGGCTGCCTGGATACGCCAACGCGGGGCCGCTATATTCTTCGGGGCCGCGAGGTGGATGAGCTGGATGAAGCGGAGCTGGCTGAAGTGCGCAGCCGTGAGATCGGCTTCATTTTCCAGAATTCCCAGCTCCTGCCCCGGTTGACGGCGCGCAAGAACGTGGAGCTGCCTCTCATCTATGCGGGCGTGGCCCCCAGGACGCGCAAAAAGATGGCCATGGAGATGCTGGACCGCGTCGGCCTGTCCGATCGGATGGACCACTTTCCGAACCAGCTTTCCGGCGGCCAGCAGCAGCGCGTCGCGATCGCGAGGGCTCTGGTGGGAAATCCATCTATCCTCCTCGCAGACGAACCGACGGGCGCACTGGATCAGAAAACAGGCCGGCAGATCATGGAGCTGTTCCGGGCGCTGAATGACGAGCACCGCACTGTGATCATGATCACCCACGATATGAACATCGCCGCGAATGCGCGCCGCATCGTGCGCATCATCGACGGCGAGATCCTGGAGGGGGGCGAGGCAACCGATGCTTAAGCGGTTACTTGGGACCCTCGTCATGGTGCACGAATGCGTCCGGATGTCCATCGACAACATCCTCGGGAACCGGGTGCGCTCTTTCCTGACCCTCCTTGGCATCATGATCGGCGTCACCGCCGTCATTGCCCTCATCTCCACGGTCAACGGCGTGTCGGGCTCCCTGTCCGCCCGTTTTTCGGAGCTCGGCGCGGGTACGCTGACGGTCAGTGTCACGGGAACGGACGAAAAGGCCGGCATGCTGATTGGGGATCTCCAAAAAATCACCGATCTGGATGCGGTGGACGGCATCGTCCCGACGGTCAGTACGCGGGCGTATATCGTGTACGGCGGGAAGATTTCCGATTCCCGGATTTCTGTTTCCGGAAAGAACGGATATTATTTTCAGATCACTGATGATCTTGTGACCCGGGGGCGCGGCCTCAATTATCTGGACGACAATTATACGACCTGGGTCTGCCTCATTAGCAAGAACATCGTTGATGAATTCTTCTTCGCAAAAGACCCGATCGACGAAACGATCTACATTTCTGGGCACCCTTTCCGGATTGTCGGCCTCATGGAAGAAGACAGCGGCGGCGGCATCGCGGCTGCGCTCATGGGCTCGCCAGACGTACTGATCCCCTATACTACGGCAATGCGGCTGAACAGCACGAACGTCGTGACCAGTTTCACTGTCCATATGACGGAGGGATATGAATCTTCCGAGGTCAAAGAGATCCTGGAGAACGCAATGGATCCCATCTTCAGCTATGAAGAGGATACCTACACCATCGCTTCCATGGAGAGCATCGAAGAGGCGATGCAGTCCATGCTGTCCATGATGTCCACAATGCTGGCCGGCATTGCGAGCATCGCTCTCGTTGTTGGCGGCATCGGCATCATGAATATGATGCTGACGACCGTAACGGAGCGCACGACGGAGATCGGCCTCAAGAAAGCGCTGGGCGCCATGCCCTGGCAGATCCAGCTGCAGTTCCTGATCGAGAGCTTCCTGCTGTCCATCTTTGGTGGGATGATCGGAATCGTACTGGGCCTTTCGCTCTCCTTTGCCCTTGGTCGCGCGATCGGGACCGAATTCGTGGTTAGCATGGGTGCGATCGCTCTCGGTGTCGGCTTCTCAGCCGCAGTCGGCATCCTCTTCGGCTGGGCGCCGGCGCGCAAAGCGAGCAAGCTGAATCCCATTGACGCCCTGCGCTCAATGTGATAAAAAGGACAGTATAAACCGGTAAGAATACCGTAGGATCAAGAAAGGAGAAACACACATGAAGAAGCGCATTTCCCTCCTGCTGTTCGTTCTCCTGCTGCCCTGCACCGTGCTTGCGGATACGCTGTCCATGGACGGCAAAGTAAACGCGAAGCATACGACAGAGGTTTACGCCCCCATCGGCGGCACGGTGGACCGGGTGGTCGGCGAGGTCGGACAGCAGGTCACGGCAGACGACATCCTCGTTTCGCTGCGCACGGACAAGGTCTACGCGGATGAGAACGGCACGGTTACCGGCATTTTTGGCGAGCCGGGCGATGCGGCGGAGACCGTGGCGGCTCGCTATGGCGCGGTATTGTATATCGAACGGGATTCCGCCTTTGTGATCGACGCCACGACGGACAACGCCTACAATTCTGTTTCCGCGAAATTCGTACATGTGGGGGAAACGGTATACGCACGCTGCAAGAGCAATTCCTCCCGCGAGGGCGTCGGAAGAATCAAAGCTATCGACGGGACGGGCTTCACCGTTGAAATTGATGAGGGGAGTTTTATCCCCGGCGATACCGTGGAACTCTATCGTGACAAGAGCCACAGCGCCGGGAAGCATATCGGAAGCGGCACGGCCGGGAGGCAGAACCCGGTAGCCGTGACCGGCAGCGGTAGCATCGTGCGCATTGCCGTCAAAGATGGAGACATTGTTAAAAAGGGCGATCTCCTGATGGAGACCCTGACCGGGGCTTTCGATGGATACCGCATGACGGGCACCGACATCACAGCGGGGCAGGAGGGCGTGATTGCCGCCCTGAACGCCAGCCAGGGCAGTCCGATCGCCAAGGACAGCGTCGTGGCCGTGCTGTACCGCAGGGAGGATATGCGGGTCTCCGCGGAACTGCCGGAAGACAGCCTGAACCAGCTTCATGAAGGGGATTCCGTACACATCGAACTTTCGGCGGATGAAAGACGGGAGTATACCGGAACCGTCACAATGATCTCCGGCGTAGCAAGCGAGGGAACGAACGAGGTGACGTACCGCGTGCTCATCGACTTCACACCGGATGACGCGGTGCGCTACGGCATGAGCGTCGTAGTGGAGACAATCGAAGCCGAATCTTCCGAGGAGGAAGACGTGCAGGAAGAGGAAGAACCGGAAGCTGACACAGAAGAGGATGAACCGGATGCTGGCGAAGAAATGCCTGAAGGCCGGAATGGACGGCGTGGCGAAGGGGCTCCGGAAGGCGGCCGCCTGCAGCGCCCGGATGGAAATT
Source organism: Clostridiales bacterium (assembly GCA_024684665.1). Next base: position 4,768 of record JAIKWN010000032.1, on the reverse strand, counting down.
GACGGCATGAGCTCCTTTTTCAGGACGAAGGGAGCGTGAGAAAATGAAGAATATTGGAATCCGCGTGGCTGCTGCACTGTGCCTTGCCAGTCTCGTGCTTCCGGCTGGGGCTCTCGGGATGACCTGGAACGGCAGCGTGCGCGCGGATGAAACGGTATTGGCGGAAGCACCGGCGGACGGGCTTCTGGAGGAACTGACGCCGGAAGTGGGGCAGTGGCTCAGGAAGGATGAACTTCTTGGCCGCATCCGTCAGGACGAGGCCTTCGCGCCGACGTCAGGAACCATTGAAGCGATCCACCCGGACGTGGGAGACGACATCGACGGCGTAGTCCTTGAAATCGATCCTGCAGAGAGATACGAGATCGCCTGCACAAACGACGGCGCGAAGCGCACCGTGGAAACCATGCTGGTGCATGGCGGCGAACGGCTGTTTATCCGCTGCCAGGCAGACGGAGAGCATACGGCTGAAGGCATCGTCACATCTATCGACGGGGAAAGCTACCGGGTCCTCGTAAAGACGGGGGAGCTTTTTATCGGGGAAACCGTTTCCCTGTATCGTTCCGGGAAATACGAAGAGGATTCCTGTGTTGGTAGCGGGACGGTGGAAGCGTCCGCCCTGGTTCCTGTTTCCGGGACGGGTAAACTGCTGGAACTGCTTGTGAAGGAGGGCGACGCGGTAGCGCGGGGCGACCTGCTGTGGCGCTCCGCCGCCAAGAAGGAAACCGACGTGGTTTCTCCCGCGGACGGCATTGTAACTGCGATCCTGGCTGCGAAGGGTGATCAGGTGACCGAAGAGCTGGGCCTCGCCGAAATCGCGACCCATACGATTCTCTCTGTCCCCGTGGAGGAGGACGACGCGGAACGCTTCTCTCGAGGGGTACAGATGCGCTATTACCGGGCGGACGATCCGCATGAAACGCTAAAACCGGCGACGGTGACCCGGGTGCTGCATGGCCTCTCCGGCGGCGCGGTGACGGTGGAGCTGCGGCCGGAGGAGGAAGATGGACTCCTTCCCATCGGGCTTACGATCACATTGACGGATGAAGAATAAAATGCATCAGACTGCAGACGCGGAGCCGGACAGCCAGTTCCGCGCCTGCAGTCTGATATCCGCTCATTGGCGGGAAGGATTCTCCGCCATATAAAAGAGGGGCGAGTACCGGGAAAGGTACTCGCCCAATGAATTGGCTCTTTTACGGAATTAATACATGCCGCCCATATCCGGGTTTGCCGGGGCTGCCGGCGGGTTCTTCTCGGGCAGATCGGCCACCAGGGACTCGGTGGTGAGCACGGAGGCTGCGACGCTGGCCGCGTTCTGCAGCGCGCTGCGGGTGACCTTGGTGGGGTCGATGATGCCGGCTTCGTTCATGTCGACAAACTTGTCGTTCAGCGCGTCATAGCCGTAGCCGGACTTGTTCTCGCGCTTGATCTTCTCTACGACCACGGAACCTTCGACGCCCGCATTCTCCGCGATCTGGCGCACCGGTTCTTCGAGGGCACGCAGGACGATGCAAACACCCGTCTTCGCGTCGCCGGAGTAATTCGGGAGGATATCCTCGACGCTCTTCATTGCCGCGAGCAGGGCCGTTCCGCCGCCGGGGACAATTCCTTCTTCAACAGCCGCGCGGGTGGCCGCCAGGGCGTCCTCGATGCGGAGCTTGCGCTCTTTCATCTCGATCTCGGTGGCAGCGCCGACCTGGATGACGGCAACGCCGCCCGCCAGCTTCGCCAGCCGCTCTTGCAGCTTCTCGCGGTCGTAATCAGAGGTCGTCTCGGCGATCTGTGCCTTAATGGAGGCGATACGAGCAGAGATCTCGTCCTTATCGCCCGCACCTTCGACGATGGTGGTGTTATCCTTGTCCACCTTCACCTGGCGGGCGTTGCCCAGCATGGCGACGGTGGCGGTCTTCAGCTCATAGCCCAGTTCCTCGGAGATGACCTGGCCGCCAGTCAGGACCGCGATGTCTTGCAACATGGCCTTGCGGCGGTCGCCGAAACCGGGAGCCTTGACGGCGACGCAGGTGAACGTGCCGCGCAGCTTGTTAACGACTAGGGTCGCCATAGCTTCGCCCTCGATGTCCTCGGCGATGATCAGCATCTGACGTCCGCTCTGCACCACCTGCTCCAGCAGGGGGAGGATCTCCTGGATGTTGGAAATCTTCTTGTCAGTGATGAGAATGTAAGGATTGTCTAGAACCGCTTCCATCTTCTCAGTGTCGGTCGCCATGTATGCTGAAACGTAGCCGCGGTCGAACTGCATGCCCTCGACCAGCTGCAGGCTGGTTTGCATGGTCTTGCTCTCTTCGACGGTGATGACGCCGTCGTTGCCGACCTTCTCCATAGCTTCGGAAATCAGCTTGCCCACGGAAGGATCGGAGGCGGAAATGGCCGCGACGCTTTCAATGGAAGACTTGCCGGAAACCGGCACGGACAGCTTCTTCAGGCCTTCAACGGCAGCGTTCGTTGCTGCTTCGATGCCGCCGCGCAGAACCATTGGGTTCGCGCCGGCAGCCAGGTTGCGCAGACCCTCGCGGATGATGGCCTGAGCCAGCAGGGTCGCGGTGGTGGTACCGTCGCCGGCCACGTCGTTGGTCTTGGTGGCGACTTCCTTCACCAGCTGCGCGCCCATGTTCTCAAAGGCGTTCTCCAGCTCGATTTCCTTTGCGATGGTCACGCCGTCATTCGTGATGAGCGGCGCGCCGTACTTCTTGTCTAGGACGACGTTGCGGCCCTTGGGGCCCAGGGTGATCTTGACGGTATCCGCCAGGGCGTTGATGCCGCGCTCCAAGGAGCGACGCGCTTCCTCGCCGAAAATGATCTGCTTTGCCATAATACTTCCTCCTTCTGTACGCTGCTTACTCGACGATGGCTAGGATGTCGTTCTGCTTTACGATCTTGTATTCCTCGCCGTCGATCTTGATTTCGGTGCCGGCGTATTTGGAATAGACGACCTTCTGGCCTTCCTTCACCTGCATGGTGATTTCTTTGCCATCCACGACGCCGCCGGGGCCAACCGCGACGACATAAGCGTACTGCGGCTTTTCCTTGGCAGAGGACGTCAGGATAATACCGCCCTTGGTGGTTTCCTCGCTCTCCGCATCGCGGATGACGACGCGGTCAAACAACGGTTTCAGACTCATAAAACTAACCTCCTTGAAGTGTTATTAACTATCTTGCGGTTGTTAGCACTCAGAAAGATTGAGTGCTAAAAGCCTTGTATACTATAATCATTCTTCCGGTTTTCGGCAAGATCATAATTTTACCAAAAATCATAAATGAATTTTGTATTGTTATTGAATATTCCCGTTTCCCCTGAGATCCTTCTTGCGGCAGCTTCCGGCGGAGAATATAATAAAAACATATTTGAAGAAACTGAATTGAGAAGAGGAGGGAAGCGCTTGGCAAAGCTCTTTGGGGTGGCGGAAGTGGTCCTGCCGGTGATCACAGCGCTGCTTCTCGGGCGGTTCGCCCGCGTGTATGGTATCATCTCCGAAAAGGGTATGGAGGAAATGAAGAACCTCCTTGTCAAAATCTGTTTGCCTGCCGTGCTGTTCTCCGCGTTCTGTGACATGACGTTTACCGGACGCGAGGCGGCGCTGTTTTTTGTCTTCTCGGGCTTTACGCTCACGGCGTTCCTGCTGGGGCATGCAGCTGCGAGGCTGCTCGGGCTGCGGCAGGGGATTGCTCCATGGCTGATGACGACGATCGAGGGCGGCAGCATCGGATATGCGCTCTTCCTTCTTTTGTATGGACAGGAGAACCTGTACCATCTGGCACTTCTGGACGCAGGCAATGCACTCATTCAGTGGACGGTGGTCATGTCCCTTCTCTCGCTGCGAAGCGGTGCGAAGTCGGGGCTTGGGGAGACGGCGCAAAGGCTCATTACGCCGGTCAACGCGGCTATACTTATGGGCTTCATCTGCTCTGTTACTGGCATCGGACGGCTGCTGACGGGTTCCGCGCCGGGGCGGGCGGTGATGGCGGCGGTGGATTTCATGGGAACGCCCGTCAGTGCTCTCATTATCCTTTCTGTCGGATACAGCTTCTCGCTGAAAGGGATCGATCTGAAAGAAGCCGGAAAGACGGCAGCCGCCCGGGCATGTTTTTTCGCCGTGCTTGGGCTGATTGCCGCCAGGCTGGCAGGACGACTCTTTCCGGACGACGGGATGTACCGCTCCGCGGCACTCATATTTGCGATCCTGCCGCCCACATTCGCTTATGGGATATACGTAAAGGAAGGGGAAGAAAGCGAGTATCTTTCCGGCTTCCTTGCACTGTATACACTGCTGACCGTTGCGGTTTTTGCGGCAGCGGCGTTCTTCCTGCGTTGAGGAATGGATTTCCTCACGGCGCTTATCTGATAAACCGTTCCAAAATATCTCCTTCGTGGGATTGACTTTAGCGCGGTAAAGTGATAAAGTGTTAGCACATTAAAAATGGATCCGAAAATGAATCCATTAAGGAGGACAAACCCGTATGATGAAGAAAGCATTCGCGCTGACCCTGTCCCTCGCGCTTATCCTTGCTGTGTCCCTGGCCGCCGCGGAAACCTTCCGCATGGGCATCGACGCGGAATATCCGCCCTTCAGCTATCTGGATGACAGCGGAAACTATGCCGGCTTCGATGTGGAGATGTGTAAGGCCGTCTGCGATATGAACGGCTGGGACCTTGAGATCGTTCCGGTCAACTGGGATTTCAAGCTCATTTCGCTGGACAATAACGAACACGACTGCGTGTGGTCCGGCATGACCATCCTGGATTCCATGA
>JAIKWN010000228.1 GCA_024684665.1 Clostridiales bacterium | reverse complement strand
CCTTCCGGTATAGACGAGATCCTTCCGCTTCAGGAAGGCCTTTTTGTCGATCAAGAAATACTCCTGCTCCGCGCCGACCGTCGGCGTGACGCGGACCGTTTCCTCATCCCCCAGCAGGCGAAGCACGCGCAATGACTGCCGATTGATCGCCTCCATGCTCCTGAGCAGCGGGGTCTTCTCATCGAGCGCCTCCCCGGAGAAGGAGCAGAACGCAGTGGGGATGCACAGGCATCCGCCGCCATCGGCGTCCCGCTTGATGAACGCGGGGCTCGTGCAATCCCATGTGGTGTAGCCGCGCGCCTCGAATGTAGCCCTGAGTCCGCCTGACGGAAGGCTGGAGCCGTCCGCCTCTCCCTTGATCAGCGCCTTGGCGGAGAAGTTCAGGATCGGCGCGCGGTCCAGGGATCCGAAGCTCAGAAAGCTGTCGCGCTTTTCCGCCGTCGCACCCGTCATGGGCTGGAACCAGTGCGTATAATGGGTCGCGCCCTTCTCCAGGGCCCACGCCATCATCTCCGCCGCAACCGCCTCGGCCGTGCCGTAGGCGAGGCCTCCGCCCTGCTCGATGGTTTTCCGGAGCGCCGCATACACGTCCGGCTTCAGCCGGGAACGCATCACCTCGTCGGAAAATACGTCGGCGCCGAATTCCTCATAGGGAAGCGATCTGCCCGCCATGTGCAGTTCCTCCGATCCTTTTCGCAAAAAAACCGCCATGTACGGCTTTCGCGCGTTCCTCCCCCGTCCGGGCCATACAGAACCGCGCTGCAAAACGCCCGCCAGGGATCTGCCTGCAAAATAGCATACACGGCATCCGCCCGTCAAGGCGCACAAAAAGGGGCTCCAAAGAGCCCCTTTCGTTCGTTTCGGACACACCGTCAGCTGAGCTGGCAGTAATCCTTGTAGATATACGCAGTCGTGTTACCGTAGAGCACCTGGATCCAGTCACCCTGTACGCCGCGGAAGGAGTACACGGAGTGGAGCGGCGCGGTACCGACCTTGGAGAACCCAGTGCCAGGGCCGGAGCGCACATTGCACCATTCCTTGACATTGACGATGGTCACCTGCGTGTAGGTGGCGTTCGTGCTGGTCGCTGTGCCAGCGTTCGTATTCATCCCGTTGGAGACGTACTGGTTGCCGCCTACGATATCGATGTAGGTGTACCAGATATAGCCCGCCTTCTTGGATGTGTACTGGATCTTCACCCAGTTGCCGGTCTGACCGAGCACCTTGTAATCATCGCCCAAGTACGCGTAGCCGATCGTCTTAGAAGTGCCTGAGGCGCCCTCACGAACGTTAACGCGCTTCTTGCAGTTGATGACCTCGCCGTACCGGCTCAGCGCGCTGACGACATAGATGGTGATGGTATCCGTCTTCTTGCCGACCTTGACGGTGATGTTTGCACTTCCGAGCTTCAGGCCGCTCACCTTGCCATTCGCGTCGACCGAAACGACGGACTTGTCGGAAGTTGACCACGTGCGGCTCATCTCCTCGGCACCCTTCGGGGACGCGCTGACAGACAAGGTCGTGGAGTCATTGAGCAGCAGCTCGAAGCTGCCGGGATTGATCTTCACACTCGTTACGTTGACGGCCGCGCGGACCTTGACGATCGCGGTACCGTACACGCTTCCGCCGTCAGCGCTGGTCGCACGGATGATCACCTCGCCGCCGCCCTGACCGGTCACCTTACCATTGGCGTCAACGGTAGCGACATCAGTGTTGCTGGAGGACCAGGTGACCTTCGTGGAACTGACGTTGGCAGGATAGAGCCGCGCGGTCAGCTGCGCAGTGTCGCCTTCGTTGATCGTCATTGTATACGGATCCACCGTTATGCTCTGGATCAGCACAGTCGCGATCTGTACCACGCAGATATCAAAGGACCCACTTCCGTCCTTCGCCCTGCAGTGAATGTTTGCTACGCCGGGATTCTTCGCCGTCACGAAACCGGCCTCGTCCACCGTCGCCACGGTCGTGTTGTCCGAATACCACTCCAGCTCCTTGTTGGTGGCTATAGAGGGTTTGATCGTTGCGGTCAGCTGATACGTTTCACCGCCGGACATTACGAGAGAATGTTTATCAAGCGTGATCGTATCGATCAGAGTACTCTTGCGCACTGTAACCTTAAAGGATTTCGTGATGCCGCTACTTGCGACCGCATAGATCGTCGCCGTATAGGTATCGACGCCCTTCTCTGCGCAGTAGGCTTCAAAGTTCGCGCGGTTCGTCTTGACCATGCCTGTGCTTTTGCTGCCCTCATGATACACGGAGGAGATCTCCACGATCGGAGCGGCGGCAATGGTCGTACTATTGTACTGCACAGGGCTTGTCTCATCGCTGGAGGCCCATGCCACGGTCTTATCCGATGCCTCATCCGGGTATACAACCGCCGTGACGGGCTCCGAGCTGCCTGCATACAGCGTCAGATCGGACCGGTCGATCGTCATAGAATCCACGGCGATACCGACGATGTATACGATGGCGTCATCCTTGAGCTTTTTCGCGCCGCTCTCCCCCTTCGGGTGCTTGTTTACGGTCGTAGCTTCAATATAGAGTTTGAAGTTCTTTACCGTGGGAGTCATCTTGAGGGTTTTGATGATCCCTTCCTTATGGAGCTTATCCACATCGATAAACTCTTTTGCGAAGGCCTTCGCCACATCTCCCGCCGTATGATCGTCGTCATACGCATAGGCTTCCCAGGTTACGTCATCATAGGCAGTTTCTGGTGTAAACACGGGGAGCAGCGCACCGGACTCACCGAGAAGAAGCGTCAGCGATTCGTGATCCAGTTTCATCGCATAGATCTTCTCATCCGGGCTGCCGAGCACCTCGATCTCACACTTCCCGGTATACGCATCCCAGTCATCGCCGGTCATCCAGGCATCGTCATCCGTTCCCTTCTTATCGCTCAGGCCCCTCGGGCGCACGCTGATAACCGTCTTACCGGGCATTAATGGCGTCACCTCGATGGTAAAGACACCGTCGATATAGCTGAGCACCTTATACGATGCAGTCTTCGGGTTGGAGATAGACCACGCGAGGCTGCTCTGCGGCGTGTTCTTATCTTTCATCGTAACCTTGAATTGCTTCTTGGTCACAGGACTCGCGATATACTCTTCATACGTGAACGTCAGAGTCGAAACGGACACGACCGGCGGCCAGTCCGCCGGGTCCGAGCCGTTGGTCACGGGCGCACTAACCTGGATCGGAAGGGTCGCCGGATCCGGAGCGGTGCCGTATTTATCCGTAGGTCCAATGATCTTGAATTCCCTGCCACCTGCATCCACGTCATCCTGTGTGAACTTGTGGTTCAGTTCAGGGATCGTCTCGGTATTGATTGCCAGAGGTTCGTAGCGGGAGATCTTGGGCGAACTCTCGTCGAACCCATCAGACGTGTAGGCGACCTTGAGTACGAGTCCATCGGGATCCAGTGTCTCTCCCTTATAGTAGGTAGTCATATAGGGGTACTCGTCGATGACCACCATGTAGGGGCGCTCGGAGTACACATATAGCGTCTCGGATGCCGTCAGCGTTTTGGTCGTCATGGAACCATCGCTGTGCAGATATTTGAACGTATAAGATGCCGTCAGCTTCGCTTCCCCAGAGGCGTTGAACGCAGATGCAAGATCAGTCGGCTTCAGCTTGGCGGAAGAATTCTTGGTATGACTGAGCGTGTACGTGAAATCCGAGATCACATAACCAAGGGTCTCGCCGGTAGATTCGTTCAAAACATAGGCACGCACCTCGAGATCCTTGGGATCGTACTTCTCGCCAATCATGTAGTACTTTTTCCCTACTGCCTCAATCTTGAGGAACGTATACTTCTTTCCCTCTTCTGGATCCGGGGCAACAGTGGTCGCTTCATTAACGGTAACGCTGACCGTGGCAGAGTAATCAGTGCCGCCGTATGTTAGCGTTGCTTTCACCTTGACCGCCGAGTCATGAGGATACAGCGCGATGATCGTTCCGTCTTCCGTCAGTTCAATGATCTGCCTGCCATCGGAATTCGCGTTCGTCCCGTCGATCTCCCACACGATCGGACTGGTAGCGACCACATCTCCTGAAGAGTTGTATAGCACAGCTGTCAGCTTATGCTCCGTGCCCTGCAGAACAGTAAGCTCGCTGATATACGCGCCGCCGGAAAGGATTTTCAAAGAAGTCGGCTCGGCATCCGCAACCGTAACTTTCACTTTTGCGGATTTTGATCCGATCGTCGCGGTGATCTCGGCGGTACTACCTGCCGTTGCATCCGCCGGCACGCTGATCGTCGCACCACTGTTACCACCGGAGACATCTGCAACAGAAGCGTCGTCCGTCGCCCAAACAACTGCATCTTCAATCGCATTCGGATCAAGAATATTACTGGAAGAATCCTTCAGCGTCAAAGACACGGCTGCGGATTTGCCAGGAAGAATCTCAACCGAATCAGGCGCGACTTCCACCGAATCGACTTCGACCCCCTTAACGTTTACAGCCAGCAGATCGCTACGCTCAACGACCACCTTCCCTTTCTCAAGAAGGCGGATCGTGATCGGTACCGTCTGCCCGATCTGGTCCTTGGTGAACGTCACTGGCAAAAACTCATACTCGTAGCCTTCTGGTTCGCTGCCATATGTAATGGTGATAGGCGTTTCTGATACTACTGAATTTGTCGCCTTATCCCATTTTTTGACAGTTTTTACCACCGAAATACCGGCAGCACTCGGCTTCAAAGCCTCATTATACTTCACGTCCTGCGGGGTGGTCGTAACCGTGGTAGTCCACCACGTATCCTTCACTTTGATGCTGACGGACTGATTCAGCTCCGGATACGTTTCGGATGACAACTTGAGCTTCACATCCTTCGTCAGCGGATCCGTCAAAGTGTCTCCATCATCACGCGTGACCTTTACCAGATCCTTCACGCCACCGGTATAATCATAGATGACGGTGCCGTCCATTTTGACGATCAGGCCGGCCAAATCGAGCGTGTCACCCACCTGATACGTCGTCTTCGTAGGCCCCGACACCACGAACTCGCCCGCCGCCCGCGCGGTAACCGGCACGAGCGTCAGGACGAACAGGAGCGCCATCACGAGTGCACTGATACGTTTCATTGATTCCTTCCTTTCCTGTATGCCAAAAAGGCATACATAGAGACAGGTATACGATTTCTTCTGTATTATAGCCAAAGTGTTCCCGCACACTGAACAACACCGCGCAAACCGTAATAGGTTGTTTTCAATTCCGCTTCACTTTAAACCTCACTTCTCCATATTTAGTGGTTTGCTCACCGCATGGATACTATTTGATTCATATCCGCTCCAGGTCTGTTCATGTTTTATTCATAAATTCGGTACGCCTCGAGACGCACCGGTCCCGACCGTTTTCCTCCCCCCGAAACAAAAAGAGCCCTCCCCGAGGGAGAGCTCCTTCCATGCAGCCCGAAATCTTACTTGATCTCGCAGACGGCGCCGACTTCCTTAAACGCGGCAGCGATCTTCTCGGCTTCTTCCTTGGAAACACCTTCCTTGACGGCCTTGGGCGCGTTGTCGACGACTTCCTTGGCTTCCTTCAGGCCGAGGCCGGTCTGCTCGCGGACGACCTTGATGACCTTGATCTTCTCCGGTCCGATCTCCTTGAGGATGACGTCGAACTCGGTCTTCTCTTCCACTTCCTCAGCAGCGGCGGCGGGACCAGCGACTGCAACGGCAGTAGCGGCGGCGGAAACGCCGAACTCCTCTTCGAGGGCCTTCACGAGCTCGGAGAGCTCGAGCACGGACATCGCTTTGATATCCTCAATCAGCTTAGCCTTATCCATTGATATGATCTCCTTATAATTATTAATGTCTTTGGTGGGGCTTCCGCCCCGGTCACTTCCCGGAAACCGGGACCCCGGCATTACGCCTGGGCTTCTTCGGCGGGGGCTCCCATCTTCTTCGCGATCTGATCCAGAACGATGGCCAGGCCGGAAATGGGGGACATCATGCTGCCAAGCAGGCGGGCGATGAGCACCTCGCGACTGGGCAGATCCGCGATGGCATCCATGTCCTTCGCGTTGGTGACGGCACCTTCGACGACGCCGCCCTTGAGCTCGCACTTCTTGTACTTCTTGATGGCTTCCTTGAGAACCTTGGCGGGTGCCGCCGCATCCTCATAGCCGAACGCGAACGCGGAGGGTCCCTTCAGCATCCCGTGTACGGACGCGTCGATGCCCACCTCGTCGCAGGCACGGGACATGATGTGATTCTTGACCACGACATACTCGAGGCCTTTCTCACGCATGTCCTTACGGATCGCGGTGACCTCTTCGACCGTCAGGCCCTTGAAGTCAAAGAACACGACGCCCTTTGCCTTCCTGAGCTTTTCGGCGACCTCCGCCACCTGCTGCGCTTTGGAAGCGATGTTTGCTGCATTTGCCATTTTTTGTGTTTCACCTCCTTGATCGAAATTCGGTATCCGCTGCGGCGATCCACAAAAAACGCCCCGTTCTCGACAGAGACAGGGCGCGGCAAAGCTTTGTGTTGCTCACCTCGGCAGGTCTTACGCGGCGATTGCTCGCCGGAGCCGGCTGTCTATGGCGAATGACCGAACAGGATTATACAGAAGGGGACAGCGCCTGTCAATAGCCTGAGTGCGCTTTTTTCGTTGAAGGTTTCCCCGGAAAATGCTATCGTAGGAAAGGGACCTTCCGGATCACGCAGTCCCGGGCGGAACGATCGTCCGGGTCCGGTCCGTCCACAGCCGATCAAGGAGGAACACATCATGCAAAGGACCGTACGCATCCGGCTGTTCGCCGCGGCCGCCGCGCTTCTCGCGCTCGCTCTCGCTGCCTGCGCCAAAAAGGACCCGCGATTCACATACGACGTAAACGACATCTCGACCGGCTCGTCCGGCACTCCCGCCGAAACGGATCCGGGCAGCACCCTGGCGACCTGGGACCTCAGCCGCGCGGACTCCTACAAGGCGGACGACGACTGCACGGACGAGGAGCTGCTCGAAAAATGGCTCGCCGTGGAAGGGCTGACCGAAAAGGATCTGTCCGCGCGCGGATGCAAGCAGCTCGTTCTCGTCGTGCTGAAGAAGGGCTACGCGTCCATCGATGCCACGGTCTGCTATGAGAAGAGCGGTTCCGGCTGGAAGAGCGCCCAGGGCCTCCGCCGCATGATGGGCCATACCGGAAGCAACGGCATCAGCCACGACCGCGTACAGGGCGACAGGACCTCGCCCGCCGGCCTCTGGAGGCTCGGCCCATGCTTCGGAATCAAGCCGAAGCCGGAAGGGCTGAAGATGCCTTGGCGGGACGTTACGCCCCAAAGCGACTGGGTCGGAGACAACGACTCGATCTATTACAACACCTGGCAGGAGCGTGACGATCCGAAGCTTGAGGATACCTGGGACCACGACGAGGTAGAGCATCTGGAAGACTATAAGGGCAGTTACGATCTGAGCTGCGTAATCCGCTTCAACATGCATCCCTACACGCGCCGCCGCGCCGGAAGCGCCATCTTCTTCCATTCCGGCAACGGCTCCACCGCGGGCTGCATCGCGCTGCCATCCAACGACCTGAAGAACGTCTTCCTCTGGATGGATCCCGCAAAAAACCCGTACATCCTGATCAGCGGCTACCAGCAGCACTGATCCCCTTCCGACAGGAAGGCGCTCCCGCGGGAGCGCCTTTTTTGTCGACGTCCGACGTTTCCCCCTCCATTGCGATGAATTGTCAAACTAAGTGCAACACTGAGAGAGGAAAAGGTCAAACA
>JAIKWN010000211.1 GCA_024684665.1 Clostridiales bacterium | reverse complement strand
CCGCTCTTCTCCTTCCGCAGGATCTCCTCGATCTTACCGGCTTCCTCCCAGGGATCGAAGCTCCAGTCCACGCTCAAATGCCGGCCGTGCAGGTTGCGCAGCACCTTCAGGATGCGCTTCGAATCCTCGAAGCTGTCGTAGGACGGCACGCGGATCCCCTCCACGAAGCGGGAGATCTTCCAGCCGGCCTCCGCGTCCATGTACAGGAAGGTCGGGTCCGCACCGATGGACTTCGCCAGCTCCAGCGCCTTCTTTTCATGCTGACGCGAGATGATGGCCTCCGTGCCGTCGCCGGGGTGGCGGTACACGTAGCGCTCGCCGTTCACCTCAAAGACGAAGGAGGTATTGGTCAGCCCTTCCTTGATGGACTTGAAGCGCAGGATCTCGCTTTCCTTGCAGCTTAAGACCTTCGCGATATTCTTCATGATCTTGCTGTGCGTGTGATCGATGTAGTTCGCGTCGAACTGCCGCAGCTCGTCCAGCGAGTCGAACTCGAAGATCTCGTCCGAAGGATAGACCTTGATCTCCATGGGCGGCAGGGTCTTCACGTGTTCCATCAGGACCTGTTCCCAGAGCGCTTCGTCATAGTTGCCGACCTCGGCGTCGTCGCTTAAGAGTTTCATCATCGCGGCGGAAAACGCACGGTCCCAGTACACGTGGCCGAGCATGATGTAGCCGTCTTTGCCGCTGCGCTCCACCTTCGCGATATTCATCTTCGCATCCGGGATCATGTACCACTCGTTGGTCTTTTCGTCCACGTGCAGCGCCGCGTAGTAGCTCTGGTAGACGTATTCCTCGAAGGGATTTTCCTCAAAGTAGTCGTCCGAGGAGCAGATGTAGCTGTTTCCGACGTACTTGCGGGCCAGATACAGGGTATGCGTGTTGTTCTTCGTGTTGAATTCCGGGTTGATGATGATCTTGATGCCCTCGAATTTGCGCTCCAGATAGAAGAACGCCTCTTTCTTGTAGCCCAGCACGATCACGATCTTCTTGATGCCTGCTTCCTGCAGCTGCTCGATCTGCCGCTCGATGAGGACTTCGTTCTTCACGATCAGCAGGCCCTTCGGCTTCTCCAGACTTAAAGGCACGAAGCGGGTGGACATGCCCGCCGCCATGATGATGGCATTGTCGACCTTGTACGGGGAAAGGGCGGACAGGCCGGCTTCGGTCAGGCCGTCTTCATCCGTCCAGCCGGCAGCCGTAAAGGCCTTCAGCGTCTTGGAGATGAAGCCCACGGAGACGTCCGCCAGCTCCGCCAGGCGGCGGTAGCTGAGCATTCCGTTTTTATGGATCGCATAAAGCAGGTTGAATTCGTTTCTTGTCATGACGTCAGTCTGATTCCTTTTTCAGATTTTACGGGCGGCGCCTCAGCGCCGCCCGCCCAGTATAGCATATTGTTTATACGATATCCAGTTCGTTTCTGTCGCGCAGCATGTACTTCTTTAACGGAGTCAGGCTGGCCAGGTAGTAGAGCAGGCCGCCGCAGACCGCCGTGTAGCCGCTGCCGGTCAGGACCAGGAAGATCGGGCTCTTGATGACCTGGTTCAGCGGGTCGTAGATGAAGGCGACGCAGGTGACGAACGCGATCAGGATGCAGGCCAGGCCCACCAGGTTGAAGCCGTGCGTGAAGTCGTAGGCCTTGTGACCGTCTATGTTGTACAGCGACTTCAGTGAGATCTTCCTCTTCTTAACGATCAGGTAGTCGACCACCGTCATGCCAATGATAGGCCCCTGGATATACGCCGCGCAGGAGATGAAGCTCCCGAAGTGGTCCATGACCCAGCCCCAGATCGTCAGCGCGCTGACGTAGAACATGGCCAGTATGACCAGCAGTTTGTAGCTTAGTTTTGGTATGCCGCTCTTGATGATCATGCAGTTGACGTAGGAGCCGGTGCCCTGCGTACCGATGTTCGCGAAGGCGACCATCAGTAAGCTCAGCAGCGAGAAGCCGGGGCCGGCCAGGGTCGCCAGCATCTTGGTGGGATCGTCGACGTAGGCGCCGGTCTTTAAGTACATGGCGATCGCCATGACGCCGCCGGCCGCCACGAAGAACGGAGCGACCACGCCGTAGGCGAGAGACGTGGACCAGTAGCCCGAGCGCTCGGTCTTGGCCAGGCGGGGCAGCACCAGCGCCTGCGTGGACCAGGAGAACGCGAAGGCCACGTTGCCTTCCGCCGAGAGCATGAAGTTGCCGA
>JAIKWN010000210.1 GCA_024684665.1 Clostridiales bacterium | reverse complement strand
ATGATGATCAAGGGCTTTATCGCGTCCGTATTCGGGGGCCTCGGCAGCCTGGGCGGGGCGATCATCGCGGCGCTCGGCCTTGGCATCGTCGAAATGCTCCTGACGTATTATTTCGGAGCGCTCGTATCACCGATCATCCTCTTCGGCATCATGCTGGTATTCCTGGCGGTGCGCCCCGAGGGAATCTTCGGCCGCTTTGCGAGAGACAAGGTGTAAGTGGGGGGAGTGTCATGAGCAATTACCAGATTTCCCTGATCATCATGGCATGCGTCTCCATGATCACGGTCTGCGGCGTATTCTGCATTACGAGCCTCGCGGGCATGTTTTCCCTGGGGCAGGCGGCTTACATGTCGATCTGCGCCTACCTGACCTTCTGCCTCGCAAGGTATCTAAAGCTGCCCATTCTTCTGACATCGGTCATCGGCGTTGGGGTCAGCGGGCTGATAGCCCTCATCATTTCGCTGCCGACCCTGCGCCTGAGACGCGATTATTTCGCGCTGCTTTCCGTCGGCTTCTCCCAGATGGTTTCATCCATCGTGATCCTTCTCGGGGAATGGACCAACGCCTCCATCGGGTTTTCCAAGATCCCCAAGGTCAAGAACTTGGTATGGATCGTTCTCGGGATTACCGCCTTTGTGATTTTCATGGTCCGCAACCTCAAGTATTCCCGCTTTGGGCGCATGCTGATCGCCCTCAAGACGGATGAGGTCGCGGCACGCAGCTTCGGAATTGACGTCTACCGCCTGAAGGTAAAGGTCTATGTCTTCGCCTCGATGATCGCCGCGGTGGGCGGAATCCTGTACGGGCTGCGCAACCGGGTGATCGCCCCGGACGCCTTTGGCTGGTCGCTGTCGGCCGAGATGCAGATCCTGCTGTTCTTCGGCGGAACAAATTCCCTGACCGGCTCCATGATTTCCGCTGCCGGCCTCAAGGTGCTGCCGGAATTCCTGAAGGGAGTTCAGCTGTTCGGCGTTGACCTGCAGAGCTGCAAAACCATCATTTACTGCGTTCTCATCCTCGTCGTGATCAACTTCCGGACCAACGGTCTGATGGGTGAAAACGAGCTGTCTCTGAAACGGCTCCGGAAGCTCGGAGAAAAAAGGGAAAAGCTCGCGAAGGGCGGTGATGCCTGATGGCAGAAGCCGTTCTTAAAACGGAGCACCTGTATAAAAACTTCGGAGGCGTTGCGGCGGTCAAGGATTTCAGCTTTCAGGCGGAAGCAGGCAGTCTGACCGCGATCATCGGACCCAACGGGGCCGGGAAAACCACGATCTTCAATCTGATTTCCCGCATTTATAAACCGGACAGGGGAACCGTATGGCTGGAAGGACGCGACATAACCGCCATGTCCCAGATCGAGACGGCGAGACTCGGAATCTCGAGAACCTTTCAGAATACCCGTCTGTTTACGGGCCTCAGCGTTCTTGACAATGTCAAGGTTGCCCTGGACTTCGCCGGCGGATACACGATGCTGGAGGCCATGCTCCTGCTCCCAAGACGCTGGAAGCGGGAGAAGGTCATACGGGAACGGGCGCTCGGCTGTCTTCGCCTCCTCAATCTCGATCACTACGCGGACAGCAGACCCTCCAGTCTTCCCTACGGGATCCAGCGCAGGGTCGAAATCGCCCGCGCGCTGGTGTCCGACCCGAAGGTCCTCATGCTGGACGAACCGGCGGCGGGCCTCAATCCGGAGGAAGTCCTGCAGCTTGGCGACTTTATCCGCGAGATCCAGCGCAAATACCCGAAACTCGCCATTCTGGTCATTGAACACCGCATGGACCTGGTCATGAACCTCAGCGATTACATTTACGTGCAGGACTTCGGTGAGACCATCGCGCAGGGGGTCCCGGAGGAGATCCGTACAAACCCCATGGTGCTTAAGGCTTACCTCGGAGAGGAGGCGTAAGCATGGCGGAAATCGGCGAAACGATCCTCGAGATCCGTTCCCTGCGCGTGTTTTACGGCGTTCATGAAGCCGTGCGCGGTGTTGACATGGACATCCGCCGCGGATGCGTGACGGCGATTATCGGCTCCAACGGGGCCGGGAAAACATCGATCCTCAACGCGGTCTCCGGTATGGTGCGTCGGGAAGGGAGCATCCTGTTTGACGGGCGCCCGCTCTCCGAAAAAGCGCATCGGGTCGTCCGCGAGGGCCTGATTCAGGTCCCGGAGGGACGAAAAATATTCGCTGGCCTCACAGTGGAGGAAAACCTGCGCGCGGGTGCCTATGTCGTTCACGGACGCGAGGTGGACGCCCTTCTCGAGGAGCAGTATACACTGTTCCCGAGGCTGAAGGAACGCCGCGCGCAGGACGCTGGAACGCTGTCCGGCGGGGAACAGCAGATGCTCGCAATCTGCCGGGCGCTTATGGCAAAGCCGAAGCTTTTAATGCTCGACGAGCCCTCGCTGGGCCTCGCGCCCGTTATCGTAAACGAGGTGTTTGACACCATTCTCCGCATAAAAAACGAAGGGGTAAGCATCATCCTTGTGGAGCAGAACGCCAAGAAGTCGCTCGGTATTTCCGATACCGCGTATGTGGTTGAAAACGGCTGCGTCGTCATGACGGGAACGGGCAGCGAGCTGCTCAAAAACCCGGAAGTCGCGGCAGCCTATCTGGGTACAGGACGAAAGCAGGGAGGGGATTCGGATGGAAGCGATCACAAAGCAGGTTGAAAGCCTAAAGGTCTTCATCTGTCCTGACAGGGACCGGATGGGAATTGCCGCGGCGAAGGACGCTGCGCTGCGGATCCGGAGGCTGATCGATGAGAAGGGAGAAGCGAACGTCATTTTCGCTGCGGCCCCTTCCCAGAATGAAATGCTGGACCAGCTGCAAAAAGAGGACATCGACTGGCGGCGCGTGCGTGCCTATCACATGGACGAGTATATCGGCATCGACGCGGCGGAGCCGGCCGGGTTCGGGAATTTCCTGGATCGGGCGATCTTTTCGAAGGTTCCCTTTATGGAAAAGCACTATCTGCTGTGCAAGGAGGACGAATATCCCGAAAAATGCCGGGTGTATGAGGCGCTTTTAAAGGCGCATCCGGCGGATCTGGTTCTGCTCGGGATCGGGGAAAACGGGCATCTCGCGTTTAACGATCCCGCGGTTGCCGATTTCAGGGATCCCCTGGTTCTGAAGGCCGTTGAGCTCGATGCCGTCTGCCGACAGCAGCAGGTGAACGATGGATGCTTTCCGTCCCTTGAGGCAGTACCGAAGCGTGCGCTCACGATGACGATGTCTTACCTGATGTCCGTCCCGGAGGCGGTCTGTACCGTACCGGGACCGCGCAAGGCGGACGCGGTGTTTAACGCCCTCTGCGGGCCGGTCACGGAGGCATGCCCCGCAAGCATCCTGCGCCGCCATCCATCCGCAGCCCTGTACCTGGATCGCGACAGTGCGAGCCGGATCCTGTAAGGGAGGTTCTCATATGTTTCGGAAAACCGCGGACGAGATTATGGCCTGCGATCCGGATCTTGCCATCATTCCCGTAGGCTCGATCGAACAGCATGGCGCGCATCTGCCGATCATGACCGACTGGGCCATCGCCACGGAGCTTGGCCGAAGGGTCGCGGAACGGATGAATGCGTTTCAGGTGCCCGCGCTTCCCATCTCGACCAACCGGGAGCAGATGGGGAAAAAGGGCACGGTCTGGATGGAGCCCGTAACCTTCTACCAGATGATGACGGACATCATCCTCTGCCTTAAACTGCAGGGCTTTCGCCGGATCGGCATCGTGCAGTGCCATGGGGGAATCTTCATCATGACGCCGCTCATCCGCGATCTCAACGCAAAATACAATCCGGACCTGATGGTCGCCGTCGCGGATACCTGCGCCTTCAACGAGATTCTGTACCGCGAGGGTATCCTCGAAGCGGACAACGAACTGCATGCTGGCGAGGGGGAGACCTCCCAGATGCTCGCAATCGCGCCGGATACCGTACATATGGACCTGGCGGAGGATTTCGTTCCCTCCGTACCGAGACCCTATCTCAGCTACGGCAGCATTTTCCGCTGCTGTCCGGGCGGCGTCTGGGGAAGCCCGACGCTGGCCAGCCGGGAAAAAGGGGAAAGGATCCTCGAAAGAAGCACGGAACTGGCGGAAGAGGCGCTTACGCGCGCCTTCGCGTACATGAGTGCCAAGGAAAAGATGAACTACAGCAACTTCTAGTGCCCCGGGAGGAAGGTATGGAAAAGCTACGAGTGCTTTTAATCGGAGCTGCTTTTTCAGCGGATCTGCATTGCGACGGGTACAGCCGGATCCGGGATCGGGTGACGATCTCGGGCATCTGTGACAAGGACCTCACTAGGGTTTCCGCGCTGGCCGATCGCTACGGCTTCACGGGCTATACGGCTTACGACAATTATGAGACCGCCATAGAGGACTGCGACTGCGATCTCGTGGACATCTGTATGCCGAACTTCCTGCACCATGACGTGGCCATTCTCGCACTCACAAAGGGGCGGAACATCATCTGTGAGAAACCGCTTGCGACCACCGTGGAGGATGCGCAGGACATGGTGGATACGGCGGAGCGTATGGGGAGGCATATCTACTACGCCGAAGACTGGCTTTTCGCTCCGGCCTTCCGCAAGGCGAGGGAGATTCTGGAAAGCGGGCAGCTCGGGCGGATGCTCCATGTACGCGCGCGGGAGTGCCACAGCGGCTCGCACAGCCCCTTCGCGCAGACGATCCGCTACTGCGGCGGCGGGTGCATGGTTCACCTGGGGGTACACCCGGTGGGGTTCATGCTTTCACTTAAGGAAAACCGCTGGCGGGAGCTCGTGGCAATGACCTCGGGCGGTGGGGAAAAGAACCTTGTCCATCGCACGATGGAAGGCGAGGACTGGGCAGGCGCGTTCATGCGCTTTGAGGACGGAACTTTTGCGACCCTGGAGGCCAACTATACGACCACGGGCGGCATGGAGGACGTTCTCGATATCTACTGCGAAAAGGGATGCATTCACGTGGATCTCTCCTTCTCGGGACCGGTCCGGGTGTTCTCGATCCCCGGTCTTGACTATACCGTGGAAAAAGCGGAAATCACCACAGGCTGGTCGACGCCCGCGGTCGATGAAAAGTACAGCCTCGGGTACTGCGGGGAGATCAGCCATTTTGTGGAATGCGCGCTGAAGGACCGTGACGCGCAGATCGGTCTGCGGGGCTGCGACGGGCTTGAAACTCTGAAGGTCATCAACCTGATCTACCGGTCCGCGAAAACAGGGGAACACGTGGTGAATCCAACCCGGCCAAGGAGGCGGGATCATGAGTGCTGACAGGCGGGAAAAGGAAATCCGGATCCCCGTAACCGTGGGGAATATCACCTTCAAAAACCCGTTTTACGTCGCGTCGGGACCGACGACGAAATCCGTGCGGCAGCTTATGCGCATAGAGGAGACGGGCTGGGCCGCGGCCAGCATCAAGCTGTCCATCGATCCGGCGCCGTACATCAACCGCAAACCCCGGTACAGCCTGTTTCCGGACCGGAACGCGCTCGCCTTTACGGCGGAAAAACGGCTCACCTTTGCCGAGGGACTCCGGCTGATTGAGGAGGCCAAACCGAAGCTGAAGGAGCTCATCCTGATGGCTAACATCACGTATGCCGGGGATGAGGGGACGGATGGATGGGTGAATATGGCCCGCTGCTTTCAGGAAGCCGGCGCGGATATCATTGAGCTCAATATGTGCTGCCCCAATATGAGCTATAACCTCGAATTGACCGGGGGCGGCAAAGATACGGGGACAAAGAAAACCGGCGCCAGCATGGGACAGCACGCGGAAATCGCCGCGGAGATTGTAAGCGCGATTAAGGGAAAAATCTCGATCCCGCTGTTTGTCAAGCTGACCCCGGAGGGGGGACAGATCGCCTCTGTTGCGAAAGCCCTTTTTGAGGCCGGAGCAGACGCGGTGGGCGGAACGGGCAACCGGCTTGGCATGCCGCCGATCAATCTCGATGAGCCCGGTAAAGCGTACTGGCATCTTCAGGAAGAAATCTCCATGGGATGCCACTGCGGCCCATGGCTGAAACCGCTCGCCCAGAGGGATACCTACGAGATCCGAAAGGTTTGCGGACCTGAGGTTCCGATTACTGCGACCGGCGGAATCGCGAACTGGAAGGACGCGGCGGAGATGGTGCTCTGCGGCGGTACCCTCCTTGGCGTCTGCGCGGAAACCCTGATCTCGGGGTATGATATCGTGCGCCCGATGATCCGGGGCCTGAAAGACTATATGACCGGGCACGGATACGCAGATCTGAATGAGATGCGCAGCATCGTGGTGCCTGAGGTGCGTACGGCCAATGATCTCACGATTTACGGTGGATACGCGCAGATTAAGGAACCAAACCTGTACGCGCCGTGCAAGAGCGCCTGTCCGATGCATCTGCCGGTGCAGGCCTGCGTGCAGAAGATCGCGAAGCGGGACTATCACGCAGCTTTTGATCTTCTCATGTCGCGTGGGGCTCTGCACAGACTTTGCGCGGCAGTCTGTACGCAGCCGTGCGGAGAAGCCTGTGTCCGGGGCAGGCTGGACGCACCGCTGAAAATCCGGGATCTCATGCGCTTCGTGACAGAATACGGCCGGATGCATGGATGGAAGAAGGCGTCTGACACAACGAAGAACGGACTTCGGGTCGCTGTCGCAGGCGCCGGACCCGCGGGGCTCGCTTGCGCGTCGGAGCTCAGCCGCGCGGGCTATTCCGTTACTGTGTTTGAAAAAGAAGCCAAAGCGGGCGGCAGGCTGCGCTGCGGCGCGCCGGATTACACCTTTGACAGGCAGATCCTGGATGAAACCGTTGTGGACCTTGAAGCGGACGGCGTGCGCTTTGCTTTCGGCAGGGCGTTTGGGAAAGACTTCTCCGAAAGCTCCTTAAGAGAGGAAGGCTATTCGGCTCTTTCGATTGCGACGGGTACGTGTGCCCCGCGGGACTCCGGGATTCCGGGCGCGGAGCTGGCGGAGGACGCTCTGGCGTTTCTTGAGAACGGTTTTGCCGGTGTGGAAACGGCTAAGACGCGCGTTGCGGTCATCGGAAGCGGATTTGCGGCTGTGGAAGCGGCGCGTACGGCTGTGCGGCTCGGTGCGGAAAAGACTGTTCTGCTCTGGACAGACCGCTTTGACGGGGGTGGGAGATACCGGGAAGCCCTGACCCTGGCCCGGGAGGAAGGCGTTTCGGTTCTTCCGGATGCCAAGATTCTGCGGATCGAAAAAAACGGGGTGCTGTTTACGAAGGAAGGCAGCGAGCTCAGTACGGCCTGTGACCGTGTTTTCCTTGAACATCCGCTTTGCGCGTCGCAAGGCGGCGGGGAGTTGCGCGGGTTTTCAATCCGCTGCAGGGTGACAGAATCCGGCATCGCGGATGCAGTCGCAGCGGGTATGGAAACCGCGGCGGAAATCGATCTTCTGCTGAGGGGCGATGGCGCCGTTCTGCAAAGAAATGAGAAAGGAAAAACGGTAAACGCGGAGCGTGTGCGGGAACGGGCAGGCTATCTGAAACGCAACCCGAACCCGATTCAGCTGAACGTGCCTGGCAGGGAACGAAAGCGGAGCTTTATGCCCTTCCGCAGGCTGATGACGGAAGAGGAAGCGGTGAGCGAAGCCGCCCGGTGCCTGAACTGCGGCTGCGGGGAAGGCTGTCAGCTGTGCAGGGAAATCTGCTGCGAATTCGCGCCGGAAATCGCGTCCCCGGACAAACTGACCATAAAAAAAGAGGCGTGCGTCGCCTGTGGCATGTGCTTTAACCGGTGCCCGAACGGGAATATCGAAATGGTAAACCTTGGAGTTAAGGTCTGAGCGCGGCGGGTACTGAGACAGTCGATGCTTCGCGGATAGTGAAGCACCCCGGTGTCATCTGAATGCGTGAGGGAATGGCTTGCGAGGATGTCTTTAAGATGAGGAGGGAAATGGAAATGGACAGTGAAAGGCTGAAATCCTATTATCTTGATAAGGATTACAACTGCGCGGAGACGACGCTCCGGCTCATA
>JAIKWN010000159.1 GCA_024684665.1 Clostridiales bacterium | reverse complement strand
CTGATTCAGTGTAATATTGAGTTGAGCCATTGTGGTCTTCCTCCTCGGTATTATGTTGGATTGGCGTTTGACATTATACCTGAAGGTTGATCCTTTGGCTCCTTTCTTTTTCAATTTACACCATTATAAAGACGCGGCCTTCAGACAGTCTGACCAAAATCCCTTGAATACACTACGTTTTCGAGGGATTTCTTTTTTGACTTTCTCGGAAAACAGTACAAACCGGCATACTGTTCAAGATGTAAACAAGTTAGAGATAAACGAACATTTCCTTAAGGGGGTTTCAGATCCGCTTTTTGTAAAAGGAGTGAGTTCGTCTCACCGTTTAGATCGTAGGTGAAGCTTTGTTGGTGAGACGCACTGAACTTTGGGCTTCTCATGCATGTAAACGGGATGGCATAAAAAGAACCCCGGCGATGTCGCCGGGGTTGAACCTGTTCGGTTCAGATTGAGAAAGGGGGAAAGAAAGAAGAAGGAGACGCCCGCCCGGCCAGGGGGGAAAGGGGAGCGGGCCGGTTGGAGAACCTGCTCTGTTCTCCATAGCAACAGTATAAAGGCGAGATGTGGCAGAAATATGGAGCGCATGGCCTTTTTTCTATGCAAATATCCATCTCTTGTGGAATAGTCGAATCAAAATGCTCAGTTTCCAGAACAGATGCTTCGGAACGAGTAGGATGACGCGTATTCCCGCGTTTTTTTTGATTTTTCGGACGGCCTCCTTGATAGATGTTGAAAACAGAGGTAATACCATGTCACCGGAAGACAGGAAATAACAAACCGGGCTGGGATTTCGCCGGTTTTGCTGTGCAATTTGAACGGCATATACAAAGGGCCGCTCCCACCTCCGGGAGCGGCTCGTGCCATAGATTCAGTGAATCAGTTCTGCGTTTCCTTCACGAATACGCAGTTCTCATGTGTGTCGCAGTACTTCTTCGCCGGGCTGTCGTCTGCCGTTCCGTACACAAACACCAGCGGGCAGCCGTCGAAGGCGTCCGTGCCGATGGTACATCCATCAGGGATGCGGATCTCCGTCAGGTTCATGCAGTTCCGGAAGGCGTAATTACCGATGGCCGTGCAGCTGGCCTGAACCAGCACGATCTGCATCGCCGTGCCCTCGAAGGCTTTCTCCCCGACGGTCGTTAGGAATCCGGGGAGGATGAAGTCCGGCTCACCGAAGGCGGGAATAACAAATTCGACTTTGACCCATGGGCTGCGGCATGCTGCAAGCAAATCATCCGTCGCAACAACCGCTGTGCTTTCGCTCTCGCCCGCAGTGACCACCAGGCTTCTTCCGAGGATGAGCGTTCCGCTGTCGTTTTCCGCTACCTCGTTGCTGACGCCGATGGCCTGCGCATTCTCGCCGCCGACGGCAATCACCGTGCCCCCGGTGATGGTGATATTGCCGCTGTCGCCACTCGTCGCTTTGTTTCGCACGCGGCCCGCACCGATGCCCGCCGCACTTCGTCCATTCGGATAGGACGCGCCGATGGCCGTGACGAATCCACCTGTGATGGTGATGGTTCCGCCGCTGCCGTATCCGCCTCCGCCGATACCTGCGCTCCCGCGGCGTCCTTCCGCACGCACGGCCCCTCCGGTAATCAGGATGATTCCACCGCTGCCCGTATCGCCTCCGCCAATCGCAGCCGCCAGACCGGCTTCTTCATTATACGCCCCGTCAAATCCCGCGGTAACCATTCCGCCATTGATGGTGATGTTGCCGCCATTTCCGCCGTTACTTCCACCACCGATTCCCGCGCCAAAGACGCTTCCGGTGGCTTTAACGGAGCCGCTGTTGATGATCAAGAATCCGCCGTCCTCGCCTTGATTCCCGCCTATGCCCGCACAACCCCAGCTCTCTCTATCGTCTGGCGAATTGGGCGCAGTGGCATTCAGCGTTCCGCTGCCGGAGATTATGAGCGCGTTCTCGCCTGTTACGTGGATGCCATGCGATGCATCCAGTGTAGTTCCCTCACCAAGGATCAGGTTGACGCTACCGTTTACGCTGATGCGGTTTTCATAATCTGTACTTTCCGTAACCTCATACCAGCCGGATGGCAGCTCGGACACCCTCAGCGCGGTTCTGATTTTCCACGGGTTGTCGGAAGTGCCATTGCCGTAAGCCGGGTATGGCCCAGTCAAACTGCAGCGTGTGCAGTTCATCTCCGCTGTGGGGCTGAAAATGACCTCAGCGTCATGCCCGCATGGCGCAACCGTCACGTCATTTTCTGCACAGGCATTCACACGATCCCCAGCCAGCACAGGGGCGGCAGCGCCTTTTACGGTGACTTTCATGCCGTTGCCGATGGTGACGGTACTCGCCCCATCGGGGGCAAAGGTTCCGCTGCCGATTGCCGCCGCCTGCGTCCCGCCGATGGCGTGGACGACGCCGCCGTTGATGGTGACGATCGCGCCGCTTGACGAACTGCCTCCGATTCCCGGCGAGGATCTGGGGATGTTGTTCATAGCGCCGCTTGTGCTGCCCGTTGCGGTCACATTTCCGCCGTTTATGATGATCGTGCCACCCGATGCGCCGCCGATGCCCGGGTAGC
>JAIKWN010000152.1 GCA_024684665.1 Clostridiales bacterium | reverse complement strand
AGGATATAGCGAATCTGAAAGAGGATCTTGCGATCTTTTTTGACGACACGAGGCCGGATCGCGAGGAGATTTTCATTCAGGGAAACCACGACCGCGACAAAGGACAATTTGCGGCGAACGGTCCCCATGAGTCGGAGCATTCGATTGTTTATGTGATGAATACGGAGACGGCAAATCCCTGGCAGCAGGGCGTCGTCGGGGAGCCTGCGCGGGAAATCCTTATGGCTTCCACCCAGAAACTGCGTTCGTATCTTGCAGGGAGGGTTACTGCCGGAGAGCATCGGCCCATCCTGATCGCAACGCATGTTCCGCTTCATTTCAGCCAGTGGACGGAGACTTCCGGTGACAACTTGTACAGCGGGATTCTGTTTGATGTTCTGAATGAATTCGGAGATGCGTTGGACATCGTGTACTTGTTCGGTCATTCGCACGGCGGGCATGGGGATTCTTCCATCGGAGGGAGCCGGATCTGCCGCGTGCCGGGCGAAACGATGTTGATCCCGGATCCGGCGCCGGGAGAAGCAACTACGACCCGGTATCGGAAAGAAACCCTCCGGTTTGTATACATGAACGCCGGCTATATCGGATACTGCGCGAAGGTGAATGGAGAACGGGGCTCCTCCGTCGGTATCCTGACTCTGTATCAGGATCGGATGGAACTCAGCCGAAGCCCGCTGAAGGGTAAAGCGGACGTTTCCGCGGCGGGCGTGCGCACGTATGAGGGATTCCCTGAGGATTATCTGTCTGTACAGCGAGAGACTGCGTATCTTCTGCGGAAACGCGGTTACGGTCAGGAGGAATGAGCGTCTCCTCTCACCTCTTCCAAAGTTACTCTCCGGACGGAGCGTTCTTCCGTGATTTCATAAATGGCGTCGACGTGGCTGAGCGTGTTCAGCCGGTGCGCTACCAGAATGACGGTACATTTACCAAGAAGCGCTTCGATCGCCTGCTGCACTTCCTTCTCACTTTCACTGTCCAAGGCGGAGGTCGGCTCATCGAAAAGGATGACGGCCGGGTCGCGCAGCAGAGCTCGGGCGATGGAGATCCGCTGCCGCTGACCGCCGGAGAGGTTTTCACCTCCTTCAAAGACAGGCCGCATGAGGCCGTCCGGGTGCGAATCGTACAGATCGGAAAGCCCCACGCTGTTAAGGACTTCCATCACCTTTTCAGTCGATACGTACCGCAGACCGTAGACCAGATTATCCCAGAGCGTTCCGGAGAAGAGAACGCTTTGCTGCGGTACAAGCGCGATGTGACTGCGGAAGTCGTTCTTGTCCAGCAGAGCAAGATCGCAGCCGTCGATGAGGACACGCCCGCTCTCAGGAGCGTACAGACCGATCATGAGCCCCAGAATCGTGCTCTTTCCAGCGCCTGATCTTCCGATGAAAGCAGCGCTGCTACCGGCGGGGACCGAAAAGCTCACGCCATTCAGCACAGAGGGCCGTTTGGGATCATACCCATATACCACATCCTGAAACTTGATTTCCCCGCGCACGGGGAGAGCAAGATGCTGATCGCCGCTGCTCTCTATGTCCCGCTCAGAAAGCAGTTCGTGGATGCTGTCTAGGCTGTCAAGCCCTTGGGTGATCTGGGGCATGGAATCGAGAAAGCGCTGCATGCTGTTGATCAGCGTGTCGAACAGGGACTGGAACAGTACGACGGAGGCCACGCTGATGCGCCCGGCAAAGCAGAGGGAGACAGCGACGCACAGGCAAAGCAGCCGGAACCCCTGCGAAACGCCGTACCCCGCGTTGTTTAGGCGGATCTGCAATCGGTCCTGATAATCCGCCGCCGACTGAACGGAAAGAGCCCCGCCGGAGAGATTCTCATACTCTGCTTTCTGAAGGCCTTCCGCACGGGTCAGGCTGTCCATGGCCAGCATTTCCTTGAAAGCGGCACTGTTTGCCTCTGCTTTCCTGCGCATATCCGCCTTGCTTTCACGCAGAGGACCCAGAAAATGGCGGAGTATCCCGGAGGAAAGGGGAATCACCACGGCATAGAAGAGGAGCATGACCGGCATCCTGTGGATGGATATGACGATGACGAAGACGATATCGATTGCAAGGTGCAGCACGTTGATCAGGTTCTCATTTATGAGAAGCTTCACGAACTGCACGTCGGAAACGAGCTTCGAAAGCACCTTCCCGCCGGAGGTGTTTTTATGAAACCGGGTGGAAAGGATCTGCAGCTTGCGCACGAGAGCCATTTTGAAACCGGTTTCCACCCGGCGTGTGAAACGCTGATAGACTGCGTTGTCCAGCGTCGCGCAGACGAGGTTGATGGCAAGCGCTAGTGCAGAACCGAAAACATTCCAAAGAACCGGCGCATCCCAAAAGGAATGGCATATGGACAAAGCTCCGATGATGTTTGATGCAAAGACAGGCAAAAGCAGCGCGCACAAGTGTTTGACCGTCTTGTTCACCATGGACAGGGAGACAAGAAGTCGATACCGCTTTGCGAGATATGAAAGAACCGCCATGGATTTTGCCGGCGCGTTCTTTTCGTTTTGATAGAATTCCAAGATTTCGTCGCCAATGTCCCCGTCGTTCTTCCCGGCGGGACGAACGCGGTAGCGCTCCATTCCCCGTGCGGGTAGCTGTGCAATATGGCTGTCGTATTTATGCAGCAGGCTGCGCCGGATCTCCGCTTCCAGACGGGCGGTCTCATCCAAAAGCACGGGCGTCTGCTCGGGCGGACGGGCGGTTATCTCCGCGTATGGGAAAGGAAATGTGCGTGTGCGTATGGTGACCTCTTTGCAGCCACGGGAGAAAAGATCCCGTAAGAGTTCTTCCGAAACGAGGCAGAACAGGGTGGTATCTTCTCTGCTTTGAGAGAAAGCGTTTTCAACAACTGAAATGGCGGCAGGGATATCAGCCGGAGAATGAATCTTAGTTTGCATATTCAGTCCTCCGTTGTGCGTTATACCGATTCCGGCCCTTCATCCCGATAGAGATCCGGATTTGAGAAGTAAATGTGATCAAGAGCGAAGAAAGCGCCTTCTGCGTCCATCTCTGAGAGATCCCGGCTGTCCGCCAGAAGCCGGAAAGGGATCCCGTCCGCAAAATAATGAAAGCCTTCCATCGCACGCCGCAGTTCTTCTCGGAATCTGCTGTCTGCGGCGGCATAATCACCCTGCAGTACAACGGTGTCCGGATCGAATGCCAGGCTGACGTTGCGCAGGACGGGGGCGAAAACCCGGGCTAGTCGTTCGGAAACCGCGCAGGCGGCGGGTACGCCTGCCTCGCTTTGCCGGAAAAGCTCCGGAATGGACAGATCCGAAAGCCGGGCGGAGAGAGCGTCGGAAGGGGAGAGAGCCAGTTCTTCTTTCATCATCCTGCGCATCCGCTCCGGGCTGATCAGACGCTCGAAGCAACCACGGCTTCCGCAACCGCAGAGCTCCGGATCATCCGGCTTCACGGTCATGTGGCCGATTTCGCCGATCAAGGAGCGCCGGCCATTCGTGATATGCCCCCGTTCGATAAAGGTGCCGGAAACGCCCCATGTGGTGAAGAGTACAAGCAGGCGCTGTTCCCGTAGCGCGGGATCTACGAGGAAAGGCCGCGCGCACATCTTTCCGGCGTTTTCAAGGAAGATCGGGGTTTCCGTCCCCAGAAGAACGGAGAGATCGTCCAGCAGATGCACCCGCGTTCCCCAGCCGGGCGTATGCGAGCTGAACATCAGCGTGTTCGTTGCCCGGTCCACGGTGCCGGAGGTGGAAACGCTGGCGGCGCATACGTCCTGAGGCAGCACACACTGTTCCCGGAGCAGCCGGGCGGCAAGCGCCGCAGCCTGGCGTCCCGTTTCTTCCGGCGTATCGGGGAGCGGCATAGGCAGGGAAATCTTTCCCAGCATCGCATGCCCGAGCGTATACAGGCAGGCGCGCATCTCCATAGGCCAGAGCGCAATACAGAGGAAATAGCGCTTTCCGGAAAGCGCGTAGTTTTCCGGCCGCTTCCCTCCCGTTGCGGTGGAGGCGCCTTTGCCCTGAGAGACCAGCAGCCCCTTCTCCCGGAAGAAACGGATGCACTTGACGACAGTCGGACGGGAAATGCCCGTCTCTTGGCTAATTTCCCCGGCGTTCTTCTGCACACCTTGGCGGAAGGCAGAAAGCACGCTCTTACGATTCGCAATTTTGAGATCGGTGAGCATTGCGGGCGAACCAGCGGGGATTTCGATATCCATGGAAAACCTCCTTAGGTTTGGAAAGAGAGATACGTAACTTTCGTTCGAAACATAGTGTAACACAGCATTACGAAATTTGCAAGCAATTCATGGGATTCCGCCGCGCCAAAAGTGTTTCCAGACAAAGGCAGGAGAGCGAAAAGGAAAATTTGTACAAACCGCTTGACGGAACGAAAAGGATGCGCTATAATGACTGCAAGTTATGAAAGAATGTTGCGAAACATTCTTTCGTGATCACAGAACAGCCCGAGAGGGCGAATGAAAAAAGGAGTGTACCCGTATGAAGAAGATCGTCTCCCTGCTTCTCGTCCTGGCGCTCTGCCTGGCCGTTTCCCTGGCTTGCGCCGAGAAGGTTGGCGTTTCCATGCCGACCAAGGATCTCCAGCGCTGGAATCAGGACGGCGCCAACATGGAAGCCATGCTGAAGGATGCCGGCTATGAAGTCGACCTGCAGTTCGCCTCCAACGACGTGCAGACCCAGCTCTCCCAGGTGGAGAACATGATCAACAGCGGCGCGAACGTCCTCGTCATTTCCGCCATCGAGGGCTCTTCTCTGGGTTCCGCGCTGGCCCTGGCGAAAGAGAATGAGATTCCGGTCATCGCGTATGACCGCCTGCTCATGGACTCTGACGGCGTTTCCTTCTACGCGACCTTCGACAACTACATGGTCGGCACGATTCAGGGCACCTACATCAAGGACGCCATGGATCTCGACAATGCGGCTGGCCCCTTCAACATGGAAATCACCGCTGGCGATCCGGGCGACAACAACGCGCGGTACTTCTATCAGGGCGCGGTCGACGTGCTGAAGCCCTACATCGATGCTGGCAAGCTGGTCGTGAAGTCCGGCCAGATCGAT
>JAIKWN010000151.1 GCA_024684665.1 Clostridiales bacterium | reverse complement strand
AAGCGTTTACCCGGCTGTACCGGGACGCCGAAGCGGATTTCCGCTCCCAATACGAATCAAACGGCTTTCTGCTGACGCGCTATGAAAGCGGCGAGGCCGAGGAAAAAGCGTGCTGGGACAGACCGGAGCTCTTCTGCGACGCGGCGATGCTGATCGGGATCAATGAAACGGAAACAGTCCTGTACCAGCGCGGGATCCGGATCACCGGTGCCTTTGGCACCTACACCTTCTCGCTTTCCGCCTGGTCGCCGGAGCTTCTTGAGCAGGCCACCGAATACCTGATCCGGGCCCTGGCGTGGAAGTAGGCCGGTCCGCCCGGGGTGGACAGAAAACAGACAGGACGTCAAACGCCTTGACCAAGGCTCGCTTCTTGATCTCTGTGATTGCGTCGCGGGCGTTCGTACATCTTTCGATGCGTATCACACAGGCTTCCCCGCTTAAGGTGCAATTGCCTTCATCCCATGCAGCCGCTGCATTTACGTGACAGAGTCCGGCCAGTATGGGATTTCGGCTTGACTTGCAGCCTCGTCCGCTCTGCCCCGCCTTCGTATGCAATTTCTATTCGTCAGC
Organism: Clostridiales bacterium; assembly: GCA_024684665.1. The sequence goes on along the minus strand of JAIKWN010000151.1, from coordinate 1,679 downwards.
TTGGGACTTTTGCCCGTCAGGGTTGATCGTTTCCCCCTGGCATCCGGCTCCCTTCAGATTCCGCCCCGCAGTGGATACCCTTGCCTTCGGCTAACGCTTCCTGCTGCCAAGCGCGCAGTGGACATCCACCGTAAGCGATTGCCCATGCGGGCGATCGAGTAGGAGGGGGTGATTAGCCCCCGTCCTCTCACCGCACCGTACGTACCGTTCGGTATACGGCGCGTCCAATACAATCAGACTGAATAGACTCGTAGGCAAGGGAGAGATCAAGGTATCCTGCGCTTGCGAGTCTTTCATTTGAAATGGCTCTTCCCACGGATGTGGTTCCTGCCACAAACCAATACCCCCTCCTGCTCATAGCCGTCATCCGTGCATAATAGTTCGGAATGCCCAGTTTGAGCAGATTTCGTAATTTGGTCTTCGGCTTCTTCCATTGCTTCCAGATGTACATTCGGAATCTTCTCCGCAGCCAACTGTTCCATTCTGCCATTGTACTCTTCATGGACGCTATGGCGTAATAGTTCAGCCAGCCCTGCATATAGCGTTTGACTTCCCCCATCACCTGTCGGACGTTCCTTCCGCGATTGCGCTTTGTCATCTCCCGCAGTTTGTCTTTGGCTTTCAACAATGACTTCTGGTGAACCCGTATGAAAAGCCCTTCCTTTCCCTTCCCGAATGCAAACCCCAGAAATTTGAATTTCCTGGTTGCATTCACTTTGGCGATATGACTTTTCTCCCGATTTACCTTCAGCTTCAGCTTGCCCTCCAAGTATCGGATACTGCTCTCCAGCAGTCTTCCCGCGGCTCTTTGGCTTCTGCAAAGCAATACGATATCGTCGGCGTACCGGATCACCGGCACTCCTCTTCTTTCGTACTCGTGGTCGAACTCATTCAGGTACACGTTGGCCAGCAGTGGCGACAGCGGGCCGCCCTGCGGGCTTCCCTCTTCCGTCGGCATGACCACTCCGTTCTCCATGACCCCGCTCTTCAGAAAGCGCTTTATCAGCTGGATCACCCGCTCATCGTCGATTTCTCTCCGAAGCAGATTCAGCAGCTTTTCATGGTTCAGTGTATCGAAATACTTGGACAGGTCCAGCAGGACTGCCCATTCGTATCCCTCTTCCCCATATCCGCGTATCCTAAGGATCGCGTCCTGTGCGCTTCTTCCCGGCCGGTAGCCGTAACTCCCGTCCGCAAACAGCGGTTCATAGATTGGCATCAGCTTCTGCGCTATTGCCTGCTGTACGATCCGGTCTTTCACGCTCGGTATCCCCAGTTTCCGCACGCCTCCGTCCGGCTTCGGTATCTCTTTCCGTCTCACCGGATCAGGTTTGTACTTCCCCCTTCGGATACTTTCCCTCAGTTCTTTCCCGTGTTCTTTGAGCCATGGCAGCGCCTCCTCCACGCTCATTCCGTCTGCTCCCGGCGCTCCTTTGTTCGCCTTCACCCGTTTGTACGCATTGTTCAGATTCCCTCTCTCCAGGATGCTTTCCAACAGGTTCGGCTGTCTGACTGCCCTTTCTCCGTTCTCCGGTCGGTCGGCACTCCGCGCTCCCGCATACCCTTCGCATTCCGTGCTGTCTCTTTGCGGGCAGCCGCCGTTTCCGGCGTTTTCTGCTCTCTCCATACTGACCTCCTTCCTTCGGTTACTCCGGCCTGCATTGGTTCGGCCCTTCCCG
>JAIKWN010000071.1 GCA_024684665.1 Clostridiales bacterium | reverse complement strand
GTGTCCTGGCTGAGGTCCGTAAGCGCGAGCATTACGAAAAGCCCAGCGTAAAGCGCAAGAAGAAGGCTGAAGCCGCGCGGAAACGCAAGTATTGATTTGCGATGGCAGCCCCGTTCGCGGGGCTGTTTTTTCGTATCCGCATGGCCTGTCTCCCATATTTGGGGAGTAGCGCTGATCCGCACAGGCAAAACGGGAGGAACCCATGATCTATTCCGCCCTCGTTTACCCCCATCCAAATGTACGCTACCGTGAGCCTCTCGCCGAGATCGCAAAGGAAGAGCTGCGCCTTCTCCTTCTCGCCCTCGGCGAAGGAGAACCGGAAGTTTCCGCAGAACACACGGGCGAGGCGGTCTTCCTACACTTCTCCCTCACCCGCCCCGGGGAAAACACGATGCGCCTTCTTCATCAGGCAGCGGGCGTATTCCTCTTCTTCTCCCGGACGGAGGCAGGCCTCGTTCCGCTTTCCCCGCCGGAGCTTCCCTATCTTGAGGATGACTTTGCGTCCCTTCTCAAATACAAAGGGAAGACCAACGAACGTTTTACTGGCACAATGCTGACCATGGCCCTCGCCATTTCCGCTTTCGCCCGGCAGCCTGCGGCCCGGCTCACGGTCTGCGATCCCATGGGCGGAAAGGGCACCACCGCCTTTCTCGCCCTCCAGCGCAGCTGGGACGCCGTATCCCTTGATTCCGCGAAGGGCGACGTGCGGGAGGCTGCAGACTATGCACAACGCTATTTTGAATTTCACCACCTGAAGCATAAGCGGACGGAGGAATCGCTGACGCTGCGGGGACAGGTAGGCGCCAGAGAGACCCGCTTCGTCTTCGCCGATACCGCAGAGCATTTCAAATCCGGGGACACCCGCACCCTCCGGCTGCTCGCGGGAGATACCCGCGATCTGGGGGCGCTTTTGCGGGAGAATTCCGTACATCTCATAGTAACGGATCTGCCCTACGGCGTGCAGAAGGGATCCAAGGGCGGCGTCCTCCATACGGTGCAGGAAGCCATGCCTGGGTGGGTCCGTACCCTGCGTCCGGGCGGCGCGCTGGCCATGAGTTTCAACACCCTTATCACAAAGCGGGAGGAGCTTCTTTCACTTTGCCAGGAAAATGGCCTTGCTCCCGTGGAAACAAACGACCTGCGCCACCGGGTGGAGCAGGCCATTGAACGGGATATGATCCTCGCGCGGAAAGCGTGATCAGACGAACCGACACGACAGGAGGAACGAGGATGGACATTCAGAAGGAATCCCTGAAGAAGCACGAGGAATGGAAGGGCAAGATCGAGGTCATCACCCGGGTTCCCGTCACGAACCGGGAAGAGCTGTCCCTCTGCTATACGCCCGGGGTCGCGCAGCCCTGTCTCGAGATCCAGAAGGACTATGAGAAATCCTTTTCACTGACCCGGCGACACAACCTGGTAGCCGTCATAACCGACGGAACCGCTGTCCTCGGGCTGGGCGATATAGGACCGGAGGCAGGCATGCCCGTCATGGAGGGAAAGTGCGCCCTTTTTAAGGCCTTCGCGGATGTGGACGCATTCCCCATCTGCGTGCGCAGCCACGACGTGGATGAATTCGTGCGCACCGTGTATCTCATCTCCGGTAGCTTTGGCGGTATCAACCTAGAGGACATCGCAGCCCCCCGCTGCTTCGAAATTGAAAGAAAGCTGAAGGAAATCTGCGACATACCCGTCTTCCACGACGATCAGCACGGCACCGCCATCGTCGTGGGTGCGGCGCTCATGGGCGCTCTTACTGCCGCCGGGAAAGCGATGGAAGAAGTCAGAATCGTGATCAACGGCGCGGGCTCCGCGGGCATCGCCATCGGGCGGCATTTGATGAACCTCGGTGTCCGCCATCTGAAGCTGGTGGACCGCGCCGGCATCCTCGCAAAAGGCGTCCCCATGAACGGCGCCCAGGCGGAGATGGCCACCCTCACGAACCCGGAGAACATGACCGGTACGCTCGCAGACGCCCTCGTCGGGGCGGACGTCTTCATCGGCGTCAGCGCCCCCCATATCGTAACGAAGGATATGATCCGCAGCATGGCGGAGAAATCCATCGTCTTCCCCATGGCCAACCCGGTTCCGGAAATCGAGCCGGAGGAGGCGCTGGATGCCGGCGCTTTCATCGTCGGCACCGGCCGCAGCGACCGACCGAACCAGATCAACAATGTCCTTGCCTTTCCCGGCCTTTTCCGCGGCGCCCTCGACGTCCGCGCGCGGGACATCAATGAGGAAATGAAACGGGCCGCCTCCTTCGCCCTCTGGAAGCTGGCGACGGAAGACGGCCTCTCCCCGGAGCATATCCTGCCCCTTGCCTTTGATCGTCGGGTCGGTCCTGCGGTTGCCGCAGCCGTAGCAAAAGCAGCGCGGGACAGTGGTGTGGCCCGCCTCGATTAATCCGCGCGGAACACCGCCGTGACGCTGGCCGTAACAGTCACGCTGCCGGAAGAAATGCCGCCGCCAGCCGCGCGCGCGAAGGACATTCCCGCATCTTCCTCTTTCTCATTCGCGTAAAGGACGCTGTCTCCGTTCGCGTTCTCGCGGATCTCAGCGACCCCGGAGACGGTCAGTCCGGATGCGGCGGCGAGCGTTTCCGCCTTCTCTCGGGCAGCATTCACCGCCAGCTGCATCGCAGAGAGGTACAGGGCATGCCGGTTCGACACGTCGAAGGAAATCCCGGAGATGGAGCTCATGCCCGCCGCACCGGCCGCCCCGATCACGTCGTCCAGCTTTGCAATGTCCCGGCAGACGACGGATAGGGAGTGACTGACCTCATAGCCTGCGCGATTCGTCTTTCCTTCTTCGTCCTCCTCATAATAGGGATAGACGTTGTACCAGGCAGTGGTGATTTCTTCCTTCCCGATCCCCAGGGAAACGAAGGCTTCCGTCGCGGCGGCGACGCATGCGGCCGCTTTCTCCTGCGCCGCAGAAAGATCTGCGTCCCGCGCCTCGACCGAGCAGGTGAAGGTCACCATGTCCGGATCGGCAGCGATGCTGGCCGTCCCCTGAGAAGTAAGGCTCGCGCCCTCCGAAAGGGCGCAGGAAAGAGAAAGCGCAAACACAAGCGCCAAGGCAAAAACAGTCTTCAGAATGCGATTCATAAATAATCCTCCTTGTTTTTCGTCCTTTCGGACGTTCTTCAGGGATAAGACGCGGACGGCGGGATATTTATCCCACCGGAAGGAGTGAATTTCAGCATGGTCAGCATATACGGCGTCCACGCGCCGCAGCTTGCCACGATCGCGGAGGAAATGCGCAGCCGCATCGAAGCAGCCGCGCGGGAAGAAGCCGCTCTTCAGGGACATACCGTAGCGGAGCACGTGCGCATGCGGGTGAAGACCGAGGAGAGCATGCGGGAAAAATGCCGACGGCTTTCCCTGCCGGAGACGCCGGAGAGCGCACTGCTCGAGATTCATGACTCCATCGGGGTGCGCGTGGTCACCCGATTCGTGGACGACATCGAACGTATCGCGGAGCGCATCCGCCGGCTCCCTGGCGTATCCGTCTACGCCGAAAAGGATTATATCGGCAGGGCAAAGCCGAACGGATACCGCAGCTATCACATGGTGCTTGTGGTCGCCTCCATGTACCGGGACGTCCTTGGGCGCAGCCCCGGCCTCTGGTTCTGCGAGGTGCAACTGCGCACCATCGCCATGGATACCTGGGCGGCCCTGGAACACGAGCTGCATTACAAACAGGATACGGCGGAGAATCGCATCATCGCCGCGGAACTGAAGCGCGTGGCAGACGAGCTTGCATCCTGCGACCTTTCTATGCAGACTTTGCGGACGCTGATCCGTGGGAAGGAGGGAACCCGTGAGAATTCTTCTGGCTGAGGACGAGCGGGAGCTGTCCCGGGTTCTGGTGGCGGCCCTTCAGCTGCAGGGGTATGAAGTAGACGCCGTCGAAGACGGGGAGGCAGCCGTTCTGTCGGCGCACACGCACGTTTACGACGCAATGATCCTCGACATCATGATGCCGAAAAAGGACGGGCTCACCGCCCTGTCCGAAATCCGCGCCGCCGGCAGCGTGACTCCCGTCCTCATGCTGACCGCCAAGGCAGAACTGTCCGACCGGGTGGCCGGCCTGGATGTCGGGGCCGACGACTATCTGACAAAGCCCTTCGCGATCCGGGAAATGCTGGCCAGGCTGCGCGCCATCACGAGGCGCAGCTCCGGCTATACGCCGTCGAAACTATCCCTGGGCCGCCTTACTCTGGACGTAGAAGCCCAGGAGCTTTCGAACGTCAATGCCGTCCGCCTCTCCCGCAAGGAGACAAAGCTTATGGAGCTTTTCCTGCTGAATCCCGGTAAGCTCCTTTCCGGCGGGGAGATTCTCCGGGGGCTCTGGGCGGATACCGGTGAAACCGACGAAGTGCTGCCTTTCATGTACGTTTCTTACCTGCGGGATAAAATACGCGCCGTAGGCGGCGGGGCCCGCATCGAGGGCGAGGCGGGCGGCTCCTATCGCCTCCTGTCGGAGGAAACGCCATGATCCGGAAGATGCAGCGGCAGTTCGTGCTGATCGCCGTCGGCGCGGTGGCGCTGCTGCTTTTCGTCTTTCTCCTTGCGCTCAACCTCGTGAACCTGCGCATGACGAAGCGCAGCGCCTGCGAAACTGCCCGCATGATTGCTGAGCGGGGCGGAGAGCTGGAAGAAAGAGTACCGATCCAGGAGACGGAAGACCTGACCGCGGAAACTCCTTTCCGCCTGCGCTATTTCTCCGTCTACCTGTCAGGTGACGGAACCGCCAGGACGGAGCTGTCCCACATCGCCGCAGTCAATGCAGACCAGGCGGAGCACTGGGCGAGGCAGGTCCTGTACAGGCGAGCGGAAGGGACAATCCTGCGGGGACGGCTGTTTTACGCCTATCACCGGGAAGAGCTCCCGGACGGAACGCTCACTGTTTTTCTGGACTGCACGGCGGAGATGCGGGCAAATCGTCGGCTGCGGCAGCACTCCGCGATCTTCGGTGCACTGACCCTGGCACTCTTCGCCGCGGTGATCTCCCTGCTCTCCGGCCGCGTGGTGGAACCTTTCCTGCGCAGCATGCAGAGCCAGGAACAATTTATCACCAACGCTGGGCATGAATTAAAAACGCCCCTCGCCATCATATCTGCGGACACGGAATTTCTGGAAATGACGGCCGGGGAATCGGAATGGACGGAGAGCATCCGCAACCAGGTCGCACGCATGACGAACCTGGTCAACCGGCTGATCCGCCTGGCAAAGCTTTCGGAGAGGGAAAAGGTGGAACTGGAAGACCTTGATCTCTCCACCATCGCGAGAGAAACTGCCGAAGCCTTCGATCCGCTGGCTGCGCAGCAGGGAAAACAGATTTCCTGCGACACGGAGGAAAACGTCCGCGGTTTCGCGACCCGGGACGGTTATGCAGAGCTGATTTCCATCCTGCTGGACAATGCGGTCAAATACTGCGACGAGGCGGGCGAAGTCACCCTGACCCTCAGGCGCCGCACGCGGGGCCGGGGAAGCCAGCTGCGGGTGACGAACCCTTACGCCGCCGGAGCGAACCTCGACATGAGCCGCTTCTTCGACCGATTCTACCGGGCGGACGAATCCCACTCCTCCCTGAACCAAGGCTATGGCATCGGCCTTTCCATGGCGCAGGGCCTAGTCCGCGAATTCCACGGCAGGATCGCCGCGGAATACAAAGACGGCATCATCGCTTTCGTTGTGATAATGCCATAATCCTCCACGCAAACGGCCCGCGCGAAACCGCGCGGGCCAATTCATGTACTGTGCCTTTTACGCTCCCCGTTTGTCGCCCCAGAAGAAGAGGGCAACAGTTCCGGGACCGGTATGGCTGCCGATGACGGTACCGATGTCGTAGATCTCAACTTTCCCATTCATCTTGGGGAAAGCCTCCTCCACGAGGGCAGCGACAGCCTGTGCATCCTCCAGACAGGCACTGTTGGAGAGAAAGACCTTCCCGTCGTAATCGGCACCCTTCGATGCGTGTTCCCGCATCATCTGGACAATGCGCTGGATAACGCGCTTTTTCCCGCGGATCTTCTCCCGGGGGACCAGTTTCCCTTCGTCGTTCACATTCAGAAGCGGGCAGATGCCGAGCAGACCGCCGACGAAACCGGAAGTTTTCGAAATACGGCCTCCGCGCACAAAATACTTAAGATCCGTGGAAAAGAACCAGTGATGGCAGTACAGCCGGTTTTCAAGCACCCAGGCGTTCAGATCGTCGATCCCCATACCCGCATCCCGAAGGTCGGCGCAGCGGTCAGCCAGGAGGCCGAAGCCGGAGGAAGCAGCCAGAGAATCGATCACATACAGCTTGCGCTCCGGATACGCTTCGCGGAGTTCCGCCGCCGCAGTGGAAGCCGCGTTGAAGGCGCCGGATATTCCGGAGGACAGTGTAAGATGCAGCACATCCTTGCCCGCCTTCAGGAATCCTTCAAAGAAGTTGTGGTATTCCTCCGCGTTCGGCTGGGAGGTGCGCGTCATGGCACCCTTCTCCATCTCTCCATAGAAAACAGGGAGGGGCATGGAAAGGCCGACGTCGTCGTAATACCCCTTACCGTCCAGTTCGTAATGGAAACAGATGTATTCAAGATTCCGCGCCGCGTAATGCTCCCGCGAGAGGTCCGCGGTCGAGCTGCAGCTGATGATGTAATCTGTCATGGTTTCCTCCGTTCGTTTCCTTATCGTTCCGGCGGCGGAAGTGCGCCGCCGTTTCTGACCTGTTTTATAATATAAGATAAAGCAGTTCTTGTCACTACTTTTTTCCGGATTTCAAAATAAAACATTTTGTTATTCACCTTTCGGGAACAGATGCGCTCCTGAACCGCAAAGGCCATCCGCACAGAATTGACGGAACGGAAAATCTTTGCTACACTTGCGGCAACGACCGAAATGGGGGTGTCCTTTTGAGTCTCTTTGCACTGACCCTGTACGGCTATTTTACGGCGCTCATTTTTCATCTGCTGCCGAACCGGTTCCGGTGGATGCTGCTGCTCCTCGCCAGCCTCGGCTTTTACGCCTCCCGCAGCCTCCTGGGGCTGCCCTTCCTTCTGACCACCTCCTTCGTCACCTGGGGCGCCTCACGCCTTATGGGACGGGCGTCGATGAGGGAGAAAGAGCGTCTCGCGACGGCCACCTCCAAAGAGGAGAAGAAAGCCGTCCGCCGGGTGATGGAAAAGGAGAAGCGCCGGTATCTTATTTTGGCGCTTACGGTGGATCTCGCGCTCCTCGCGGTCATGAAGTACGGAGACAACGTTCTGGGGCTCGTCAAAGCATCGCCCCTGGGGCTTCTTCTCCCCCTCGGAATCTCCTTTTATACCTTCTCCTGTCTTGGCTATCTTTTCGACGTGCGGGGCGGAAAGGAAGAACCGGAAACCAATCCACTGCGCTTTTTGCTCTTCGCTTCTTTTTTTCCCCAGCTCATCCAGGGCCCCATCGCAAGGCACGGCCATCTCGCGCCGCAGCTTGAACGCGGGGAGCCGGTAGACTTAACGGCGCTCGTGCGCGCAACCCTGCTGGTAATCTGGGGACTGTTCAAAAAGCTGGTGATCGCAGACCGGGCTGCGCTGCTCGTGGGCGCAGTCTTTGACGATGCAGCAAAGGGCTGGAGCGGGGGTGCGACCCTCATGGGCATCCTTCTCTACTCCCTGCAGCAGTACTGCGATTTCTCCGGCGGCATCGACCTTGTAACAGGCATCGCGGAACTGTTCGGCATCCGCCTGGCGGAAAACTTCCGCCGGCCCTATTTCTCCGTCAGCCTCGGGGACTTCTGGCGGCGCTGGCACATCAGTCTTGGAAACTGGATGCGGGATTACGTTTTCTATCCCTTCGCACTGTCCAAGCCAGTCTCAAAGCTCTCGAAAGCGGTCAAAACGCGCTTCGGGCCAACGCTTGCGCGGACGCTTCCGGCAGCGCTTGGCAACCTCCTGGTCTTCCTTCTGGTCGGTCTCTGGCATGGGGCGGAAGCGCACTTCCTGCTCTGGGGGCTGTACAATGGCCTAATCCTCGCTGCGTCCGCCCTGCTGGAACCCGCTTACCAGGCTTTCCGTCAGAAAAACGGGAAGCTTGTGGAATCCCCCGGATTCCGGATCGTCCGGATCCTGCGCACCTTCATCATCGTGAATATCGGCTGGTTCTTCGACCGGTGCCTGACGGCTTCTCAAGCGGTTTCCTCCTTCCTCACCGTCCTCACGGGCCGCGTCGGGGAAGCGCTGATGACTTCCTCCGTCTGGCAGTCTCTGGGGCTCGAAAATGCGGATCTCATCGTGCTGGGGATTGCGGCGGCGCTGCTCTTCATCGCCTCCGTCTTTGCGGAGCGGGGGATTTCCATCCGGGATAAGCTCGCAGGGCTTCCCTGGTTCGGCAGATGGATCGTGCTGACGGTGGGGATCGTTTCCGTGCTGCTCTTCGGCATCTGGGGCTCCGGTTTCCGGGAGGCAGCGTTCCTGTATTACCAGTTCTGATCGGAGAAAAAAGCGGAAGGAGGGATACAGACTGGCCAGGAAAGAAAAGCGCCGCACGGCGCTTCGCATTGCGCTGTTCCTCGCGTTTCTCCTGCTTGCCGTGTGCGCCCTCTCCTTCCTGACAGAGCGGAAGGAAAGCGGCTCCCGCCTCCGGCCCTTCCTCAAACACGCGAAGGAATATGACGTCCTCTTCTTCGGGGATAGCCACGTCATCAACGGCGCATTTCCCCGGGAGCTCTGGCGGGACTGGGGGATTCCTGCCTATAACCTGGCCAGCTACGGCAATACGCTGCCCGTATCTTACTGGACGATGCGCCTGGCGCTCCAGTACGCAGATCCCAAATGGGTAGTTCTGGGCGTGAAGGGCGTGGAGAAAGACTGGATGCTGACGGGGTCCAGCTCCGATCTGCATACGGCGCTGGACGGTTATCCCCTGTCGCCCGAAAAGTTGTCCGCCCTGCTGGATCTTACCAGCGATCCCCGGGCAACGGACGACGAAGGGCGCTCCTACCGGGAGTTGCTGCCTGAATACCTCTTCACGCTGGCCAAATACCACAGCCGCTGGAAAGAACTGACGAGCAACGACCTTTTCCCTGGAGAGAATCGTTTTCTGGGCTCCTTGAACGCGATCTCCGTCGCGGTTCCGGCAGAATACCGGGTGCCAGAGGATCCGGAGCCGGCAGAAGAAAGTGGTGTCGGATACGTCTATCTCAGGCGAATCCTTTCAGAATGCCGGGCGCGAGGCATCCGCGTGCTGCTGGTTTCCATGCCCTATCCCGCAAAGGAAGAAGCCTTTTGCATCGACGAACGGATCCGCCTCATAGCGGAGGAAACAAACACCCCATTCATCGACTTCCTGCATCTGGATAGCGTGGCGGATTACGGTACGGACTGCTATGATCCAAGGTCCCACCTCAATCCATCCGGCGCCAGGAAGGTGACGGATTACCTGGGGGACTGGCTGCAGCGGCATGGAGACCTGCCCGACCGAAGGACGGAACCCGCCTGCGAACGGTTCCGGCAGGAAGAGGAACAGTGGATTTCAGACAAAGAGGCGCTGCTCACAGGCCAGACCCGGGTGGACCGCCTTCTGATGCTCCTGCACGATCCGGACTTTTCCTTTGCTTTCCACATGGAGGAAGCAGCGCCTTTCGCGGAGGATGACCGTATGCTTTCTCTTCTCGAAAACGCCGTTCGCGGGCATGTTCTGGAATCGGAGGCAGAAGAAGTCTGGTCTGACAGCCTTTGGCCCTTTTCGCAGCTGAACACAGCAGCATGGGAGGGGTTACCCTACTTCTGCCTTGCCCGACAGGGAGAGGAAACCCCGCTGGAATTCGCGGGCGAAGACATCCCGGAAACCATGGAGACTCCCTTCGGCGCGATTACCCTCCAGAACACTGAAAACGGCCCCGTATTCCATCTGAATCATAACGGCCAAGAAACCGAATACTTTTCAGACGAGCCGGCAGGCGCAAACGGCATCAGCCTGATCATCTGGAACAACCGTTCGGGCAAAGTGGTGCGGGCCGTGCGGATGTAAAGCATCTCAATCCTTCACATGCGCAAACTCCGGCACCTTTTTCCAGGAAACCACAACGCCAGCACCATGGCTGCAGAAGACGGAATCCGGCGAATCTTTCGCAAGAGGATTGTAGGCAGCCTCTTCCACGCGCCGCCTCTGTTCCTCCGCTTCGCATGGGGCGTAGCGGGATAACTGAACCGACAGCGTTCCCCGTCCGTGCGCCAGGGCGGGGAAGTTTTCCTGCCATGGAAGAAACTGCGCCAGGCGGCATTCGCCGGAAAGGACGACCTCCTCCCCATCGATTTCCGGGGGATCCGGCAAGGCGCGAAGCTGCGCGAGGGAGGAAGAAATACCGCCCTGCATGCCAGCCGGAATGCGGACCGTATAGCGGCAAACCGGTTCCAGCAGGAGGCATTCCGCGTTCATGAGGGCACAGCGCAGCGCTCGTCCAGTCGCTTCCCGGAAATCCCCGCCTTCCGTATGCTTTGGATGCGCGCGGCCTGCCAGCAGTTCCACGACGACGTCCGTCAGAGGCGCGCCGGTCAGGACCCCGGGCCATTCCCGCTCGAAAACATGCGTTTCGATCAGCCGCTGCCAATGCAGCGGAAGGTCGTTCACGCTCGCGAGGCTGCGGAAGCGGATACCGCTGCCCGATTCCCCGGGAAGCAGCCTCAGATGCACTTCCGCATAATGACGCAGCGGCTCATAATGCCCGATGCCCACTGCGGGAGACGCGATCGTCTCCCTGCAGAGGACCTTCGCCGGGCCGAAAGAGATTTCCTGGGAATAACGGCGGAACATGGCGTCCTGCAGGACGGAAAGCTGCAGGGGACCCGCGACAGACAGGGAAATCCGTCCATCTTCCGCCATGACGCGCAGGGTGGGATCCTCCTCCTCCAGTTCCCGCAGGCGGGCAAGTGTCGTCTGGGCATTTGCTTCTTTCGCCTCCCAGGCAGCGTCCACCGACAGCATCGGTGCGGGGATGGCAGCCCTGCGGGCCCCCTCGCCGATCCGATCCCCGGGATAAACGCCAGGGAGACCAGGAAGAAGCACAATATCACCTGCTACCGCCTGCTGTACGGGAACGAGCTTTGGACCCCGCAGGTGGAAGATTGCGTTCACCTTCTCTTCCGTTCCTGGTATGGCATCCCGGAGAACAAGTCGGCCGGAGAGAAGCTTGAGGCCGCAGAGCCGTTTGCCGTCTACATGCATGACCCGGCTGCAGACAGCGGAGAACGGCTCGTTTTCCCGTGCGGCGTAATCCGTCTGTACGAGGGAAAACAGGATCCTCGTAAAAGAAAGCATGCCCTCCCCGCGAAGCGCCGCGCCGGAAAAGACGGGAAAAATGCGCCTCTTCCGGATGAGCCGGACAAGGGCAGCCTGATCGTCCTTCGCCGTCGCCTTCCCCTCCGACAGGAGCTCCAGCAATGCGTCGTCCCGCAGGGCAAGCTCTTCCCGAATCTCCGCCGTCAGGCGGGAGAAGTCGGGCGTCTGTGCGGCATCGTCCTGCAGGCAGTAGAGATCCAGCACGTCAGGCGAGAGGCGGGATGAAAGCTCCCGCAGGCAGCGCGCCCGGTCGGCGGCAGGAAGATCGCACTTGTTCAGGAAGAGAAAGACGGGCAGCTCCGCCTCGGAAAGCATTTTCCAGAGCGTTTCCGTGTGGGGCTGAACGCCCTCCGCGCAGGAGAGCAGAAGCACAGCAGCATCCATAGCGGGCAGGGCACGCCGCACCTCGGCGACAAAATCCGGATGCCCTGGCGTATCCAGCCAGGTGATCGTATCATCCCCAAAGGAAAAGTCCGTCTGTCCGGTGCGGATGGTGATCCCGCGGGCTCTCTCCAAGGGATCGGAATCCAGCAGGGTATCACCCCGATCCACGCGGCCAACAGTGCGCAGCGCACCGACGGAAAAGAGCAAATACTCGGAAAAGGTCGTTTTCCCGGCGTCTACATGTGCCAGGATGCCGATGGTCTTGCGCATGGAAGCCTCCGGAGGAAATCGTCACTATATGCGGAGTATAAGGATGGGTTCAGAGAAACCGGCGGGCCTTTTCCCACAAGCAAGGGAAAACGCCCGCCGGTTTCTTTTGATGCGAATCAGAGGATCTTCCGGATCCATCCTTCGGGGGCCGGGAGGTCGCCCATCTGGATGCCCGTCAGGGTCTCATAAAGCTTCCTGGTCACAGGGCCCATCTTCTCCATGCCCGCCGGCATCGTGATGACCTCGCCGTGATCCACAATGCGTCCGACCGGGCTGATGACCGCCGCCGTTCCGCAGAGGCCAGCCTCGGCGAAATCAGAGAGCTCGGAGAGCTTCACCGGACGATGCTCCACCTTGATACCGAGGATGTTCTCAGCCACGTAGACGAGCGAGCGCCGCGTGATGGAGGGCAGGATGGAGTCGGACTTCGGCGTCACGATCGTTCCGTCCTTCTTGACGAACAGGAAGTTCGCGCCGCCCGTCTCCTCGATATACGTCCTGGTTGCAGGATCCAGATACAGGTTCTCGTCAAAGCCCGCCGCGTGCGCAGTTACATGGGCGTGCAGGCTCATGGCGTAGTTGAGGCCGGCCTTGATATGCCCTGTTCCACGGGGAGCCGCCCGGTCAAAGTCGCTGACGCAGATCGTAATCGGCTTTGCGCCACCCTTGAAGTAGGGGCCGACCGGCGTCGTGAACATGCGGAACTGGTATTGTGTCGCGGGCTTCACGCCGATAACGATGCCCGTCGCAAACATATAGGGACGAATATAGAGCGAAGCGCCGCTGCCGTAGGGCGGGACCCAGGCTGCGTTGGCTTTCACGACCTCGTCTACCGCCTCGAGGAAGCGCTCCTTCGGGAAGGGGGGCATTTCCATGCGCCGCGCGCTGTCCATCATGCGCTCCGCGTTCATGTCCGGGCGGAAGGTCACGATGCTGCCGTCCTTCGTCGTATAAGCCTTTAGACCTTCGAAGATCTCCTGGCAGTAATGCAGAATACCTGCGCACTCGGAAATACGCACTTCGGGATCCGCGGTGAGCCCGCCCTCATCCCAGGCGCCGTCCTTCCAATTTGAGACATAGCGGAAATCGGTCGGCACATATGCGAAGCTGAGGCTTCCCCAATCCAGGTTCTTCTTTTCCATATCCGTCACTCCATTTTCAGATTTTGAAGATTTGCGGCTATTATAATCCCATTTTCTCGGAATAGCAAGCCCGTTCAGGGGGGAAAATGGAAGCTGGGGTGCACATAACCTTCATTCATTGCCATGTACAACGCCCCTCCATCTGCCCGAAATGAAAAATGCTGTACCGATGACAAACGGCATGAATCCCGCCAGCGCATCTCCGAGCCAGAAGCCCCGGCAGCCCATCCGCAGGAGGAATCCAAGCACATAGGCCAGCCCGATCCTGGCCAGCATCCCGTCCAGGATAGCTACGAGAAGGTTCAGCTTCGAATTCCCGGAACCATTGATCAACGCAAAGGCAGGCGACCGCGTCGCCGCGCCGAACGCATTCAGCACAAGGGGCAGGATGATCAGGGATGATTCCGCCAGAACCGCGGCGTCCCGGGTAAACATCTCACATACCGCTTCCGGGAACAGCAGAACGACTGTCGAAACAGCCCCTGCGCAGATCAGCCCCGCGGCGCCGACCGCAAAAACAACTTTGGTGACGCGCACGTTCTTTCCCGCGCCGATATTCTGGCCGACCATGGAACTGCCCGCCGCGGTAAACGAGTTCGATACGACGCCCATCATCAGCCCGAACTTGTTATAGATCCCGGAAAGCGCCGAATAGATCACGCCTTCCGCATTGATCCATCGGGTTAGCATGATCTTCGAAATATTGATGGCGGCGGACTGGATCGCCATCGGGATGCCCAGCGCAAGGAGCCTCAACAGGACCGGAACATCGATCCGGAAGCTCTCCGGGCGAAAATCGAAACCGAAGCTCTCTTTTCTTCTGTACAGGTAAATCACTGAAACAACGAAGCTTACCGCCTGTCCGATCACCGTGGCCAGCGCCGCACCGAACGCGCCAAGCTCCATTCCCGCCACAAAGATGATATCCAGTACGGTATTGAGTACCGCCGCGATGGCAATAAACAGAAACGGCCTTTTTGAATCCCCCATGCCCCGCAGGATCGCGGAAACAATGTTGTATCCGTAGATAAAGACGAGCCCGGCAATACAGGTCACGAGGTATTCCATAGTATACTGGAAGGATTCGGCAGGCGTGTTGAGCAGCAGAAGAATCTGCGTCCGCAGGGCAAAGCATACCACCGCCATCGCCAGCGCCGTTCCAAGCAGGAAAGAGAACATCGTTCCGATCAGCTTCTTAACCGCGCCGCGGTCCCCAGACCCGATGAGCTGCGCTATGATGACCTGCCCGGCGCTTGAAAAACCCATGGCGAGGAAGGTCAAAAGGTGCAGCACGTCCCCGCCGATCGACACTGCTGACATCCCGGCCCCGCCAAGCGTCTGCCCCACTACGATCATGTCCACCAGGTTATAGACTGCCTGCAGGGCGTTCGCTGCGAAAAGAGGCG
>JAIKWN010000060.1 GCA_024684665.1 Clostridiales bacterium | reverse complement strand
TTGTCCAGCTTGGAGGCGGAGCAGAGCCCGAGCGTCGGGCCGTTGACGGAATCATGGACCGCCTCGACCACCGCGTCCCCGTCGGCGAGCGGCGTGATGGTCATCTGGGAGAAGCGCCAGAACAGCTCAACGCCCGCGTTGTTCTCGGGAAGCTCCATCACGCCGGGCGTGTTCTTGAGGTGCTCGTGATAGGTGTACACGAGGTCCTTCCCGTACTGCTTCTTGTACTGCTCCTCCATCTTGTCGCTGTCCGAGATGAGCTGCGCCCAGAGGGCCGCGTAGGACGGCGCGGTGATATCCTTGGAAAAGATGGTCCAGTGCTGCGTGTTGTTGCCGGCGGCGTCCTTGTAGGACTGGGTGTCCTCATTGTAGCCCTGGGTGATGTCCCACCAGCTCGTGATCGGCACCTTGTCGAACATTCTGGTGTTGTAGAACC
This sequence comes from Clostridiales bacterium, assembly GCA_024684665.1. The sequence continues at coordinate 1,712 of JAIKWN010000060.1, read as the reverse complement.
AGGGGTTGAAGGTGGAATAGGTCGGCAGGCCGAAACGAAGCATCTCATCGCTTATGTGCGCGCAGACGTCAGCGGGATAGTAGATCTTGATCAGATCCCACAGCACGTATTCGTTGAAGACCTCGCCGGAAGCATCCTTGACCATCAGGACGTCCGCCATGGGCGTGCCGCTCTGGGCTTCCATTTCGATCTTCGGCATGACCGTGTTCGTATCGCAGGAAATATACTCGAATTTCAGGTCCGGATATTTGTCGCGGATGTACTTGCGGGCCGTATCGGCGTCCGCCGTGGTGGCATAGATGGTGATGGTGCCGCCCTCTTTCTTCGCCATCTCATAGAGCTCGTCCATCGACATGTGGTTCCAGTCGATACCGTCCTCGCCGATCACGTCGATCGCTTCGCGGCCGGTAATGACTTTCCCGGGGCCGTCGTCCTTCGTCGCTTCCGTCGAATCGCTCTTCCCTCCCCCGCAGGCGGCAAGGCTGAGGATCATGCACAGCGCTGCCAGTACAGCAAGGATCTTTTTCATGGTGTTTCTCCTTCCGTGGGTCGTCTGTCCGATACCGGGCCGTCAGTCGTCGGCGCCGGCTTTATGTTTGGTCTTTGCGAACTTGATCAGTCTGCCTGTCTCTTTATTATACACGTTCATGCGGCCGGGGTGCAAGACCACGAAGACCTTCTGGTTCATGTCATATTCCACGAGGCCGGTCTGGATGGCCAGGAATTCCGTGCCGCCGACGGTCAGGGTGACCAGGGTCTCGCTGCCGGCGGGCTGGTTCGCGTAAACGCTGGCTTCGACCGTATTCTTATGGTGAGGATCTTCGGTGTAGATATCGACCATTTCGGGACGAAGGCCCAGCACGCAGTCGAATTCCCTGCCCTGCGGGATCTCTTCGTCAAGCTTCAGATGGTCCTTCGTGAAGACGTATTCGCCGAAGGCGCTCACGACGTGGAGGTCTTCTCCCTCCAGGCGGCCCTTCGCTTCAATGAAGTTGATGCGCGGGTTGCCGATGAAATCGGCCGCCTGCAGGTCGATGGGGTTCGTGTACAGCTCCAGGGGCGTCGCGATCTGGGAGATCTCGCCTTCCTTGAACAGGGCGATCTTCGTGGACATCGTCAGGGCTTCCACCTGGTCGTGCGTGACGTAAATGATCGTCGTGCCGGTCTCGCGATGCAGGCGCTTCAGCTCGGCGCGCATGTCGATGCGCAGGCGGGCGTCCAGGTTGGACAGCGGTTCATCCAGAAGCAGGAGCTTCGGGCTGGACGCGATCGCGCGGGCGATGGCCACGCGCTGCTGCTGGCCGCCGGAAAGCTCGTTCGGATAGCGGCCGCGGTACTCTTCGATCCGCATGGTCTTCAGGGCCTTCATGACCGTTTCTTCGATCTCGTCCTTTTTCATTTTCTTGATCTTCAGGCCGAAGGCGACGTTCTCGAACACCGTCATGTGAGGCCACAGCGCGTAGCTCTGGAACACCAGGTTAAGGCCGCGCTTGCTCGGGGCTTCGAAAAAGGCCTTGTCCGCGTCGATGATCGTGCGTCCGTCCATGGTCATCGTGCCGTGCTGCGCCTTCTCCAGTCCGGAGATCACGCGCAGGGTGGTCGTCTTGCCGCAGCCGGACGGTCCCAGCAGCGTCATGAAATCACCGTCCTCGATGGTCAGGTTGATATCGCGCAGGACGTGGTTGTCGCCGTAGAATTTATCAATATGCTCC
>JAIKWN010000038.1 GCA_024684665.1 Clostridiales bacterium | reverse complement strand
TCCTCTCGGTGGATTTGGTGTAGGCAACCTTATTATACCAGAGTTTGATGCCTTTTTCCTTGTCAACTGTTTAAATTTGGGGGCTATTTTTTCAGGCGGTTCCTCTCTTTCTCGTGCCTTTCGTTATGGGAAAGTTGAGATCATAATTCTTCCACTCCATTCATTTTTCCATATAGACGAAAACATGGTTTTTCGTTATGATAAAACAGCATACAGGCTTACCCTGCTACGGATCTGCATCGCTCTTGACTGCGATATTGGGGATATTGTGGAAGTTGTCAGAGATAATCCCACAACGATATCACAAGAGTAACTGAACTATCAATCATATCGTAGAGGTGGAACATGGCAGACTTTGCTCCTGGCATGCGCGTAATCATCCGAGATGAAGAATGGATGATCAAAAAATGCGAGACCAATAGTCTTGGAAACCAGACGCTCCAATGTGTCGGGATATCTCCTCTTGTCAAAGACAAAACGGCTTATTTCTTGAGTGATCTCGAAAGAGTTCAGATTATCGATCCAGCAAAGACTAAGTTGGTGACAGATAACTCTGCCCGTTTCACCTGCTCACGTCTTTTCATCGAGAGTTTGTGGCGACAGAAGATCCCGACGGATGCGAGGCTGCACATTGGCCATCACGCGGTCATGAATGTTTTGCCCTACCAGCTGGAGCCGGCAAAGGTCAGTCTCCGGCGGCCCAAGCAGCGCATTCTGATGGCTGATGCAGTGGGCCTTGGCAAAACGCTCGAAGCAGGCATTTTGATGAGCGAACTGATCGCCCGCGGAAAAGGGCAGCGCATTCTGGTGGTCACCGTCAAAAGCATGATGGCTCAGTTCCAGAAGGAGATGTGGGAGCGCTTCACCATTCCGCTGATCAGCCTAGATTCCGCTGCCATCCAGCGAATCCGCCGCGATCTGCCGACAAACCACAATCCATTCCATTACTATGACAAGACCATCGTCTCCATCGATACGATCAAGCGCGATGTAGAATACAGAACGCATCTGGAAAACGCCTGGTGGGACATCATCGTCATTGATGAAGCCCACAATGTCGCCCGGCGTGGCCATTCTTCGTCGGGGCGCTCCAAGCTGGCCTCGTTGCTTGCCGGCCGGAGCGACACGCTGATTATGCTATCTGCCACGCCGCACGATGGCAGCGCACGCTCGTTTGCGAGCCTGATGAACATGCTCGATCCTACGGCCATCCCAAATCCGGATGACTACACGGAACAGGACATCAAGGATAACGGGAGCGACATCAAGGGCTTGTTCCTTCGCCGGTTCAAAAAGGATATCCAAGATCAGACCGGCGGAAAGTTCATGGAACGCCATGTGTCCAGAGAAGAATGCGCGGCTTCGCCCAAAGAGGAAGCGGCGCTGGCTGCTTTTGTCGATCTGGAGCAGCTGCTGAACGGCGAGGACCACAGCGGCCTGAAGTCCATGGTGTTCAAGAAGGCGATGTTCTCCAGCCCGGCCGCATGCATCAAGAGCCTGGGCGAACGCATGAGGCGTCTGGAGAAGAACGATGCCTCGGAAGCTGCCAAAGAGAAAACAGCAATTACCCAGCTGATTGAGATCCTGAAAAAGATCGAGCCGCAAGATTTCTCCCGCTATGTGCGGCTGCTGAACCTGCTGCGCGACCCTGCCTACGGCTGGAACCCCAAAGCCAAAGATGACCGACTGGTCATTTTCACCGAACGCATTGAAACCATGCGCTGGCTGAAGGAGCATCTTCAGGAGGACCTGCGCCTGCCCGCCGGGGCAATTCAGGAGATCCACGGCGGCATGAGCGATGTGGATCAGCAGAAGATCGTTGAGAACTTCGGCCGGGATGACGCGCCGATCCGTATTCTGGTGGCTTCCGATGTGGCCAGCGAGGGCTTGAACCTGCACTTCCTCAGCCACCGGATGATCCACTTCGACATCCCCTGGAGCCTGATGGTGTTCCAGCAGCGCAACGGACGCATTGACCGTTATGGCCAAACCCGGGAGCCGGACATCCGGTATTTGGTCATCAACACCCGCAACGAGAAGATCCGCGGTGACATCCGGATTCTGGAGGTGCTGATCCGGAAAGAAGAGCAGGCAGCCAAGAATATCGGCGACCCTGCGCTTCTGATGAACGTGCACGACACACAGAAAGAAGAAGAGATCACGGCGCAGGCCATGGAGCAGGGAGACGTCGAAGCCTTTGATGCGCTGTTGACCGTTGATGAGGAAGCGGATATCTGGGCACTACTTGGCGTACAGGAAGCCGAACAGGAGCAGAAGTCCAAAGAGCCAGCCGACCTCGGCACAACGGACGACATAACCCTCATGACGGATATTGATTACCTGAACACGCTGCTGTCCTGGCTCAGCCAGACACAGCGATACAGTGTAACGCCGATGGATGCGGCGCAGGGTTTGACGATTGCCATGACGGATGACATGCGCCGGCGCTGGCGCAATGTGCTGCCGCCGGAAGCCCAGCCCAGCGCAGATGATCCCTTCCTGCGTCTGAGTCCTGACAAGGATTTCTGCGACCAGGAGAACCGGCGAAGCCTCCGCAATGCGCTGTCGGAAGACTCCTGGCCGAAAGTACATTACCTATGGAAACTTCATCCCATGATGCAGTGGGCCAACGATAAGGCCTGTCAGTTTTTCGGCAGGCAGGAAGCGCCGCTTGTCGGCTTGATGGATGGTCTTGACAGCCACGATCAGGTTTTTGTGATCGCTGGCCTGTTTGCCAACCGCCGTTCAACACCGGTGGTGGATGAATGGTTTGCGCTACGCTATCGTGACGGTCAGTTTGTCGGCCGGATGACCATGGATGAAGTGCTGACGCTGACAAAGATCAAGGTGTGATAACCAAGATAGTTATGCTACCTTTGAAATCCTTGGCGATTGAAGTAATCAGGGGTTCATGATGGAATTGGATCGAGGAATATGGTATACTCCTGATGGGCAGTTTGCCCGACAAACCGGGACTTGCGGGGTGAGCAGGATGACGCCGACGAAGATCAGGATACCTGATGACACGGAATTGCGGGCCCGGCTGGAGCAGGAATACAGAAACGCATCTCAGGCGGCGTTGTGCAGATACGCATTGCTGCTGGCCGCCCACACGCTCAAACTGATTGATGATGCGGGGCTGATTCTTGATGCCGCCGATCAGGAAACGGTCAGGGAAGGCCTCCGGATCAATGAGCTGCGGCAGGAAGGAAAAGCGCGAATCCATGATGTCAGGCAGGCGGGCTTCGGGATTCACCGGATGGCAAAGGCAAGCGGGAATGCGGTTGTCTGCGCGGCTTTGCGGGCTGTCGGCCACGCGGTTTCCGCCGCTCATATGAGCGAGCATGCGATGGTGGCCTCCGATTATGCGGTAAAAGTGATCTGTCTGCTGCATTCTGACTGTATGGAAGCAGTCCGGGAGGAACGTCTGTGGCAGATTCATCATCTGCAGGAAATCAA
>JAIKWN010000233.1 GCA_024684665.1 Clostridiales bacterium | reverse complement strand
CACCCATTCGATGTAATGCTCCGGCAGCATGGGATGGACGGCGGCGCCGATCGTGACAAAAACCTTGTTGTCCCTGACCTCGAAGACCGGCACATGCTTTTCCACGGACGCGTCCGTCGTTCCCGGGATGATCTCCTGCATTTTTACCCCGCAGCAGACCAACGGCGCGCCGGTGCCCTTGACGATCGCGATGATCTGCCCGCAGACCGCGCAGCGATAGAACTTCATTTCCATAATGATGCCTCCTTCTTTTATAATGCCTTTCTTCCTGCTCCCTGTCGCCAACATGCTGAGCGTCGGGGAGACGACTGCGATTTTTCCGCTGACCGGATGAATGCTTCCGTATCCCACGCGCCCGGGGCCTCGATGACGGCGGAGGCCCGCTTGTGTGCGCGTGCAGCAGTATTTAACACAGGTTCATAATAACCTGTACGGCGAAGCTTGTCAATTCGGAGGAACAAGCCGCCGAATATTGCGCTTTCCGTCACCGGCGGGAATTGACAGGCTTCTCCCCTGCACTTATAATAAATATAAAACAGAGCAGTCCATCTCCAGGTATCTTGACGGTCACATGGGGCTGGTCGGGACCGTACAGAACGCGATCGGGGCGGAGACGCTGAGCGAGCTGAGCGACGTGCTGAACGCAAACTACCACAGCATGCTGATGAACCGGACCAATGCGATGATCGCTGCCGGCGGCAGGATCGACACCCGCAACGCCGCCATGAGCTCCGTCGCGGGGCTGCTGGGCGTTTCCCATGTCATCGCGCGGTCGACGCCCATGCAGATCATCGACGCCAAGGGGAACAAGGTCAACGGAACGTTCATGATGGAAGCGAAGGGCATGGACCCCGACGATCTGCCGCCGGAAGCGGAGAAGGTGAGCCTGGATTGCGCAAACAAGACCGACGGGAAGGCCTTCAAGGACGCGGCGGACCTGCAGGTCCTGGACTACATCTGCGGCAATGTGGACCGTCACCCCGCCAACTTCTTCCTCAAGTTCGACAAGAAAGGCAAGCTCTCCGGCATCCAGGGCATCGACAACGGCTGCTCCTTCGGCACCCTCGTTCCCAAATTCGGCGAAGGCTTCAACCGGCTCGCGGCCGCGGTGGATTGGAAGGTCATGAGCGAATCCATGTATAACAAGATCAGGGACCTGACCCCCGCGCAGCTGAATTCTCCCTGCGCGGCTACGGTCTTTCCGAGGAGGAAATGGAGGCGGCCTGCACACGCCTGAAGCACGTCAAGACCATGGCAGAGAAATATGCCGTAAAGGGATCGGATAAACCGAAGAAGAACAGGCTCCTGATCGTGCCCGACGACAAATTCAAGGACCTGAAGCTGGAAAACCTTACGGCCTTCAAGGAACTCTATGCCGGCCAGGACGCCCCTCCCATCCAGCTGGAAACCAATGTGTTCGCCATGATCCACGGCAATCTCAAGGAATTCAAGGACCTGCGGAGAGAGCAGGAAGCAAAGCGGCTCGCGGAGAAACGGCAGCGCGAGACCCTGAAGAGCGAGATCGCCATCGGTTCGGACAACCGGGCCAACCCCGGCGCCATCGTGAAGAACGCGGAGCAGGCGGAGAAGCTGAACAAGGAGATGGACAAGCGCACGAATCCCTGGAAGCTGTTCTGGAAATCCTCCCCTGCCTATGAAAAGATGGAGAAGGCGACGCAGGATTACTTCAAGTATCAGCGCCGGCTGAAGGAGCGCCTTGCGCTGGCGAAAGACCCGATCTACACGGGCAAGGCCAAGAACGCGGGCCGCAACTTCGACCGGGAAGCCGTCGTCTCCAAAGCGGATATGGAGAAGATGCGCGAGCTGGCCCGGAAAATGTTCGACGCTGCCAACACCTACTGTGAAGGCAAGAGGGATCTGAATCCGGAAACGGCCAGCACCTATCAGAAGAACCGCCTTGAAATCGGGCAAATGAGCAGAGAATTCGCAAGAAAGGCAATGGAGCCCCTCACGGAAAAGGAAAACCTGACCCTCGAAGCCAATGAAAAGCTGGCGCAGGAGAACGAAGCCCGCACGAGGGGCGACCGGGAAGCGGCCGAAGACCTGGCGGCTAACGGTCCGGTACTGCAATAAGCCGGAGCGCACCGCCTTGTCTTCGTCTGAAATCAAACCGTTCCCGGAAAACGCAAAGGAGGAACTATGGGTAAAGTCAACCGTAAATTCTATGGTCTGAGTCAGTATAAGGGTCCCTTCTGCTATGAACTGGCGGGAAAACAGTTCCGCCTCGTCATGGACGACGGAAGGACGTTCGCTCTCCGCTTTCTCGACGAATCCAGTCTGCAGTGGTCGGAGAATGACCAGCCGCCCAGGATCGACGGATATCAGTGCCTGAAGGGCGACGACACGACCTATCTGGTGAATGTCCGGCTGCCGGAGGATGACGGCAGATTTTCCTATAACTGGGTCCTGGACACGGAGCAGCGGCTGGTCACCATGGACGTCATGGAGCGGCACTATGAGAAAGACCTGGACCGCCTTGTCCGCAACACGCCCTTCTTCGGCGCGATCGACGCGCCCGGCCTCCCGCTTCCGGAGCTGCGGCACCATTTCAGCGCCCGTATGGCCGGCGGACATATCTTCTGGCACTATAATCCCGGCCACGTCCTCCAGCATATTTACCACACGCCGAAAGCGATCCGCGCCAGCACCGGCGACGGCCTGACGCCGGCGGAAACGCAGCGCAACCGGATGAAATACCTTCTGGAAAGCCCGAATCCCGCGGATCGGGCGGAAGCGGAAAAGTCCATCGAAGCCTATAAGCAGCGGGAGACCTATTATCCGATCTTCGAGGAGCCCTGCTTCCACATCTGGATCAAGGAGAACCTGAACCTGTTCTGCTTCGTGGAGGAGATCATGTGCCGTCGTTCGCCGGCGCACGATCAGGGCGGCGGCGGGATACTGCTGCTCCAGGATATCGAGCGGCTCATTGAAGTCGGCGTCTGCTTCAATTCCCATGAGAATTACATGGTCACGGCCTATGGCGACAGCAATGAAAACGGCGACCCCTTCGACACGCTGCCGACGCCCTATGCGGAGGAATGGAAGAACCTGACCAGCATGCCCAGCATCTATTGGCCGGAGCCGGTGGAAGCAGACAAATAGGCTGCCGCTGCGCGCATGCTGCCGGGGAAACGGCCTCCACCCCGTTCATCCCGGAAAAAGCGCTGGATTTCAATCGCTGTTTGAGATATCATGAAGATAACAGGAAAAAACGGAGGGCCGTCGGAAGGGCGTGCCCGATCGCGCCGGTCCCGCAGTCGGAGCGGCAGACCGCAAAAAAGGAGTGAGAGTCAGGGATGTATCCGTTCAAAGCCATTACCCCGCGCATTCAGCGCCAGCGGGAAGCCATCCGCAACCGCGTGATCCGGCTGGATTCCGAGCATGCCATGCTCGCCACGGAAGCCCGCAAGAAGGACCTCAACACCATTCCCATCATCCAGAGCGCCCGCCAGCTCAAGTATTTGGCCGAGAATCTGACGCTGCGCGTGGAGGACGACGACGTTCTCGTCGGCAACCGCGGCCGCTACATGAGCAGCCATCCCCACCATCCCGAAGCCAGCGAGGGCCTGGGCTTCATCATCGAGGGCATCGACAAGGGCGAGTGGACCCT
>JAIKWN010000215.1 GCA_024684665.1 Clostridiales bacterium | reverse complement strand
CTCCAGCAGAACGTCCAGATCTTCCCCGACGTAAATGACGCCGACGCCTTCTTTCTTCTGCCTGTTCAGAAGGTCATAGATCACATAGGAGGAGTTCACATCAAGCCCGCGTACAGCGTAGGCGGTGAGAAGAATGGAGGGAGACGCGGCGATCTCTCTTCCGACCAGCACCTTCTGCACGTTGCCGCCGGAGAGGCGGCGGACCGGGGTCGAGATGCTCGGTGTTATGACTTCCAGATCGTGGACGACGTTTTCCGCCAGCGTATGGGGCGATTTGCGGTCCGTCAGGAAGGAGTGGCCGCGGTGGAAGGAGCGGAGCATCATATTGTCGGCAAGATCCATATTCCCCACGAGGCCCATACCGAGACGGTCTTCCGGAACGAAGGACAGCGCGACGCCCTTCTGCCGGATCTCCAGGGGATCTTTGCCGAGCAGTTCATCGCGGGTGCCGTCATCTTCAATATAGCTGATCGAACCTGACTCCGCACCCTGCAAGCCGGCGATCGCCTCAAGCAGTTCCTTCTGTCCGCAGCCGGAAATGCCGGCAATACCGAGGATCTCGCCGCTGTTGAGGGTAAAGGAGACGTGATCCAGCTTCAGTACACCGTCCTGTGTGCGGACGGACAGATCCTTTACTTCCAGCCTCGGCCGGGAATTGACCGGATCCGGGCGCTCAATATTCAGTTTCACGGCATGCCCGACCATCATGTTGGTCATCTCTTCCGCATTGGTGTTTTTTGTCAGCACGTCCCCGACAAACTGACCCTTGCGCAGGATCGCGACACGATCGGAAATATCCTCTACCTCATGCAGCTTATGCGTGATGATTACGATTGCTTTCCCGTCGGAGCGCATATTGCGGAGAACAGCAAAGAGTTTGTCTGTCTCCTGCGGGGTGAGAACCGCCGTCGGTTCATCCAGAATCAGGATACGGGCGTTGCGGTAAAGGACCTTGACGATCTCAACGGTCTGCTTCTGGGAAACTGACATGTCGTAGATCTTCTGGTTTGGATCGACGTCAAAACCGTAGCGTTCGCAGATACTGCGGATCTTTTCTGAAGCGGCTTTCATATCGAATGGCTCGTCAAGCCCGAGAACGATGTTCTCAGCGGCAGTGAGCACGTCAACGAGCTTAAAGTGCTGGTGAACCATCCCGATGCCGAGAGCGAAGGCGTCTTTCGGAGAGCGGATCACAACTTCCTTCCCGTCGACTTCAATCGTCCCTTCATCCGGGAAGTAGATCCCGGAGAGCATATTCATCAGCGAGGTCTTTCCGCTCCCGTTTTCACCCAAAAGGGAAAGGATCTCACCCGGGTAGATGTCAAGCCAGATCTTGTCGTTTGCAAGCACTTTCGCACCGAAGCGCTTGGTTATATTTCTCATTTTTACAATAGGGACAGCAGCGTCCAATAGAATTCCTCCCTCTGCGATACGTTTAATAGCCCGGTTTTGTTCCTTCTGTCTGATAAGATAAGAAAAGCTCCGGGGGTAAAGCCGGAGCTTTTGTCTGCAATATATTTTTGAAACGCAGGATCAGAATACTGTGTTGAGGAGGCTGATGCCGTCGATCTGGTACTGGAAGGAAGGTGCGGAAGCGGCAGAGGATTCCGCGTAGTAACCATCGACAACAAGAGGATCGTCCTCAGAGGTGAGGGTCTTGCCTTCCACGGTGAAGGTGGAGCAGTCAAATACGTGGAGCTCGCCGGAGAGCAGCTTTGCCTTGACTTCTTCCAGGGCTTCTTCCGTGCCGGCAGCGGCTGCAGCGCCGATGCTTCCAACCTGGACGGAATCCGTTGCGAAGGTGCCGACCCAGTCGGTATCAATGGCGGTGCCGTCAGTCACGCACTGGATGGCGTACTCGATGTAAGGCGCCCAGTTGATCCTGGAGTAGATCACATAGGTGTTGGGGCAGGCTTCACCGGTCGGAACGTTGTAGGTCACATCGGGGATACCGGCCGTCTCGCACGCAGTGGGGGCGCCCATGGAGTCAGCATGCTGGGAGAGGAGAGCGGCGCCGTCGGCGATCAGGGTGTTCGCGCCTTCCTTTTCAGCGGTCTCATCATACCAGGAACCGGTGAAGGTGACTTTCATGGAAGTGTTGGGAACAACGGAACGTACGCCGAGGAACCAGGAGGTGTAGCCGGAGATAACTTCCGCATAGGTGTAAGCGCCGACATAACCGACCTTCACATTGCCGGCTTCGTCATAATTCGCATCAGTCAGAACGCCGTTGTCGATCATTTCCTGGAGCTTGAGACCGGCGGCAACGCCTGCGAGGTAGCGGCCTTCATAGATGGAAGCGAAGGCATCATGGAAGTTGGCAAGGTTTACGATCTGTGCCTGATAGCCGGTAGCGTGAAGGAACTCAACATCGGGGTACTCCTTCGCGGCGCGGATCATATAGTCTTCATGACCGAAGCTGTCAGCAAAAACGATGTCGCAGCCGTCATCAGCGAGGTCGCAGGCGACTTCATAGCAGTCTTCGCCTTCGGAGACACCCGTCTTGATTACAAGTTCGGCGCCCATGTTTGCGCAGGCTTCCTGGGTGGCAGTGATGAAGTTGTTGTCATAGGTGGAGTTTTCATCGTGCAGGGTGATCAGGCCAACCTTGATCGTGTCATCAGCGGATGCGCTGAAAGCGCCGAGAGCGACGACCATTACAAGAAAAAGGAGCAGAGAGACGAGCTTTTTCATGTTTTAAGAAATCCCTTTCTTTAAAATCATACCGCACCGGTACATGTGAGAAATGAAGATCACTGTCTGACCGGTGCGGTATCCAAATGATAAAGAGCACAGCATATACTGCGCCCCCGAATGATTTGGTCCAGTCGATAGTCCGGTATTTACGGCACCGGGTAGAGACGTAATCCCATATTAATTACATATATCGAAGGCGATATTTAATTAGGGTATTATCATATACTGTTCCTAAGAAAAAGTCAATGCCAAAATTCGTTATTTTTCACAAATTTCAACTGGTGATTTTGTGCAATATATCTAAAAAATAATCTCCCGCCGGGGAAACCGGGGGAGATCAGGAAACTTACAGGTCTGCAATGCCGGAAGACGGGGAACCAGCGGAGTCAAAGAAAATGCTGTCATCCGTCATGGAGGCGATGCGGGCGAGGGATTCGATCCGCATACCTTCCCGCCGCAGCTTTTCGCCGCCGCCCTGAAAGACCTTTTCCACCGCGATCCCCGCGCCGACGACCGTCGCTCCCGCC
>JAIKWN010000186.1 GCA_024684665.1 Clostridiales bacterium | reverse complement strand
ATGTCCGGCATCACCGTGGGCGGTACGCTGTGCATCGCGATGATGATCCTCGTGCACATCATTTCCAAGAAGCGTGGTTATGTACCGATCCGCACTGAGAAGATGACAGGGAAGGAGCTTTGGGGGCATTTGCGCCCCGCGCTGCTTCCGCTATGCCTGCCGATCATCATCATCGGCGGTATCCGATTGGGGATCTTCACGGCGACGGAAGCTGGTTCTATTGCGATCCTTTACGCTGTGCTGCTTGGCATCCTTTATAAGGAACTTACGCCTAAGATCATCCTGCAGGCCTGTAAGGAAACCATCACGACGACCGGCGGCATCATGATGATCGTCAGCGCTGCTTCCGTGTTCTCCTGGGTACTGACCAAGGAGCGAATCCCGCAGCAGCTGACCGAGTTCATCATCAGGATCTGCCCGAACAAATACGCCTTCCTGATCGCGGTGAACATCTTCGTGCTGATCGTCGGTATGTTCATCGAAGGCAACGCGACGATGATCGTGCTGGTTCCGCTGTTGGCACCTGTGGCAGCGCAGTACGGCATTAACGAGATCCAGTTCGCGATGATCTACATCTTCAACAACGCAATCGGAGCCCTGTCGCCGCCAATGGGCACGCTGATGTTCGTGACCTGCTCGGTAACGGGCTGCAAGACGAAATCCTTCATCAAAGAAGCTGTTCCATTCTACATCCTGCTGCTCATCGTCCTGCTCCTGCTGACGTTCTGTCCGCCAGTCACGACAGCGATCGTACAGCTGGTCTATGGTTCTGTGTAACAAGGTCGGGCTCCCTCAGGTATGAAGGAAAGCGGTTCCGACCGGATTTAAAGAAAAAGGAGTGGATTCCCATGGCAGAGCTGAATTATGAAGTGCTCAAGAATTCCGGTTATCAGGGATATGTGCTAAAGAGCGCGCCGGAGCGCGTCATGCAGTTTGGCGAAGGCAATTTCCTTCGCGCCTTTGTCGACTATTTCTTCGACATCGCAAACGAAAAAGCGGGTTTTGATGGGAAAGTCGTTCTGGTTCAGCCCATCGCCCCTGGCCTGACGGATCTGATCAATAAACAGGAAGGTCTCTATACCCTGTATCTTCGCGGCAGCGAGAAGGGGCAGAAGATTGACAACAAGCGCGTCATTTCCTCAGTCAGTCGCTGCCTGAATCCCTATATGGGTGACTGGGATAAGGTACTTGAGCTGGCGCGCAGCCGGGATCTCGATATCATAGTCTCTAATACCACGGAAGCAGGTATCGTTCACGACAGTGAGAGCGTGTTTGATCAGGTGCCGCCGAACAGCTTCCCGGCGAAGCTGACCCGTGTTCTTTACGAGCGCTGGCAGGCGGGTCTCCCCGGAATCGTGATGCTTTCCTGCGAGTTGATCGACAACAACGGCAAGGAGCTCCTGCGCTGCGTCAATCAGTATATCGACGACTGGAAGCTTTCCGAAGATTTCCGCCGCTGGGTGAATGAAGAGAATATCTTCTGCTCTACGCTGGTTGACCGCATCGTTCCCGGCCGCATTCGCGATCCGCAGGAAGTCGCCCGTCTAGACGAGGCAAACGGCTATGAGGATCCGCTTACGGACGTGGGTGAGGTTTTCGGCGTATGGATCATCGAAGGACCGAAGGAACTGGAAGACCGTCTGCCCTTCAAGAAAGCTGGTGTTCCGGTTCATGTGGTTCCGGACGTGACGCCGTATAAGAAGCGCAAGGTTCGTATCCTGAACGGCGCACATACCGGTTTTGTTCTCGGCGCTTATCTGGCTGGCTTCGACATCGTGCGCGACTGCATGAATGACGATGTGATCCGCGGTTTCATGAACAAGATGCTGAACGAGGAAGTCATCCCGGGTCTTCCGCTCGACCGGAAGGATCTGGACGAGTTCGCAGCGTCGGTGCAGGATCGCTTCAACAATCCCTTTGTCAATCATGAGCTGATGAGCATTTCGCTCAACTCCACCTCCAAATGGCGTGCTCGCAATATGCCTTCCTTCCTGACATACGTGAAGGAAAAGGGTGAACTTCCCGCGTGCCTCACGACTTCCATGGCGGCGTACATCGCTTTCTATTCGAACGACGTACAGGCCCTCACGGACAAGGGACTCATTTGCCGACGACCGAAAGGAAACGAATATACGGTCAGCGATGACCGCTGGGCTTTGGAGTTCTATTGGGCACACAAGGATGATACCCCTGAAGACCTCGTACACGCTGTTCTGACCAACGAGCAGATGTGGGGCGAAGATCTTACCAAGATCCCCGGCTTTGAATCTGAAGTCGTCCGCATCCTGAAGAAGATCCGTGCGGAAGGCGCGAAGGCAGCATTTGCGGCCGCGCTGTGAATCAAAGCAGATTAAACATTTCAATTAAATAGAATGGGGCTGTTGCACAACCCCCGTCACAAAAATGGAGCTTTCGACCACTTGAGGAAGTGGAAGAAAGCTCCGTTTTGTTGTAGAATTTATCTGTCATGAAAACGCCACAACAAGGAGAGTATATTTCCATCAGGCAAGGATGTCAACAGCTGAAACTGGAAATATGCGGCGGCAGGGAGTACAAAGCGGAGAAGGAAGAATTCTATCGGCAAGTAAGCGCCCAGCTTGAGGAACTGGATTACAGGGAACTGTACAGCGC
>JAIKWN010000120.1 GCA_024684665.1 Clostridiales bacterium | reverse complement strand
CGGAGCGAACGGTACTGGTTCGTCCTCTTCGGTCCCGAATAGGAGAAAACCGCGCGGTTCGTTCTCGTCTGCTGTGATTTGGGTGCGTCATCCGGAGGAACCAGCTCAATTTTAAAATAGGTGCCCGTGTTCGGATAGTAGTAGTAGGTATTTGTATTGTCGTCCTTGTAAGGATACCCGTACAGCAGAAGCCAGGTATCCAGATCCACGCTGGCGGAGTCCTTGCCGAGATAATTGACAAGCACCCGGTTTTTCGCGGTTCCTTCTTCTTCCGTGGTTTCGCCTGTACTGCCCGGGTCATAGGAAACGGTATACCCTTCCGCGCTTTCACCGATTACTTCATATTTGGTACCGACCGGAAGTCCATAAATGATTTTTTCTTCCCCGTCCTTCAGGCTGAAGCTCATCGACTGGCTGGATCCCCCGCCGGGCAGCGTTCCGGGGACGTCCGTATTGACCCGGATCGTAAAGGAGGGATCTTCCGTAATCGGCATCGTAACGCCCAGTTTAACCGTCAGGGGGACCGTCTTGTACTGGTTTCGGAAAACTGCTCGTAGTGAATTGCTTCCCTGATGATCTATTATGTCGTCATCAATTATAGCCTGGCCTTCTCCATCTTTGCTGACAATCGTGCAGTCATAGTACCCATCGCCGTTTTCATCCGTATTCGAGACGGTAACGGAAATGACATGCTGCGTTTCATTGTACTTGATGAATTCGGCGGTACCGGCGTTTTCCGTTATCGTATAGGTATAGTTTCCCGGCTCAAGGGTAACCTTGCTGATGGTTGTATTCCCCGTCGTCGTACCGACCGGCATGGCAGGCACCGTCGCGGTATTCGTCGCTCCGGAAGGCCTTCTGAGCGTAAAGGTTATGGCCGGAACTTCCTTTATGGGCAGGTATGTTTTCCCATCACCCTGCGGATCGCTTTCGGCAATAATCTTACGTACTGAAAACTCGACTTCCGGATTCAAAAGCTCCGGAGCGCGGGGCACAAGCTCAAACGCCGCCGCCGCGTCGTTGGTCAGATTCAGATTGTCCGCCCTCGCGTAAACGGTCTTGGTCGTGTCGATATAGAGCTGCTCCATATCGGGATTCTCGCCTACAACCACCGTCAGCTCCCACGGGAATGCTTCCTGATCGTCCTCTTTGATCGCGAATCCGTAGGAGCCCGCCTCCGTGAAGGTGATCTCATCGAAAGTGCTCTCCTCACCGGGGCTCAGCGTTACCTGGTTCGTCTCTCCCAGTTCAGCGCCTTCCGGATTGTAGCTGTCTGCAGACAACGTAAAGCTGCGTGCTTCCAGAGCCTCGCTCTTCCCTTTTGAGATCAGTGCCACCCGGGGCGTAAAGGTCGCGGGCAGGTATTCGGTTTCCTGTGTTCCCTCTTCTGCTTCGGTTTCTTCTGTTCCTTCTTCTGATCCGGTTGCGGTTTCTCCCGCCGCGGAAGTCTCTTCCTCCGCCGCAGGTGCGGCAGGCGGCACGGACGGATCCACAAAGAATCCGGCCGGATCAACGGTTTCTTCTTCCTGCGGTACCGCAGCGGGCACCGTGCTCTGCTCATGCGCTACAAGCTCGTCTTCCGTCATGAAGCTTTCGTCGCCGGGAACGACGTCGAGTACAACCGCGTCTTCCACGAACTGCGGCGCATCAGGAGACGACGGAGCGTCGCCTCCGGCAGGCATGCTTTCCTGTGCGGAAGGAACAGCTTCCACGGGCGTGCTCCCGTCGGCTGGCGTATTGTCGCCTGAGAGCGCGTCATCGCCGGCTGTCACACCCGTATCCATGTTCGCGTCTGCCGCTGCCGTGCTTTCATCCTGAGGAATGTCATTCCCTTCGCCGGCGGCTGCACCGTCCGCTGTCAGCGCACGCCCGTCTGCGACTTCGCTTTCTCCGGCAGGCGCGTCAGGGCCGGCGGAATCGTTTCCGGCATCGGGCATCTGATTGGCAGCAGGCGCGTCGTTTGCCGCCTGCACATCCAAAACGGCAGGCGCGTCAGGACCGGCGGAATCGTTTCCTGCATCGGACATCTGATTGGCAGCAGGCGCTTCGTTTGCCGCCTGCACATCCAAAACGGCAGGCGCGTCAGGAGCGGCGGTAACGCTTTCGGCATCGGGCATCTGATCGACAGCAGGCACGTCGTTTGCCGTCTGCACATCCAAAGCGGCGGGCTCGCCCGCATCTTCAGGAATGCTTTCCTCGGCAGGAGCATTTTCCGCCTGAATTGCACTGCCCTCCGCGGGCACGCTTTGAGCGGCAGGGGCGTTCGTTTCCGCTGCCTCGCCCTGCGCATCCAATACGTCTGCGGCGCGCGCTTCGCTGCTTTCGCCCTCGTCAGCCGGAACGCTTTCAGGGGCAGTAACGCTTTCCCCGCCCTCTATCAGGATCTCTGCCTCCGTGTTTTCGTCTGCGGATTCTCCGGCTTCGGCGGGTGTACTTTCCGTTTCAGTGTTTTCAGCCACCGGTTCCGGCTCATCAGGCGTTTCTTCCTCGGGAGCAGGGGTTTCCGGCTCTGTTTCGTCGGCAGGAGCTTCCGTGGCTGCCGCGGCATTCAGCTCTTCTTCGGTGCGGAACGGTGTCGCGGGAAGGGCAACGTCCTTTTCGTCTTCCCCGTTGTCATCCTCGTCGTAGAGCGCGTAATCGTCCTCACGGATTTTCTTGTCCAGGGCCTTCAGTTCCTTCTCCGGGACGGGGAACACGTTCCATGCGCGGATCCAGCCCTCGAGCAGCTCCAGTTCCCCACCCTTCTTAACGGCAAACGTGATGAGCATCACGTCATCTTTCTTGCCCTCCTCACGGGCAAGGCAATACACAAGCGCGTCCGCTTCCACAAAGCGTCCAATGTATTTTCTGCTGTTCAGGGAGGCATCCTCGTAGACGTCCGCGTCGATGCGAAGGGTCGCGTAGCCGTGCTCAAAGACTTCCTTCTCCTTGGGTGGTTTCGCGGTAGGCGTCGGTGCGGGCGTATCCGTGGGCGCCGGGGTCGGCGCTTCCGTCGGTGCTTGTGTCGGCGCTTCTGTCGGAGCGGGCGTGGGAGCTTCGGTAGGCGCCGGGGTTGGTGCCTCCGTCGGAGCCGGCGTAGGAGCTTCCGTGGGCGCCGGGGTTGGTGCCTCCGTCGGTGCGGGCGTATCTGTGGGCGCCGGGGTCGGCGCTTCCGTCGGAGCGGGCGTATCCGTAGGCGCCGGGGTTGGCACCTCTGTCGGAGGCGGCGTCGGCGGCTCCGTGGGATCCGGCTCGCTGAACTCCCCTTCTACGAAGTCTTCCTCGTAGAACTCCTCCTCTGCAAAGGCAAAGGACGGCAGCGCCGTGTTCATCGCGAGCGATACGCACAGTACCAGTGCCAGAATGCAAACCATAGAGAAAATCCGTCTCATCGACTTCGAAACCTCCTGCAATCCGCAGCAATCACCGCGGGAATACCCTTTTTACCTCTACGGATTGTACTCCATTCCGCCGTTTCCGTCAATCCGTTGAAATCCGGCGGCATAAACTTCGTCTGATAAAGCGTATACCAAACCGCTTTTTTCGCGAGAAAAACTCCGTAAAAGAAAGCCTTCCCCTTTCAGGGAAGGCGGTAAGGAAAGAAGGATGAAGTTCAGATGCCTGCTGCTTTCTTAAGTTCTTCCACCCGGTCCGTATGCTCCCACGGGAGATCCACGTCCGTGCGGCCGAAGTGGCCGTACGCCGCGGTCTGCCGGTAGATGGGCCGGCGGAGATCCAGCGTGCGGATGATGCCGGACGGACGAAGATCAAAGACGCTGTCAATGATTTTTGCCAGCTTCTCGTCCGGAAGAACGCCGGTCCCCTGGGTATCCACGAGGATGGAGACGGGTTTCGCGACGCCGATCGCGTACGCCAGTTCGATTTCACAGCGCTTCGCAAGCCCTGCGGCCACCACGTTTTTCGCGGCATAACGGGCCGCATAAGCCCCGGAACGGTCCACCTTGGTCGGATCCTTCCCCGAGAAAGCGCCGCCGCCGTGCCTCGCATAACCGCCATAGGTGTCCACAATGATCTTCCTTCCGGTGAGGCCGGAGTCGCCCATGGGGCCGCCGATCACGAAACTGCCGGTCGGATTTACGAGGAAACGGGTTTCACCGTCGAGAAGCTCCGCAGGAATTGCGTGACGGATGATCTTTTCGATGACCTCCCGCTCGATCGTCGCGTGATCCACGACCGGGTCATGCTGGGTCGACAGGACCACGGTATCGATGCGCTTCACCCGGTCGCCGTCGTATTCCACCGTGA
This sequence comes from Clostridiales bacterium, assembly GCA_024684665.1. The sequence goes on along the minus strand of JAIKWN010000120.1, from coordinate 8,082 downwards.
CCTGGCTCTTGCCGTCCGGGCGGAGCCACGGAAGCTCCCCGCTCTTGCGGGCTTCGGTCAGCCGCCTCGTCAGCCGGTGTGCCATGGCGATGGGCGCGGGCATGAGCTCCGGCGTCTCGTCGCAGGCGAAGCCGAACATCATTCCCTGATCCCCTGCGCCGATATCCGTTTCACCGAGGTTCCGCCCTTCGAGCGCCCTGTCCACGCCCATGGCGATGTCCGGGCTCTGGCCATGAATCGAGGTCAGCACCGAACAGGTCGTACCATCGAAGCCGTACTTTGCGCGGTCATATCCGATGGAGCAGACCACGTCGCGTACGATGTCGTCCACAGGCACATAGGCGGTGGTCGTCACTTCACCCATGACCAGGACAAGCCCTGTCGTGGTCGCGGTCTCGCAGGCGACACGGGCCATGGGATCCTGCTCGAGTATCGCGTCGAGAACCGCGTCGCTGATCTGGTCACAGATTTTGTCGGGATGTCCCTCGGTTACCGATTCGGATGTAAACAGTTTTTTCATACGGACCTCCTGTCCTTGTCGATTCTCCGGCACGAAAAGAAAAACCGCCCGGGCAAAAGCCAGGGCAGCGGATTTTTCTCCTGCCTCATCTGCCGGCCATGCCGTAGGATTTGGCACCGAGCATCCTCGGTTGCCGGGCTTCATCGGGCCTATTCCCTCCGCCACTCTTTATAAGGCACGGGTACAATAGCAGACTTGGAGTCTTTTGTCAACTGTTTCGCAAATATAGCGCAGTGAATTGGAATTTGCCGCGGATCAGTTGAGAATGTGAATCCCGAGCAGCGTCAGCGTACCGATGAGAATGCCCGCGAGGAGCACGCCCCCCATAACGGCAACCACGCTCTTTTTGAAGTCCATATGCAGGACGGAAGCGGCGAACGTACCTGTCCAGGCGCCCGTTCCCGGCAGCGGGATACCGACGAAGAGCAGAAGCGCTATATACAGTCCGCGCCCTGCGGAAGCCGTCAGCTTTTCCCCCGCCCGCTCGCCCTTGCGGATGCACCAGGAACAGAATTCGCCGATCAGCGGCTTGTCCTTCCCCCAGTTCAGGATCCCCTGGGCGAAGAAATAAATAAAAGGAACGGGAATCATGTTTCCGATGATGCAGGTAATGTAGGCCGGCAGCGTCGGGATCCCGCTGGCCAGCGCGATGGGCAGCGCGCCGCGCAGCTCCACGATCGGCACCATGGAAATGAGGAAGGCGATCAGGTACTTGTTCAGCATGTTTTCCTCCGTTACAGATTAATGCGCATCTGCACCATTCCGGCTTCCCGCCTCAGGCGGTCTTCCACGATCTGCCAGCCCTGCAGGAGCAGCTCATCCGCCTCAAAGAGGACGATACTGCCAAAGGGAGCGATCAGGATGCGCTCAATGGCGTCACGGTACAGTTTTAATTTGCGGGTCAGTTTTTCCGCCAGAGCCTCCCGGCTGTCCTCACGGGCGAGCAGGAAGGCAACTTCATCGGTAAACTGGGTATAGAGCCGCAGGATCAGCTGCGCCGTGCCCTCGACGTCGTTTGCCCAGAGCTCTCCGGCCTCGCGCCCCTCCTTCAGGATCTGCACGATGAAGTCCTGCATGCCGGAGAGCTGGCAGTCCTTCATGCGCTCCCGCATGAGGGCGCCGTCCTCCCGGTAAGCCACGCCAATGAGCAGAGAAACAAAACCAGGTCCGCCTCCCTGCCACAGGGCGGATGCGCGAAGCACAGAATTCAGCTTCTGAAGCGCCGAAGAATCCTGAGAACGGGAAAGCAGTTCCGCCGCCGCTTCACAGGTTTCCTGCGCTCTCGTCTCGCAGATGGCTTCGAGAAGGGAAAGCTTGCTGTCGAAGTGGTGGTAGAAGCCGCCTTTGGAAAAATGCAGTTCGTCCAGAATATCCTGGACGGTAGTATTCTCATATCCGTTTACGTAGAACAGGCGCTCCGCAGTTTCAATCAGCTGCATGCGCCGCGCGTCGCCCTTTTTCATGTATCGCGATCCTTCTCTTTCAGCTTTCCCCGGAATTGACAGAAAAGCCGGCTCAGTGGTACAGGATTTCGTTCTGCGTCGCCGGGTAATCCGTTGTCCAGAGCTTTTCCTTCCGGATCTCGTTCCCCTCAGCGTCTTTCCAGATCTTGTAGGTATCCACGAGGTAACCCGTGCGTTTCGAATGCCCCTGCTGTCTTGTCCCCAGCGGAAGCGATTCATCCAGCGTATAAACCGTATCGTTTCCCGGCTTCGTCGTGCGCACCGTGACGGATGAAAGGTCGATGGAAGCCCAGGTGTCCGGCAGGCGGCCGTAGACTTCCACCGTCACCTTCCGGTTTTCATACCCGGCGACGAGAAATACGGGATACTGGCTGGTATTGCGGAACACGAAGTCCCTGGAGGGCCAGTTGACCGTGGCGTCCTCACCCCGCGGAACGTAGATGGAAGGCCAGCTGTGGGCATAGCGCTTCACGATCGCAAGATCCGCCCGGACCACGGCATTGAATAAGGTGGAACTGGTCTGGCAGACACCGCCGCCCGTGTCGTCCACAAGGACGCCACCCACGATGGCATGCGCCTCCCGGTAGCCTTTTTCATACGTCCGCTTTCCCGTACAGGAGTTGAAGGAAAGCGTATCCCCGGGCTGTACGACGCGGCCGTTTAAAGCTTCCGACGAAATGCGGATGTTCGTGTTGCGGTCACGGTCCGTCGTAGTCTCCGTCGTAAAGGTCGAGATCATTCCGAACCGCCCGTCGAGGTCGGAAAGGCGGATCTCCGGCATCACGGGCTCCATCGCGCCTTCCACGGGCGCGTCGAACGCCTCCTGCGTGAGGGCGTTCAGAAGATCCTCTGCCAGCTTCTCGCGGTTCAGCTTCTTTCCGGCGGCTTCCGGACGGAAGGTAAAGGTTTTTGTCAGCGGATCAAAAGCGTCAAGCGCTGCGTCCTTCGCCTCCACATCCACCGCGGAGGCGATTTTTGCGACAAGGTCCTCGATTTTTGTGATGTCGTAATTGTAGTCCGTCTGAAGCTTAAGCGGCTCTGAAAGTAGAGCGTCCATCCTGGAAAGCCGCGCATCCAGCGTTCCGGTATGTCCGGCCAGAAACGCCTGATCCAGCACGTCCGAGATCCTGAAAGTCATCGGAACTTCTGATGAAGTCACGCGCCACTGTTTTCCGTCCGCACGGACAGTCAGGGTGAAATCCGCCTGCTTCTGCCGCTTCCGGTCCGCGAAAACGGCCTCCGCATCCTCCCGCGTCATCCCGGCAAGATCTACGCCGTCCACGAATACGCCGGGGACGATCCTGTCTTCATACGCAAGGACTCTCGCCGTCTTTTCCTTATACGCCGCGTATTCATCGCGAAGGGAAAGCACGCTCTTCGCGGCCAGCAGCCAGAGTATCAGGCACAGAAGAATCAGGATGACAGAAAGAAACGGGAATCCGCCCTTTGGGCGGTCTTCCCTGTTCGGTTTTTCCATGCGATCAGCCACGGTTCTTTTTCTCCATCGCGCTGAAGAGCTCTTCCTCGTTCATACGATAGGTCAGAATATGCAGGCTGTCGGACAGGTGCACGTGATTGCTCATAACATCTTCCGGGAGCTCAAGATCTACGGGCGCGAAGTTCCAGATCGCCCGGATACCGCAGGAAACGATGAGATCCGCGGTTTTCTGCGCCTCGGACGCCGGAACGGCAAGAACCGCGATGTCCGTGCGGTGCTTCTTTGTCCATTCCGGAAGCTCCTGCGTGGACAGCACCGGGATCCCCTGAACTTCCCCGCCGATCAGATCTTCCGAAATGTCGAAAAGCGCACGGACAAAGAAACCTTCCCGTGCAAAACCGTCGTAATTTGCAACAGCCCGTCCGATGTTCCCCGCGCCGACGACAATTACTTCGTATTCTTTCTCCAGCCCCAGGATCTCACCGATGTGCCAGCGCAGTTCCGGAACGTGATAGCCGTACCCCTGCTGTCCGAAACCGCCGAAGCAGTTGATATCCTGTCTGATCTGGGAAGCGGTCAGCTTCATACGCTCACCCAGCTCGCGGGAGGAAATCCGTTCGATTCCCTCGCGCTCCAGTTCTTTCAGATGGCGATAGTACATGGGGAGTCTGCGAACGACCGCATCCGATACCTTTGATTTGAACGCCAAGTGAAACACCTCATTTTTAATTATGTTGAACCTGTTCACACAACCAGTATAACAGATGAAACACCATTCGCGCAAGCACTGCCCCGCAGCGGAAAATCAGGGCCTCTTCGGCGCGCCGCATTTTTCGCAGGGCTTCAGTTTCGAATAGGGGCTCTTGTTGATATCCCCATAGGTAAAGGTCCCCTTGAGCGGGCGATACTTGGAAGCTACGCTGGAGCAGTTGGGATCCGCGTGATAGAGTTTACCGCCGTCTTTGTTGTAATACAGTTTGGTTTTCTTGCCCGGCGTCGGTGTCGGCGTGGGTTCCGGCGTGGGCGTCGGGGTGACGTTCGGGTCCGGCGTCGGCGTAGCCGCCTCTACCTGGATGCCGTTCGACAGCGAAGACGGATCGACATACCAGGCGTCGTTTTCAAACAGCGTCAGCACATCCATCTGCAGCGTCCGGGTTCCGCCGTTCGCCGTGATATCCGCTTGGATCGTAATCGTGCGCGCCGTACTGGAATCCGTTCCGGTCGGTGCGGATATCTGCCACCACTCGTTCAGCGTACGGGAGCCGAATTTCCAGAAGAGCTCCTGCTTCGCCTCCCGTTCCTTGAACTGGTTCTGCCAGCTGGGAGCCGTGTATTCCAGCATGTCCTGCACAATTCCCTTGCGCCAGCGTTCCATGAATTTCTCAAGGATGATTTCGGATTCCGACTTGACTTTCGGGATATACACAGAAGTCCCGGTGTTTTCCTCTTCCTGGGTAACCTGCTCGTCGGCCGCACCCTGCACTCCGACTTCGTTGTAGTCGCCAAAAACTTCGTCAATGCCTTCAGAGGAACTGTAGAACTCCTCGGGTGCGCTTGTGCTCATGACGCTGACAGCCGAGTTGTAGATCGGCGTCGTTGTCGCTTCCGGGGTCGCGGTTACAAAAAGCTGCTGGGCGTACGGATCCCTTGGGCCGCCGCTCATCGCCGTCACAAGAAACACTACGGAGAGAAGGCCGTAAATCGCCGTAATCAGAATGCGCCCCGGGGCCAGAAAGGCATCAAAGAGCCACATGGCGAGCACGGAAAGAAGCGTTAACGCGATAAAAGCCCATCGCAGGGGCTGGAAAAACACCGCCAGAAGCATTACAACCGGCAGTATCAGAAAGAAAATCAGAAGAAAAATCTGATTTCGTTCCTTCTTCGGCCTCCGCTGTCTCGTTTTCTTCCGGATCGCCTTTGCGGACCCGGCGGGCGCAGACGAATAGCCGGAGCGGTTGAAACTCATGTCAAACCCTCCTCAGTAGCACGCGCGGAACCAGTTGCCAAAATATCCAACCGGTTGCCGTCACGCCATCTTTTCGGAGAGCTTCTCCCCGCCGAGCACATGCAGATGCAGGTGCGGGACGGACTGACAGCCATCGCTGCCGCAGTTTGAAACCACGCGGTAACCGGTCTTTGCGATCCCCTCGAGTTCCGCTACCTTAGCCGCCGTGCGCATAAGATGGGACAGCAGCGCATCGTCTTCCTGCACGGCCGCCGTGAGATCCTGCACATGCTTTTTCGGGATCACAAGGATATGCGCTTTCGCCTGCGGCGCGATGTCGCGGAAAGCAAAAACAAGGTCGTCCTCATACACTTTGCTGCTGGGAATCTGACCGGCAGCGATTTTACAAAACAGACAATCGTTCATGATTCAGCCTCCTGTTCGTGTGTTCGTTCCGTGATCAGCTGCCCGCCGGAAACCCCAACGACGCGGGAAGAAACGACTTCTCCCGGGCAGCATCCTCCGGTCACCCGCGCGCGCAGATAACCGTCCGTATAACCCAAACCGTGTACGCCGTCCGTCTCTTCCACGAGGACGCGTACGGTTTTTCCAACAAAACTATGAAGCGCTTCCTGCTCCAGTTCCTTCCCGGTTTCGATGAGCTGCACGGCCCGCGCTTCCCGGACGGGGACAGGCACGCTGCCCGGCAGCTCCGCCGCCTTTGTCCCCCGCCGCTCGGAATACGGGAAGACATGCATCCGCGCAAAACCCGCTTCCCTGCAGACCCGCACGGTTTCAAGATAGTCTTCTTCCGTTTCGCCCGGGAATCCGGTCATGACGTCCGTCGTCAGGGTCGCGTCAGGATACGCTTCCCGCAGCAGGCGGCAGGCCGAGAGAAACTCCTCCGCGGTATAGCGCCGCCGCATGGCGGCAAGAATCCGGTCGCTCCCGCTCTGCAGCGCCAGATGGAACTGGGGACAGAGCTTATCGCAGGCGCGCATCCCCGAAAGAAACTCAGGTGTCACAATGACGGGTTCCAGGGAACCCAGGCGGATGCGCACAACGCCGGGTACGTCCTGTACTGCCCGGACGGCGTCGCAGAGCGAGAGGCTTCCGGGCAGGTCGCGCCCGTAACTGGTCAGATGAATTCCCGTGAGAACAATCTCCTGAAAGCCGGCTTCCGCAAGCCGCCGTGCTTCCGCCCCGATTTCGTCCGGCGGACAGGAACGGATGGGGCCGCGCACATAGGGAATCACGCAGTACGTGCAGTAGCGGTTGCACCCTTCCTGGATTTTCATCACCGCACGGGTATGTTCCGCGTGGTTGCGGACGTTAAGCCGTTCAAAAGCCGCCTGCTTCAGGGAATCGACGGCGACGATTCTCTGCCCTTCCCTCTTTGCCTGTTCGTAGAGGGTGACGACCTCACCGCGGCGCTGCGTTCCAAGGACCAGCGCAACCCCGGGAAGCGAAACCGACTCTGCGTCCCGCTGGGCTAGGCATCCGGTCACGATGATGTCAGCCTCCGGAAAGCGCCGGTGACAGCGGCGGATGAGCTGCAGGCTCTTTTTGTCCCCTGTCCCGGTTACGGTGCAGGTGTTGATGACAAAGACGTCCGCTTTCCCGTCGAACGGGACGGTTTCGTACCCCGACGCCTGAAAAAGCTCCCGCATCGCTTCCGTATCATACTGATTGACCTTGCAGCCGAGGGTATGATACCCAACGCGAATCCTTTTTCCCGTCATACTTCTTCCCGTCCGACGATTTCATAGAGACTGACGTCCAGCCCTTCGTCGAAAGGAGGAATGCGCAGGGAAATCAGCTCGCTTTTGCTGGTCGGGACATTTTTCCCCACGTAATCGGCGCGAATGGGCAGTTCCCTGTGTCCCCGGTCTATGAGGACGGCCAGCTGAACCTGATCCGGCCTTCCGCGCTTGCAGATCGCGTCCAGCGCCGCGCGGGCCGTCCGTCCGGAAAACAGCACGTCGTCCACGATGATGATCTTCGCGCCCTGAACATCGAAAGGAATGCTCGTGTCATGAACGACCGGCTGCTCCGTAAGAAGGGAAAGATCGTCGCGGTAAAAGGTGATATCCAGGGAACCGATCTCCGGCCTGAATCCCTCGATGCCCTCTATTTCATCCGCGAGGATGGAAGCCAGTGGGACACCCCGGCGCTGGATGCCGATGAAACGCACATCTCTTGCGCCCTTCTGCTTCTCGACGATCTCATGGGCAATACGCCGAAGCGCGCGCCGCACGGCCGGCCCGTCCATGATTTCCGCTTTATAACGCAGTTCCTGCAACCTGCCTCGCCTTCCTTTGACAAAAAAGAGCGCCGCAAGCGACGCTCGGGATTACTGCGATCGTAGAGTACTCGGGATAGAGTATCCCACGGCACATACGATACAATGCTTATTGCTGCTGTCTTCCGACCCTGACAAGGTTCACACCCTCGCATTGCATGAGTTCCATCTGTCATCGCACTCTACAGCGATATAATACAGGATTCTATCATGAAATGCAAGACCCCTTCCGAAAATTATGCCGTGACGTGTTACTACTCAGCCATGAAAAAATTAAGTTAGTCTTATATAACCAAAAGGGTTTTTCGCTTTCACCTCGAATATATATAGGTGAAAGGGGGCGAGACCATGGCAGGAATGAATGTAGAGCGAAACATCTTCAATCATCTCATGGAAGTCATGGATCGCCTGGAG
>JAIKWN010000103.1 GCA_024684665.1 Clostridiales bacterium | reverse complement strand
TCCCGATTTTTAGTATCCTATACATGAAGTGACCTCCTTTGCATGCGGTAAGCCCCGCAGCTGGCGTGATTTAGCATCTGACAGTATACGGGTAAATCCACGTTACTGCAAATGCTGAGGTCACTTCATATTATCTAATAGGGGAACCAAGGGGGGTGACGGTTGCGTCTTGCCTCCCCTATTAGGGAAGGTGGCACGGCGCAAACTGTGACGGAGAGATTTCATGCGAAGTCTGTCCCGGACGGTCAATTTTTTTTGAATTGACCGTCCGGGACCGTTTGAACCTGCTATATTCATCAGCGTGGGAAGGAGGAAAGGCATAAAGAAAAACCTCCCTTTCGGGAGGTTGTTCCTGCTCTTAACGCGCGATTACTCGGCGGCCTTCGCGAGCTCGCGGGCCATGCGGGCCTTTTCGCGGCTGGCGGCGTTCTTGGAAATCACGCCCTTGGCGGCGGCCTTGTCCACCGCGCTGCTGGCAGCGCTCAGCATCTCGTTCGTCGCGGAGCCGGCGGCCGTGGCGGCGTCGAACTTCTTGACGGCGGTCTTCGTGGCGGAGCGCACCATCTTGTTGCGCATGGTCTTATGCTCGGTAACGCTGACGCGCTTGATCGCGGACTTAATATTCGGCAAAAGGATTCACCTCCTCAGATAGAATTCAAAGTTCAGCATTTGCCATCATAACACAGAATCGCCGGATTGGCAAGGGATTTCCCAAATTTTCGCGTCACTCGCGGAGAAATGCGCACAGCAGCTTCACGCTGCGGGCGGCGGCGGTTTCGACGAAGGCGCTGTAATCGGAGGAGGAATCCCCGTCCGCCCCGTCCGAAATCGCGCGGAGGACGCAGAAGGGCACCCCGTTCGAGTAGCAGACCTGGCCGATGGCGGCGCCCTCCATCTCACAGGCGATGGCGCCGAAGGTCTCCGCGATAGCCCGCTTCTTCCCGGCGTCCGAAATGAACTGGTCCCCGGAGGCGATGACGCCGGAGGCCGTGCGGATGCCGAGCACGCGCGCGCAGGCGTCCAGCTGCCCGGAGAGGACCGGGTCCGCCGGGATGCGCACGAGGTCCAGCCCGGAGATGTATCCCGCGGGATCGCCGAGGGCGGTCGTATCCATGTCGTGCTGCACGACGGCGGTGGAGACCGCGACGCTGCCGATCGAGAGGGCCGGGGTGAGCGTCCCCGCGACGCCAGTGTTGATGACGGCGTCCGGGCGGTAGGTCAGGATCATGGCCTCCGCGCAGAGGGCGGCTGCAGCCTTTCCGATGCCGCAGACGGCCGTCACGACCTCCCGCCCCTCGAACAGGCCGGAGACGAAGCGCACGCCGGAGACCGTCTCCTCCCGGGTATCCGTCAGGAAGCCCCGCAGGCTTTCCATTTCCACATTCATGGCCGCGATGATGCCGATCACGCGTATCCCCTCCTTTTTCGCAACGGCGATAGTATAGCCGCCGCCGGCGGTTTGTCAAGCGCCGGGGGCGGGATCTCCGAGATCGGAGAAGTCCGTTTCAAAGAGGATCTCGTCCGTCAATTCCTTCTTTTTCAGGAACATGAGCATGTAGATCGGGAAGTACGTGATCCTTCCCCTCGCCTCGACGTTGCCCCCGCAGAAGACGTATCCCTCCTCGATCCCGAAATCCGGATGGCCCAGCACATTGTCCATGGCGTTGTGCCGGTAATAATCCTTGCCGGATTTGATTTCGATGGGGTATACCTTTTCCTCTTCCTCGATCAGGAAATCCAACTCGCCGAGCTTCTTGCTGTTGTAGTAATACAGCTGATAACCGTGGGCGGCCAGTTCCTGGGCCGCAGCGTTTTCATAGACCGAACCGAAATTGATCGCGGTCTCATGCCGCAGGATCCGGAGCTGGATCTCGCTGCCGTACTGGGCGGCCAGAAGGCCAACGTCATTGGAAAACAGCTTGAACAGGTTCTGGGACTTGGAAAGAAGCAGGGGGATCTTCGGCTCGTCCACCACGTAGGCGGGCAGCGCGACCCCGGCGTTCTTGAGCCAGAGGAAGCTGTCGTAATACTTGTCGAATCGCGCTTTCTCGTGCAGGTTTTTAAAGATGAACCGTTTGTTTTTCTCGTTCAGTTCGCTGGGAATCAGGTCAAAGATCTCGTTCAGGTACAGCCGGTCCTGCGCGTCGTATCTCGAGATATCGTGCCGGTACAGGCGGAGGATCGCGTTCTGCTCGTCAGAAACGCGCCGGAGGTTCTTCGTCGCCAGGTAAACCGATACCGCAGCGGGCATCCCGCCGACGATGAGGTACAGTTCGAACAGCTGCATCATCCGCTCGTGAATGTAGGGGTCTGCGGGTGTCCTAGCTTCGAACGATCCGCGCAGCGCGTCGATCACGTTCCTGCCTACGCCGTTTGCGAGGGCAAACTCCTCGAAGTCCATGGGGTACATCCGGAAGATGTCCATATATCCGACGGGGGCGGAAATGATGTCGCGGAAAACGGTCCCGAGCAGCGAGCCGCTGAGGATGTAGTCGTAGGTGCCGTCCTGTACGAGGTACTTGATCTGCGTGATGAGCTCACGGCACTCCTGCACTTCGTCAAAGAAGATTATCGTCTTCCCGGGGATCATCCTGTCGCCGAAAAGCGCAGACAGGCGCAGGAGGATCTCCTCTGCACCCGCCGCTCCGGAAAGGGCCCGGATATAGTCCGGGTTCTCGATGAAATCCATCCTGATAAAGCTCTCGTAATGCGCCTCGCAGAATTCCCGGGCGATATAGGATTTGCCGACCTGGCGCGCGCCGACGAGCATCAGCGCCTTGCCAGGCCTGCCCCTGTAGAATTCTTCGATCTGCCTGTAGATCTTCCTGTAAAGCATCGCCGCTCCCCCCATTCTGCCGGCATCCTGCGGCAGTATGACATAAATCCGGAAAAATAGCAACCGGTTTTTGCACTTTTCCACACACTTTTTCCGATGAAAACCGGGGGGTAAATTACACTTTTCCATGGATGAGGGTGGTAAACCGCAGCCGTTCCCGCCCAATCCGACAGATTTCGGGTTTCTAATCCGACGGATTTTGGATTCACCCGATGAGGAACTTAAGCCGCGGCCGCACGCGGTTCCAGTACAGCAGGGACATGGGGAGGAGGAGGCGGTCGTAGAGGAACATGCAGACGATGAGCCCGGCCCAGAAGGCGGCGAGCAGCCAAGGGCCCATGGCTGCGAACTCCGCCGTCAGCGCCTCGAGGTGCAGGACGAAGCAGAGCAGCGCGTACATGAGGCCGAGGGAGAGGTTGAAGACGAGGAACTTCGCAAGGACGCGGACGGGTTTGCCGTGGATCCGGTCCAGGTCCCATTTGAGGATCGGGTAATAGCCGATGAACAGGTAAAACAGGGCCGCCTCCTTGTCCGCCGCCAGCATGAGGGTGACGAGGGAGACCGCGGCGTAGCAGGTGAGCGCCGTGGCCCGGCCGAACTCGAAGACGATGGGCAGCAGCAGGAGCGCCGCCGCCATCGGCGCGGCGTAGGTGGCGATGGGGATCAGCCCGCCCCCCAGCATGAGCAGGACGGAGAGGGCTGCGGCGATGCCGGAGACGGCGATGCGCACGCTCTGCTTCCGGCTTTCCTGGCGGCGGTTCATAGGGTGCTCCTTTCGTTTTCGTTCATGGCATTTCCGTTCACGGGTGTCCCCACCCCCTCCGCCCGGCGAGCGAAAAGAGCAGTCGGACGAGGGGCAGCAGGATCAGGTAAAAAGCGAAGGGGATCGAAGACGCCGGCGCGCCGATCGCGGCGAGCGGCGTCGCCCCCGCGATGGACCACGGCACGAGGGGCGAAACGATCACGGCGCTGTCCTCAAGGTCGAGCGCGAGGTCGGGTCCTTCCGAGAGGTCCTGCGCCAGCTGGTGCGTGAGCAGGATCGCGAGGGTCTGGTTGCAGGAGACGACGGAGGCGGGGACGGCGGCCGCGAGCGTCGCCGTGTAGGGCGTTGCGCGCGCGGCAAGGCGGTCGACCGCGCCCTGCATCGCGTCCAGCAGGCCGGTCAGCCGGAAGATCCCCGCGTAGGAGGAGGAGAGGCAGACGATGGCGGCGATGCGCAGCATCGAAAGGATCCCGCCCCCCGAAAGCATCGCGGCCCCGGGATCCGCCGGGCGGAAGCCGAAGACGGCGGCGCGGAGGATCTCCCGCGCGGGCATCCCCTGCAGGAGGAGGCACAGCGGGAGCGCAGAGAGGATGGACAGCGCCATCGCCCGCCGAACGGGAACGCGCAGCGCGGAGAGGAGGAGGATCACCGCCGCCGGGAGGAGGGCGGCGGGATGCAGGCGGAAGGGCGCGCCGAACTGTGCGAACAGGTCCGGCACCGTCCCCCCCGCCCTCGTACCGAGCCCCACGGCGGCGTACAGCGCGCAGGTCAGGAGGAAGGGAACAAACGCCGTCCTCACCATGCGGCGGATGTTCCCGAAGATGTCCGTCCGCGTCAGCGTGGCGACGAGCAGCGCGCTCGTGGAGACGGGCGAGCAGCGGTCGCCGAAGAAGGCGCCGGAGAGCACCGCGCCCCCGGTCAGCCGGGGATCCGCGCCGAGGGCGCTCCCCATCGCGGCGCATACGACGCCCATGGTCGCGGCCGTCCCGACGGACGTGCCCGTCAGAAAGGAGACGCCGCCGCAGAGCAGGAAGGTCATGAGCGGGAAGGCGGCGGGGCGGATGAGGCGGGAGGCGTGGCAGACGAGGACGGGGATCGTCCCGGCGGCACGCCACAGGGCCGTCAGCACCCCGATCAGCATAAAGACGAAGAGGATCGGGTACACGGAGGCCATCCCGGAGAGCGCGGCCCTGAGGAGCGCGGGGAGCGCGTGCCCGCGCAGCCGCCCGTAAGCGAGGAAAAGCGCGAGCCCGAAGACCAGCGCGTACAGAACGGAAGCGTCCAGGAAGACGCAGAGGAACAGGGACGCGGAGAACAGGCCGATGACGAGCCATTCCATATAACGGTCACCCCGGAAACAGTCTATTAAGGATCGGTTCCGGATTGTATCACGGGGCGGTGGGAAATGCAATCCGGGATAGAGTAGAGGGAGGGCATGAGCCCTCGCCCCTCTCATTGCACCGTACGTACCGGCCAGGTATACGGCGCTACATCGCAACAAGAATTCAAGTATATCTCAGGTAATAATCAAGAGGATCGACCAACCCAGGCCGGTTCTCTTTCTTATTAGGAACGGCAAGGACTTTCTGGCTTAACAGATAATTGACCACATCCATTCCACAGCGGCGATACAGTCCAATGCTCGAATATGCCACCTTGTATATATCCTCATGGGTCATGTTACAGCCAAAGGCTTTGTTCAGTTTCATCAGTTTCTTATAAATCGTTTTCGGCCTCTTCCATTGTTTGAGTATTACTACTTTTACTTTGTGCCGCATCCATGGGCCGAATACATTCTTCAGCCATCCCTTCATGCTGCCGATTCGAAAGTAGTTTATCCACCCTCGCAGCACTTGGTTCAGCTTTGTGAATGTATAACCCAGCGGCAGAGCCGCAGCCCGTTTCCTGCACAGGATTTCCTTCACCTTCCCGCACAGTCTGGCCTTACGCTCCGCCAGCGGCCTTGGCTTCCATCCTTCCGTCGATTTCCAGAACGTGAATCCCAAGAAATTGCTTCCCGTCGGCCTGACTACTTTTGTCTTGGTCGCGTTCACTTTCAGCTGCAGCTTCCGCTCCAGCCAACTGCTCACGTTTGTCATTACGCGGTCTGCCGCCATTTCGCTTCTCACGAAGATATTGCAATCATCGGCATACCGAACAAAGTTCAGACTCCGCCCTTCCAGTTCCTTATCCAGCTTATCAAGATACACGTTGCTCAGCACCGGCGACAAGGGCCCTCCCTGCGGTACGCCTTTCTCTGTTGGGCTTATCAACCCTTCTTCCATTACGCCCGCTTTCAGAAAGCTCCTGATCAGGTGCAAAGTTGGTGCGTCGTTGATTCGCTCCCTGAGAATGGAAATCAGTTTGTCATGATTCACCGTGTCGAAGTATTTCTCAATGTCCAGATCAATGACCCACTCGCATCCGGCGTTCAGATATTCAAGCGCCTGTTCCATCGCCGTATGACAGCTCCGTTCCGGCCTGAATCAGTGGCTGTGGTCGCTGAAATAGCGCTCATATCCCCGGTTCAATATCTGCGCTGTTGCCTGCTGGATCACCCTGTCCACTACCGTCGGTATTCCTAACGGCTGCTGCTTTCCATTTGCCTTCGGAATGTATACTCTCCTTACAGGCTGCGGTTTATATTGTTTCGCCCGGATTTGTTCCTTGATTTCTTCTCCGTGCTTCACAAAATATTCGTCAAGCGCTTCCATCGCCATCTTATCGATGCCCGGCGCACCTTTGTTGCTATTGACTGCATGGATTGCCGCTTTGATGTTCTCCTCACTCAGAATCCTGTCAATCAGTTCCACTTGCTGCATCTCCTTCTGCTTGTAGAGCTGCTCGGAATCTTCCCGCCGCCCTTTGACCTCCGCAGGCTTACGTTCCCGCTTGTTGGGTCTATCCTCGGTTTCGGAATGTCCGCGCCTTGCTTACAGCGATTTGCATTGTTGCGACATTAGGCCCTTCCCGTCTCGGTGCTCACGGTACTATGGCCTCAGCTGACTCCCGGTCATGAGCTTTTTTCGCACGTGTTTTCCCACGCTGACCGGGCCTCCCGGGGTAAGACACAGTTCTTTCGCCGCACAACCTCCAGATTTACGGCTTCGGTTTTACGTTTACCCTTGGGGCTTCGGTTTCAGCTGCAACCTTACCCTCCGTTTAGCCTTCTATCCGGTTTCTGTTCGTAGGCTCCTCGGCTTTGCTACACCGCTTCCTTCCCTCCTGTCATTGCTGACAGCAGCTTGCGGTTCGCTACGCTTGGCGGTAACTACCCGTAGCGGGACTTTCACTCGCGAGAACTGTGCCATGCCCGGCACAATAGGGTAGAGGGAGGGCATTAGCCCTCGCCCCTCCCGTTGCACCATACGTACCGACCAGGTATACGGCGCTACATCGTAACATGGTTTCAAGTATTTCTCAGGTAATAAGCGAGAGGATCGACCAAGCCCGGTCGGTTCTCTTTCTTATTTGGGGTAGAAAGGATTATCGGGGTAATCAGAAAATT
>JAIKWN010000077.1 GCA_024684665.1 Clostridiales bacterium | reverse complement strand
ATCATGTCCGGTATGGAATCCCGCCTCAGGGCGATGGACGTCGGCCCGCTGTTCGGGCTGTGGTTCCAGTCCTCCCTGATGGGCATTATCGCCTGGATCCTCAGCATCTGCATTTTCATTATCGTCTATGGGCGCATGATTGAGATCTATATGGTCACCTCCATTGCGCCGATCCCGATGGCCACCATGGCGAACCGCGAATGGGGGCAGATGGGGCAGAACTATCTTCGGTCCCTGTTTGCGCTGGGCTTTCAGGCTTTTCTGATCATGGTATGCGTTGCCATCTATGCTGTCCTGGTGCGCGGGATTTCTGTCACGGGTGATGTCGGCGCCGCGCTCTGGACATGCATCGGATATACCGTGCTGCTCTGCTTCACGCTGTTCAAGTCCAGCAGTGTGGCAAAGTCCATCTTTAATGCCAGGTAAGCCGCGTGACAGGAGGTCAGATTATGGCATATGTACCCGTTCCCAATGAGCTGACCCGCGTCAAGTCCAGGTTTCTGTGCAACCTGACCAAACGCCAGGTTGTCTGCTTCGGCCTCGGCGCACTGGTCGGCCTGCCCCTGTTTTTCCTGACCAAAGGCACGCTCGGGGTCAGCATGGCGGCCGCCCTCATGATTGTCATCATGCTGCCCTTTTTCATGTTCGCCATGTTCGAGCGCCACGGACAGCCGCTGGAGGTGCTGCTGAAGCATTTCATTCAGGCACGGTTTGTCCGTCCCCGGACGCGCGTCTACCGGACGGATAACTTCTATGCGGTCATTGAGCAGAATACCCGAAACAGACAGGAGGTCAGAAAAATCCTACATGGCAAAGACAAAAGAAAAGCTCAGGCTGACCCGGGCCCAGAAAAAGCAGCTGCAGGAACTGATGGCCCGCAGCCGGCAAAGCAGTAAGAAAGGCCCGCACACGGCGCAGGACACCATCCCCTACCAGCGGATGTGGCCTGACGGTGTTTGCCGGGTCACCGACAGGTATTACACAAAGACCATTCAGTTTCAGGACATCAATTACCAGCTGGCGCAGAACGACGACAAGACGTCCATATTCGAAGGCTGGTGCGATTTCCTGAATTACTTCGATTCCGCCATTCATCTGCAGTTCTCGTTCCTCAACCTGACCGCCAGTGTTGAATCCTTCGAGCAAAGCATTGCCATTCCGGACCGCGATGACGGTTTCAACGATGTCCGGCATGAATATGTGGACATGCTCCAGAATCAGCTGGCGAAGGGCAACAACGGACTGACCAAGACCAAGTTCATTACCTACGGTATTGACGCAGAGAACTACAAAGCGGCAAAGCCCAGACTGGAGAGGATCGAGATTGGCCTGCTCAACAACTTCAAGCAGCTGGGTGTCGCCGCGTCTCCCCTGGACGGCCGGGAGCGTCTGAAACTGATGCATGACATGTTCCACATGGACACCCAGGCGCCTTTTCAGTTTGACTGGAAATGGCTCGCGCCGACAGGCCTGTCCACAAAGGACTTCATTGCGCCGTCCAGTTTTGATTTCCGGGAAAAGAATTCCTTCGGCATGGGCAGCAAGCAGGGGGAAATCAGTTTCTTCTCCATCCTGGCCGCGGACCTGAATGACCGGTGTCTCGCAGACTTCCTGGCCATGGAATCCAGCCTGATCGTTTCCCTTCATGTCCAGGCCATTGATCAGGTGGCCGCGATCAAGGATGTCAAACGCAAGATCACAGACCTGGACAAGATGAAGATCGAAGAGCAGAAGAAGGCAGTGCGCGCCGGATACGACATGGACATCATCCCCAGCGATCTGTCCACATACGGCGGTGAAGCCAAGAAACTCCTGGAGGATCTGCAGAGCCGGAATGAGCGCATGTTCCTGATCACGTTCCTGGTCATGAATACGGCAGACAGCAAAAAACAGCTGAGCCTGAACGTAAAGCAGGCGCAGAGCCTGGCCCAGCAGCACAACTGCCAGCTGGTTCCCCTGGACTTTCAGCAGGAAGCGGGCATGGTTTCCTGCCTGCCGCTTGGCCTCAATAACATCAGGATTCAGCGCGGTCTCACGACCTCGTCCACCGCGATCTTTGTCCCCTTCACCACCCAGGAGCTGTTCCAGACCAGCAAGGAAGCGCTGTACTGCGGTCTGAACGCACTGTCGAACAACCTGATCATGGTGGACCGCAAATGGCTGAAGAACCCCAACGGTCTGATCCTGGGTACACCGGGCTCCGGCAAATCGTTCGCTGCCAAGCGTGAAATCACCAATGTCATTCTGGTCACCAATGACGATGTCATCATCTGCGATCCCGAGGGCGAGTATTACCCGCTGGTCAATATGTTTCACGGGCAGGTGATCCGAATCTCCCCTACCAGTGATTCTTACATCAACCCGATGGATATTAACCTGAACTACAGCGATGATGAAAACCCGCTCTCCCTGAAGTCTGACTTTATCCTGTCGCTCTGCGAACTCATTGTCGGCGGCCGGGACGGCCTGCAGCCGATCGAAAAGACGATCATCGACCGCGCGGTGCATATCATCTACCAGCCGTACCTGAACAACCCGACCCCGGAGAACGTGCCGATTCTGGAAGATCTGTACAACGCGCTCCGGAAGCAGGAAGAAAGGGAAGCGCAGTCCCTGGCAACCGCGCTGGAGATCTATGTGACCGGTTCCCTGAACGTGTTCAATCACCGAACCAATGTGGATGTCCAGAACCGCCTTGTCTGCTATGACATCAAGGAACTGGGCAAACAGCTGAAAAAGCTGGGCATGCTGATCGTCCAGGACCAGGTCTGGGGACGTGTAACCGCGAACCGCGCAGAGGGCAAATCCACACGGTACTATATGGACGAATTCCACCTCCTGCTGAAGGAAGAGCAGACCGCCGCCTACAGCGTGGAGATCTGGAAGCGCTTCCGCAAGTGGGGCGGCATTCCGACCGGGATCACCCAGAACGTGAAGGATCTGCTGGCCAGTCAGGAAATCGAGAACATCTTTGAAAACTCCGACTATATCTACATGCTGAACCAGGCTTCCGGCGACCGTGAAATCCTGGCGAAGAAGCTGGGCATCTCCCCGCACCAGCTGTCTTACGTCACGCAGAGCAGCGAGGGTGAAGGCCTCCTGTTCTACGGCAACGTCATCCTCCCCTTCCAGGATCACTTCCCGAAGAACACCAGGCTGTACGGGATTATGACCACCAAGCCGACTGAGGTCGCGGCCTCAACTGACGAAAGAATGGAGGTTAGCACATGACCATCCTGCTGATCTGTTTGATCCCCGTCGCCGGCCTTCTCGGTTTCTTCACCTGCGCCATCCTTCAGGCGGCATCCGCCGCGGACCGTCAGGAGGAAAGGTACTTTGCCGAACTGCAGGCCAGGCGTGAGGAGACGGAAAGGAATCGGACCGAAGAGGACATGCCTGAAGGAAACCCGGCTGAAACGGAGGATAAGAGATGACGAACGAAGTCCGCAATCGCGGGTCTCCCCGGCTTCGGTTTTCGAATGAAGAAAACGGGATTCGACCACTGTCCGGACCGCCTGAAAAGCCCAACCGGAGCGTGAACAGCGCACCTCCTGCCCAGGGCAGGCTGAAAACCCGGCACCGTCTGAAAATGAATGCTGATGACATCAGGGATTCGCAGTTGACTTCTGAACCGGAGAGCGGAATCATCGATGAATCCCCGGAAACTGCCGCTCCCGTCTCTGCAGCCGGTGTGGATCTGGCCGCGGAAGATGTGCGCATGGATCCCCAGGCGCCCGGTGTCAGGAATACACGGCGGAAGCCTGCAGTTGCCGCGCAGGCCGGCCCGGACCCGGCTGTTCGTCCGGGAACAGTCATAGGGAGCACCGCAGCGGAATCGTTTGAAAGCACTTCTTCCGCCAGTCTCCCGGTCCGGCAGGCTGTGAAGAAAAAGACTGTCCGGCTGAAGCACGAAGAGTCTCAGGTAAAAAAGCCTACCCGGCTGATGCATCCCGTTGAGAAAAGCATCCACACTGCCGGGGATCAGCTGCACAGGCAGGTGTCCAGGGCCAACGAAGACAACAATGTGGCCGTTGATGCCGCGCTGAAGGGCGACCGGGCCGCAGGCACCGCGCTTCAGGCCGGTGAACATGCCTATCATGCCCGAAAGATCCGGCAGTACAGGCGATCGGCAAAAGCCGAAAGGAAAGCGGCTCCGGGCGCCGCCCATGTTGCGGAACCCAGACCGCTGCGCGAAAACCCGCAGTTCACAAGCAATCCGTACTCACGGTGGCAGCAGAAGCGTGCGATCAAAAAAGAATACGCCGCGGCCAGATCCGGACACGGCAGGAGTGCGGTTGCCCAGGCTCGCGGCCGGATTCAGCAGGCAGTCGATAAGACAAGGGAAGCTGCCGCCTCCACCGCGGACACGGTACGAAAGCATCCAACCGGTCTGATTCTTCTCGCGCTGGGCCTCCTGCTTCTTTTCTTCTTTGGCGGCCTGCAGTCCTGTGCTCCGATTGCTCAGTCACTGTTTGATTCCGTTGCTGTCGGTACCTATCCGGCGGAAGAGGCGGATGTGCTTGACGCCGAGCGAGCATACCTGGCCAAAGAACGGGAGTTGAAGGATGAGATGGAGCATTATGCCCAGTATCATCCCGGGTATGATGAATACCGGATCAATGCCGATGAAATATGGCATGACCCCTACGTGCTGATGGCGATTATATCGGCTTGCCGGAACGGTGAAGAGTGGGATCTGGATTCCGCGATGCCCATTATTGAAAAATACTTCAGTCTGCAGTACACCGTCACAGAGACCGTTACCACGGAACTGCGTTTCCTTCCGGGAGTAGAGACCGGAACAAGAACCGTACGGGATCCGGTCACCGGTGAAACAAGGACGGAAACATACCAGTACGATGTTTTCATCCCCTATGAATACACAATCTGTACGGTCACCCTGGAAAACAAGGATCTCTCCCATCTCCCGGTTGTCAGCATGAGCCATGAGGACATGGCCATGTTCGCGATGTATATGTCCACGCACGGCAACATGGACGGACTGTTCCACGGCGCGCATGCTCCCGCACTGAAGGATCCGATGCTGTATGACATTCCGCAGTCCGTTCTGGACGCAGATCCAACTTTCGCAAGGCTCATGGAGGAGGCTGTCCGATACATTGGCTATCCCTATGTCTGGGGCGGCTCCGATCCGGAAACCAGTTTTGACTGTTCCGGTTATGTCAGCTACGTCTTCACCAACAGCGGCGTTTACAACACCGGCCGTCTCGGTGCAAAAGGCCTCAGAAGTCTGTGCCGGGATGTTCCCGCCGGACAGGCCAGGCCGGGAGACATTGTGTTCTTTGAGGGCACCATGGGCGATGATGTGGAAGGCATTACGCACTGCGGCATCTATGTCGGCAACAATATGATGATCCACTGCGGAAGCCCGATCGGGTTCGCCAATCTGACAGACTCGTACTGGCAAAAGCATTTCCATTCCTATGGACGTGTTCCTTACTGACAGACGGCCGGAGTCCTGCTCATTCAGGGCTCCGGTTTCATGTCCCAAACTGAAAGAAGGAGTTGTGAAACCATGACACACAATGCTGAAAAGCACAGCCATGACACCGCAAAGCGGGTCCTGCTTCTGGTCCTGGCGCTTTTCCTCCTGTCCGGCGTCTTTCCCAGACACTCATCGGCTGCCGAAGCCGCGGCTGCGGAAGAACCCGCCTGCACGGCAGCCGGGGACGAAAGCGCGGAGGATGTTGATGAATCAGAATCCGCTTCCTTTCATTCCGCAGAAACAGACCGGGATTCGGAGATCCCGGTAATCACCTCGGTCGGCAAGTCCAATGTCAAAGTCAACGGAATCAAATCAAAGGGCAAGCTGATCAGGTACACGGTTCCCGGGCAGCTGCTGAAAGATGATCCGGCCTTTCTGGCACTGATGACAGAAGCGGAGAAGTATATCGGCTATCCGTTCGTATACGGCGGTTCAAAACCCGAAACCGGTTTCGACTGCAGTGGGTTTGTCTGCTGGGTCTTCACACAGTCCGGTGTTTATGACACCGGCAGACTGGGCGCCAACGGCCTGTACGCTATCTGCAAAGACATTCCGAGAGATGAGATCAGGCCCGGCGATCTTGTCTTCTTTGAAAAAACATCCGGTCCTGATGTCAAAGGCATTACCCACGTGGGAATCTACGTGGGCAACAACATGATGATCCACGCAGGCGACCCGATCGGTTTTGCGGATCTGAAAGACGCAAGCTGGGCCAGAAAGATCTATGCCTTCGGCCGCCTGCCGATCAAGTGAGGCAGCGTATGGACGAAATCAAAAACAAACGTTATCCGACAGACCGCATAAAGCTTCGCGCGCTGCTGGAAAAGAAAAAGCAGGAACTGAATGCGTTGGAAAAAGAAGTGGAGCATATTCGCCGGCTTGCAAAACAGGCTGAGATTGCTGCCATTATCATGCTCGCAGAGAAGTATGGCGTCACTGCCGACAATATGGACGAAATCATGGGCAGATTGATCTCAGCCCCATCTTCATCGGTCCCTGACCTCTCATTGCCGGTCATACCGCTCAACCCTGCAGTTTCTGAAGAGGAGGAATCCATTGATGATGACGACCCGTAAACATGGTGTACGGACGCTTTTGCTTTTGCTCACCGCCATGATGATTGCCGTGATGCCGGTAATGGCTGAAACAACGCATGGGCAGGACTCTCCCTATCGGATTGTGCTGGTTGCGCCGGGAGGCTGGACAAGCAACAACGGCGCTACAATCAAAGCTTCCGTCACCGACACAAACAGAATCGGCTGGTACAGGATCGAGTACCGCATGAACCAAAGTGCCTGGATCGACTGTGAGGATCTGTTCGATCAGAACAAGGCTGAGATCACGGTCCATGAAAACGGTATCTTCACGCTTCGGGTCACGGATCCGCAGGGACAGACCCATGAGGAAACGGCGAAGATCAACAGCATCGATCTGACCGCACCGTCCCTCACGGCTTCGGTTAACGGCTCAATTCTGCGGATTGATACACGGGACGATATGTCCGGTATTGCCGGCGTCCAGATCAACAGCATGCTGTTTACCGCTGTTGTCAACAATGTGCTGGACGTGGAGCTGGACCGGAACATGAACCGGTATGAAAAGCTTGCGATTCGTGCGTTTGACTATGCAGGCAATTTCTCGGAGCCCCTCACGCTGACCAATCCCCATTACGTGAAACCGGCTGATCCGACACCCACGCCGAGCGCAACGCCAGCACCGACAGCGGCGCCCACTGAAACCCCCATTCCATCGGCTGCGCCTGTTGAGGCTTCTCTGACCGCAGCTCCGACCGCGGCTCCTGAGTCTCACTACCGCGGGCTGGGGAGTTCCCTGATCTATGTGCCGGATGAAGACTGGCCCACTCCGACTCCCGTGCCGACCGCGGTCCCGACTCCGGAACCCATCATTGAAACCGAATATATCGTCATCGGGCCCGGCATGCCCTACCAGGCGGATGGAAATTCGCACACCCTGGACGTGCTTTACTCCGCCGCAACCAACAAGCAGTTCATCACGATTCAGACGAAAAGCGGGAACACCTTCTATCTCGTCATCGATTATGACAAGCCCATTGATGAGGCGGCCGAGATGTATGAGACCTACTTCCTGAACCTGGTGGATGAGCGGGATCTGATGAGCCTGATGTCGGATGAGGAGATCGAGCAGGTCCCAACCCCGACGCCGGAGATCATCTACGTGACGCCGGAGCCGACCGCAGTGCCTGCGGCGACAGACACACCGCCTGCAGCAACCGCTGCCCCTGCCGCGGAACCGGTTGACGAAACGAAAAAGACAGATCAGATGACTGGCATTCTCGGTCTTGTCGGGATTCTGGCGCTCGGCGGTGTCGGCGCGTTTGTCTTCCTGCGAAGCAAAGGAAAAGGGAGCAAGCGAAGCGCTGACAATGACTTCGATCTGGATGACGATGATGCCGATGAGGATAATCAAAAACAGGAATGATAAACCCTGCCCTGCGGTACAGACGTACCGCAGGGTTGACTGAAAGAGGAGGATTTTCAATGGAACTGATTATTGCCGAAAAACCGAGTGTAGGCAAAACAATCGCTGCGGCTCTGGGTGTCCGCGAAATGAAAGAAGGCTGGCTTGAAGGGCGGGGGCTTATCGTGACCTGGTGTGTCGGCCATCTGGTCGAACTGGCCATGCCCGAGGATTACAATCCTGAGTATGCACACTGGCGCTATAAGGATCTGCCGATCATACCGGATACGTGGAAGACCAATGTCACCGAGGCAAACGCAAAACAGTTTGAAATCGTCAGCTCGCTGATGAACAGCGACCGTGTGGACGCAATCATCTGTGCCACCGACGCGGGACGTGAAGGTGAACTGATCTTCCGGCTTGTCTATGAAAAAGCCGGCTGCCGAAAACCCGTCCGTCGGCTGTGGATATCTTCAATGGAAGAGAGCGCGATCAGCGAGGGTTTCCGTCAGATGAAGGATATCGGGGCATATGACAACCTGTACCGGGCTGCACTGTGCCGCGCTCAGGCAGACTGGCTGATCGGCATGAATGCCACACGTCTCTATTCGCTTCTGTACGGTCCTACACTGCACGTCGGCCGGGTCATGACACCAACCCTGGCAATGCTGGCTGAGCGTGAAAGCGCCATCGATCAATTCCGGCCCGAGACGTTTTACAATGTCAGGCTGAACCTTGGGCACGGCCTGTCCGCGCTGTCTGAGCGTTTCCGGGACCTGGGTGCCGCGCGCGACCTGGCCGATGCCTGCAACAACAGCAGCGCTGTGATCAAAAGCATTGAGCATAAACAGCGGATTGAAAACCCGCCAAGGCTCTATGATCTGACCGCCTTGCAGCGGGAAGCCAACCGCCTCTTCGGATACACAGCCCAGCAGGTGCTGGAGTATGCGCAGGCACTCTATGAGAAGAAACTGATCACCTATCCGCGTACGGAGAGCCGATTCCTGACGCAGGACATGGCATCCGGAATGCCTGATCTGGCGCAGAGCGTTCTGGAAACGCTCCCGTTTGCCGGCGGTTTGCATCTGGCGTGTCATACCGACCGTATTGCAAACGATCTGAAGGTTTCCGATCATCACGCCATTGTCCCGACAGCTTCCATGCCGCATCAGAATACAGCCGTGAATGCCCTGATCCCTGGGATGCGCGATATCCTGAACATGGTCAGCACACAGCTGCTGTGTGCCATGGACGAGCCGTACATCTATGACGAGACAACCGTCACCGTCAGCTGTGCAGGGCATGATTTCACAGTCAGGGGAAAGCAGGTAGTGCAGATGGGCTGGAGACGTTTCCGGGAAGCTTTTCGCGGGAGCCTGGCCGG
>JAIKWN010000075.1 GCA_024684665.1 Clostridiales bacterium | reverse complement strand
TGATCCGGGGGATTCTTATGTCTTCAGGTAAGGCAGTCAGCCGGTCATCAGCCGCCCAGATAGACGCGCTTCACGTCCTCGTTGTTCGCAAGTGCCTCGCAGGTGTCGTGGATCACGATCTCGCCCGTCTGCATGACGTAGCCGCGGTTCGCGGTCGCAAGTGCGATCTTCGAGTTCTGCTCGACGAAGAGGATCGTGGTTCCGTCCCGGTTAATGTCCTTGACCGCGACGAAGATTTCCTTGACGATTAGGGGCGCGAGACCCATGGAGGGCTCGTCCAGCAGCATGACCTTCGGCTTGCCCATAAGGGCGCGGCCCATGGCCAGCATCTGCTGCTCGCCGCCGGAGAGAGTGCCCGCCAGCTGCCACTTGCGCTCTTCAAGGCGCGGGAAGCGGCGGTACACGTCCTGCATGTCTTCCTTGATGTTTTTCGTATCCTTGCGCAGGTACGCACCGATGGTCAGGTTTTCTTCGACCGTCAGCTTCGAGAAGACATGCCGTCCTTCGAGGGATTGCAGGATGCCAAGGCTCGCAATCTTGTTGCCGCTCATGCCTTGGATTTCCTTGCCCTGGAAGAGGATCTTGCCACGGATGCCCCGAGGCTTCGTAAGGCCGGAGATGGACTGCAGAGTCGTGGTCTTGCCAGCGCCGTTGGCGCCGATCAGGGTGACCATTTCGCCCTCGTTCACGTATAGGTCGATGCCCTTAACAGAGTGAATGTTGCCGTAATAGTAATGGAAATCCACAAGCTCAAGAATCGGCGCCATATCACTCACCTCCCAGGTAGGCCGCGATGACATCGGGATTGCTCTGCACCTCAGCGGGCGTGCCGTGGGCTAGGAGCTTGCCTTCTGCCAGAACGTATATCTCATGGCAGACGCCCATGACCAGCTTCATGTCATGCTCGACCATAAGGATCGTGACACCCAGCTTCAGAATGCGCTGGAGCAGCTCGTCCAGTTCCAGCTTTTCCTGTGAGTTCATGCCAGCGGCCGGCTCATCCAAAAGAATCAGTTTTGGGTCACTCGCAAGGCCGCGGACGATCTCGAGAAGACGCTGTTTACCGTAGGAAAGGCTTCCAGTCTGGTCCTTAGCGTAGGGCTCCAGGCCCACGAACTTCAGCCACTCGTACGCCTTTTCGTACGCGATCTTCTCTTCTTTCTGCTGGGACGGGATGTGGAACATATCCGTCAGGTAGTTGGATTTCAGGCGGGAATGCATACCGACCAAAACATTTTCCTGCACCGTCATCTTCCGAAAGAGGTTGATGTTCTGGTAGGTCCTCGTGATGCCGATCTTGTTGATCTGATACGGCTTCCAGCCCTGGATTTCCTGCCCCATGAAATTGACGGTGCCGCTGTTGGGTTTGTACACGCCGCTGATGCAGTTGAAGAAGGTGGTCTTTCCGGCGCCGTTGGGGCCGATGAGGCCGGTGATCTGGTTCGGCCGGATGTGTACGCTGACCTGGTTGACCGCGGTCAGACCGCCAAACTTAATGGTTACTTTATCCGTCTTAAGCACCCTTCTTCACCTCGCTTTCCGGAGCGGGCCCTTTGCCCAACTTGCGCATCACAAAGGCATAGATATCGCGGAGGCCACCGTAAAGACCGCCGGGCAGCGCAACGATAACGATGAGCAGTAGCACGCCGTACACGAAGCCCTGCATTTCTTGCAGCGAGCGTAGGGACTCGATCAGAAGCTCTACAGAAATGACACCGATGATCGGACCGAACATGGTTCCGGTGCCGCCAAAGAGCAGCATTGTCAGGAACAGAACGGACTGCTTTTTGACGAAGGTATCCGGATGAACGAAGCCCACCAGATGCATATACATGGCACCGGCGAAGGCCGTGTAGAACGCAGACGTCGCAAAAGCCATGACCTTATAGCGGCGGACGTTGATGCCCATACCGTTAGCCGCGTGGGAATTCTCGCGGATGGCAGTGAAGGCGCGGCCTGTCTTGGAATTGACAAGGAAGAACTTCGCCAGCAGGAACACTACGGCGCAGATCAGGGCAAAGAAGAAGTAGTTCCGATAGGAGAACTCCTGCCCGAAGAACGTCATCTGCGTTGAATAGATGCCCTTGAAGTCGCCGGTGATCATGCCCGGGGAGTGCACGAGCAGCTGATAAACGATTTCACCGAAAGCAATGGTCGACAACGACAGGAAGTGGAAAACCAGCTTTGAAGCCGGAACCGCCAGAAGCGCGCCGATGCCCGTCGCGATGATCGAAGCCAGGATCATGGTTACGAAGACCGGCAGGTGCCAGTAGTTGTGCATGAGGGCCGAACCATAGGCTCCGATGGCATAGAAAGCGGCATGGCCTAGGGAGATCTGTCCGGAATAGCCGAACAGGATGTCCAGGCCGGAAACTGCAATAATGTAATAGAAAATCGTACAGCAGAGCATCAGCTGATACTCGCCGAGAACGAAGGGCAGAAGCACCGTCAGCACCAGGATTACCAGCACTGGAAGCATCTTCTTCTGCTTCTCCTGTTTCGTCAGATCGGGATTCAAAATATTACCTCCTCTCAAACCAGTCCCGGCCGCTTACTCGTCCGCGATCGCGCGTTCGTTGAAGATGCCCGTAGGCTTCACGAACAGGAACACGATCAGGATGATGTACGCGATCAGATTCTTGTAGTCGGAGGAAATGTAGCCCGTGACGAACGTTTCGATCAGGCCCAGGAGCAAGCCGCCGACCATGGCGCCGTACATGTTACCATAACCGCCGATAACGGCGCCCGAGAAGCCCTTGTTGCCGATCTGGTTGCCCAAGAGGATGAACACACCATACAGAGGACCAACCAGTATACCGGCGATGGCAGCCAGTCCAGCAGAAAGGCCCCAGGTGATACCGGTGGAGAGGTGAACGTTGACGCCGCAGGACTGCGCCGCCATGGGATCCATGGCCGCCGCACGCAGGGATGTGCCGAAACGGGTCTTGGTCATGAACAGGTGCAGGATGACCATGATGATCAGGGAGGCCACCGTGCAGAGAATCTGCTCAGGCCGCACGTTGACGCCAAAGAGCTTTACCCGCTTGATGTCAAAGACGGAGGGGAAGTTTAGCGTCAGGGAGCCCCAGACCAGCTGCGCGCCATTCTGAATGATATAGGAGAAGGCGATGGTGGCCAGAACCACGTAAATCGGCAGCACATTTTTACTGAGGAGCACCCGTATGACCCCGCGTTCCAACAGCATGCCCATCAGGAACGCACAGAGCACAGTCAGCAGCACCGCGATGATGAATCCGGGGCGCTTGCCGCAGATCGGGAGCAGCAGGTTGAAAAACGTGAGGCCCAGATATGCGCCCAAGGTCATGATATCGCCCTGGACGAAGCTCATCAGTCCGGATGCCTTGTAAATCAGGCTGTATCCCAAGGCGATCAGCCCGTAGGTACCGCCCAGGACCAATCCGGAGATCAGCAGGGACATGAAAAATTTCATAGTCGAACTCTCCTTCAGTCGCTGCAAACAGCGCCGCCGGCCTCATCCGGAAGACCCGGAAAAAGACCGCCCGCGGACAGGAAACCGACCGCGGGCGAGGCCAGCGCAGTCGGGGGCGGACTACCCGCCCCCGAGCGCTGTCGATCAGAACGAATTACTTGTCGAGGCCGGTGGCGTCCAGATACGCCTGATAGCCGCCGTTGTTGAACCAGTCGTCGAACAGCAGGTTCTTGCCGTCAACCAGAATGAAGGAGTTGAAGGTGTTGTAGCCTTCGCGGTTGCCGAGGGTGTAGTCCAGGGTGCCGCCCAGGCCGGGGATGACGACCTTATGGGTCGCAGCGCGCAGCGCCTCAGAGTCGTTGGAGCCAGCGATCTTCGCGGCTTCAGCCAGAACCATCATGGAGTCCCATCCGCGATAGGCAGAGTCGGTTGCAACCATGGTTCCATAGGTGTCGAGGTAGAGCTGCAGATATTCCTTCATGTTCGGAATGTCGCAGTCGTCGACGGACTTATAGGTGACATAGGGGTTGGAGAACATGATGTAGTTGGAGTTCTCTTTGCCCGCGATTTCGATCTGGGAGTCCATGAAGGATTCCTTGTCGAGGATGATGCCGTCATAGCCGCCGAGACGGAGCTGGTTGACGAGAGGGCCGCCGACTTCGCCGATAACGCAGATGCAGACGCAGTCCGGATCATAGCTCAGCATCTTCGCGATCTGGGCGGAGTAGTCGGTGTCGCCGACGGAGTAGGACTCACGGTCCACAACCTCGACGCCCAGCTCTTTGAACTTCGCTTCGAAGGCGTTGGCGGTGCCGATGGAGGCGTCCTCCTGGCCATTGAAGATAGCAACGGTCTCATAGCCCAGCTTGGGCAGGAGCGCCGCAGCGATCGGAACCGCGAAATCGTTGTCCATGGCCGCGCGGAAGACGAAGGGCCAGTCTTCCTGCATCCAGGAATGAGCGGTGCCGCAGCCGATGTGATAGATGCCTGCCTCGTTAAAGAACTTGGCAGCGGCAGTGACTTCGCCGGAGTTCATGGAGCCGATGCATGCGTCCACATGGTCGTCGTTGATCAGCTTGGTTGCAATCTTCTGAGCTTCTTC
>JAIKWN010000042.1 GCA_024684665.1 Clostridiales bacterium | reverse complement strand
GTGAAGCGCCTCATGGACATGGCCGTCGATTACAACCAGAGCGACTGGCTGCCCGAGATCCGTACCATCCTCATGGAAGAGCTTGATATGCCCCGCGAACTGGTTTATCTGCAGATCGTGGCCGGCGATACCTACATCATGCTGAACGAGATCAAATGGGGCGGTTCCGAGGCTATCATGTGCGCCGTCGGTCAGTCCATAACCACGGTCACGCCGGTGGCGCTCGCCCGCTATGTGGCTGCAGTTGCTAACGGTGGCAAGGTTTACGACCTGCGACTGATCGATTCGATCATCTCTCCGGAGGGTGAAATCATCAGCCAGACGCAGCCGATTCTGGCCTCTCAGATCGAAGGAGAAGGACTGGACGAGTATCTGTCGAAAATCCGGGAAGGGATGTACGGCGTTACGGAAGCCGAAGGTACTGCAACGCGCTTCTTCGCCGGTACCGGCATCGGTGAGCATATCGGCGCGAAAACGGGAACGGCGGAAAAGACGGACATCGATCTTGAAAACAATGCCTGGATGGTGGCCTTCGCCCCCTACGAAAATCCGGAAATCGCGCTTTGCGTCTACATCCCTCACGGCTACAGCGGAGCTTACTGTTCCATTACGGTGCGTGAAATCTGCAAATATTATCTGGATCACCGGCTGATCGGCGGCGACGACATCATGGCGCCGACCAATTCGCTGGCGTACTGACAGGATGGGAATCCATGGTCTGGTATATATGCTCCGCTGCGGGCGGAACCGGGAAAACGTGTCTCGCTTGCGCGCTGGCGGAAATAAAAGCGGAAAAGACTGGAAAAACGGGAAAGCCGGTGAATCTTCTGGACGCGGCTGGTAGCCTTACCGCCTGCCGGGAGCGGCTTTCGGTGGAGGGCGCAGTCCTGAGTCTGGCAGATGTTCTTTTGGGACAGGCAGAACTGGAAGAGACGCTGTACAGCTGCGGGGTACCCGGTCTCCAGCTGGCGATCGCTTCCTTTGAAGGGCCTCCTGGTGTTATGGAATACGAGTCTCTTATTTCCCGCCTTGGGGAAATCAGCGACTCCGTTATCGTCGATACCGGTACAGGAGAGGAAGGTCCTGATCCGAGATCCCTTCAGGCGAACGACAGGCTGCTCGTGCTATCTGCACCGGATGAAACCGCTCTACGCCAGGCGGCGCAGCGACTGTTTATCTTGGAAAGCGGCGAAGTGCGCTGCGATCTTATCGTGAATTTCGCCCCGCCGGAGCGGCGTGCGCAGGAGAAGATATCTGCTCTTGCGGAAGAAATCACGGGGAGAAGACCGCTGCTCTTCATTCAGCAGCAAAGCAGAACGGACGATCGGGGGATCCGGAAGACCCTATGCAGGGCGGCGGAATCGCTTCTCTCCGCGGCTGCATTCTCATAACGGAGGAGTATCTTGCAGGAAAGCTTCAAAAGGCGCCTCAGCGTCGCCCATTTCGACTGGCCGCTGCTCATCGGCGCGTATCTTCTGGCTCTTTACGGAGTCTTCGCGATCACCATCGCGAACTACAATCCCACGCTGGGCGAGGGCCGTTCCATGCAGCAGCTGATCATGGACGCAAACAACGGTCGCCTGCAGCTGCTGTGGGTAATTGTGAGCATTGCGGCGGTGGCGGCGATGATGGTGATCCCCTATGAGGTGATTGGCCGCATGTGGCCCCTCATTTACATCGGGGACGCGCTTTTGCTCACACTCGTGCTGGCAACCAGTAAAATCAACGGTGTCCGCGGCTGGTTCCAGTTTCTGGACAGAACCTTCCAGCCGTCTGAAGTGGCCAAAGTTGCGTTGATTATCACACTGTCCAAGGCTTTGACAAGACATCCGGGGAATCCCATCCCGAATTGGGGTTACTTCGGGTATGTTCTGGTGCACTTTGGTATTCCGGCGGTTCTCATCCTTGCGCAGCCGGATGTGGGAACGCTTCTGGTCTTTGTGTTCATTTTTATCGTCCTCATGTTTGCCAGTGGATACCGGCTGCGAAATCTCATAATCATGGGTATTCTGGGGGTCATCGGTATCCTGGTAATCGGCATCTATATGTCTCGGAAGCAGGATTTCCGCTGGCTGCGACTGGTTGCCTTCATCAATCCGGAATCTGATCCTACGGGCAGCAGCTATCAGATCGTTAATTCCATGGTTACGGTGGGCTCCGGAGGCCTGACCGGAACTGGCCCATGGGCGCAGGGAACGCTGACGCATCTGAACTACGTTCCGGAGAACCACACCGATTTTATTTTTACGGTGGTTGGGGAAACGCTCGGATTTGTTGGCGCGCTGGTACTGCTGGGCCTCTACGCGTTCGTGATCGTGCGCATGCTGCTCTTATCTTATTATACGGACGATTCTTTTGGCAGGCTTCTGATCCTGGGCGTTATGGCGATGCTGCTGTTCCATGTGTTTGAAAACGTGGGCATGTGCATCGGCGTCATGCCGATTACGGGGATCCCGCTGCCATTTATCAGCTATGGTGGAACGAACCTCGTCGCCAACATGGCTGGGATTGGCCTTGTGTTGAATGTGACGAGAAACAAGAAACAGCGTCGGACAGAGATTGCGGAACCGATACGTTCGGCGCAGGAACAGGGAGGATAAAGTGGAACCGAGCAGAGGACATGAACGGCTGCAGGAAATGGGGATCAGCCAGGAGGTCATTCGTGCTTTCGACCGGATGGAGTTTTCCGAGCTGACGAGCATCCAGGAGAAATGCATCCCGCCAATGATGGAAGGGCATGACATCATCGGCATCGCCCCGACGGGAACCGGGAAAACGCTGGGATTTGGCATCCCCATGCTGGAATACATCAGTCTGGAAAACCCGGCGGTGCAGGAAGTCGTCCTGGCACCGACTCGTGAGCTTGCTCAGCAGATCGCGGAAGAGCTGACGAGTCTCGCATATTACATCAAGGGCGCACGTATCGCAGTCATCTACGGAGGGCAGCCCTTCCCGAAACAGCTTACAGCACTCAAACGAAAGCCGCAGATCATCGTCGCAACACCGGGACGGCTTCTCGATCACATGCAGCGGGGGAACATCCGTCTTGGCGGCGTGCATACCCTGGTGCTGGACGAGGCGGACGAGATGCTCAAAATGGGCTTTATCGAGGACGTCGAGAAGATCATTGGAAGCGTCGATCCCGCGCGGCAGATCGTAATGTTCAGTGCCACCACCAACCAGGACGTTCTGACGGTCTCCTGGAAGTATCAGACAGATCCGGTGGAGATCGTCGTGCAGGCGAAAGAAGAAGACCGGCCGAAAATCACGCAGTACCTGATCGAGTGTGAGCAGAAGCAGAAATATGAGAGCCTTTTGTACCTGCTGGACACCGATCAGTACCGGCGTATCATGATCTTCTGCAACACGAAGGATATGACAGCCCGCCTGTGCGCGCGCCTGCAAAAGCAGGGATACAGCTGCGAATGCCTGCATGGCGATATCCCGCAGTCGAAGCGGGATAAGGTTATGAGCGGATATCGCAAGGGCAGTTTTGAGATCCTTGTTGCAACTGACGTGGCGGCCCGCGGTATTGACGTGGACGATGTGGAAGCCGTCATGAATTACGACCTGCCAGACAAGAAAGAGTATTATGTGCACCGCATCGGGCGTACCGGGCGGGCTAAGCGCGCAGGCGTCAGTTTCTCCTTCGTCAGCTTTTCGGAGAGCGTGCGGATGGACGAGATCCTCAAGTACATCGACACCGCGCCTACGCCGCTTTACTTCGACGAATTCGGGACGCTGTGCTATAAAGAGAACCATCAGCCCTTCATGCCCGAGGTATGAGGGAAAACCGCAGAAGAGAATCACAATCGTCCCGAGAGGACGGGGAAGGAATCGGAGAGTATGCAGAGCAAAGGCAAGTTTTACATCACGACACCCATTTATTACCCAAGCGACAATCTTCACATCGGCCACAGCTATTGCTCTACCGCGGCGGATACGATCGCGCGGTTCAAGAAACTGACGGGATACGATACGTATTTCCTGACGGGCACGGATGAGCATGGGCAGAAGATCGAGCGGAAGGCAAAAGAAGCCGGCGTGACGCCGAAGGCCTATGTGGATAAGATCGTGGCGGGGATCAAGGATCTCTGGAAGCTGATGGACGTGGAGTATGACGATTTCATCCGCACGACGGATGAGCGTCATGTGAAGTCTGTGCAGATGATTTTCCGCAAGCTCTACGAGCAGGGAGACATCTACAAAAGCGAATACGAGGGCTGGTACTGCACGCCCTGTGAGTCCTTTTGGACGCAGTTGCAGCTAAAGGACGGCTGCTGCCCGGACTGCGGGCGCCCGGTGGAAAAGACCCGGGAGGAGAGCTACTTCTTCCGCCTCTCCAAGTATCAGGACTGGCTCATCGATTACATCGAGTCCCATCCGGATTTCATCCAGCCGCCCAGCCGTACGGCGGAGATGCTGAACAATTTCCTACGCCCCGGCCTGCAGGATCTCTGTGTCTCCCGCACATCCCTCAAATGGGGCATTCCGGTGGACTTCGATCCCGGTCATACGGTATATGTCTGGGTGGACGCACTCTCGAACTACATCACGGCGCTGGGCTACGGTTCGGAGGACGATTCACTGTACCGGAAGTACTGGCCGGCGGACATTCATCTCGTCGGCAAGGAAATCGTCCGTTTCCATACGATCATCTGGCCGATCATGCTGCACGCGCTCGGGCTGCCGCTTCCGAAGCAGGTGTTCGGGCACGGCTGGCTTGTCATCGGCGGCGGCAAGATGTCCAAATCCAAGGGCAATGTGGTCGATCCGGTAAAACTCTGCGAACGGTACGGCTCGGACGCCATCCGCTATTTCCTCATGCGGGAAATGCCCTTCGGCGCGGACGGGGAGTTCAGCAACGAAGCACTTGTGAAGCGCATCAATGCCGATCTCGCTAACGACCTTGGCAACCTGGTTTCCCGCAGCGTCGCGATGGTGGAGAAATACTTTGGCGGGGAGATTCCTTCGCCGGCAGGCTATGAAGAAGTGGACAGGGCACTGATCGCCCGGGCGGAAGCGCTTCCTGAGGTCTATGAGCGGCAGATGAACGCGCTGCAGTTCTCGGACGCGCTGTCCGAGATCTGGAAGCTGGTGGGCGAGTGCAACCGCTACATCGACCTGACGACGCCCTGGATCCTCGCGAAGAACGAGGCTGACAGGCCGCGCCTCGGTACAGTGCTCTACGTGCTCTGCGAGTGCGCGCGCATTGTTGCCGTATGCATCTCCCCCGTGATGCCCCGCACGCCCGCGCGCATCTTCGAACAGCTGGGCATTGCCGATCCCGCGCTCATGGACTGGGAGTCTATCGAGAAGTTCGGCGCGCTCTCCGGCGGAAAGGTGCATAAGGGCGCGGCGCTCTTCCCGCGGCTGGATGTGGAAAAAGAGCTTGCCGAAATGACGATGCCCGCAGCGGCGCCGCAGGAGGAGAAGCCGAAGGATATCCCCTTCACGCAGAAAGAGACGGTTTCCATCGAAGCTTTTGAACCGCTGCAGCTGGTCGTGGCAAAGGTGCTTGCCTGCGAGAAGGTGCCGAAGGCGGACAAGCTTCTGCAGCTCCGCCTGAAGGTCGGGAATTCGGAGCGGACGGTGCTCTCCGGGATTGCGAAGCATTACGAGCCGGAAGCGCTGGTCGGGAAGAAAGTGGTTCTTTTCGCCAATCTCGCACCCCGCAAGATCCGGGGCATCGAGTCGGCGGGAATGCTGCTGTGCGCTGTTAACGAGGAAGCGAACGAGCTGAAGCTCCTCACAGTGGACGGCGATATCGAAGACGGGTGTGAGATCGGGTGACCGACCGGATTGACGGTTTTGACGCTCACATGCATCTGAATGATCCCGCGTTTCAGGCTGGCCGGGAGGAAATTCTCCACCGGCTTGCCCTGCGCGGATACGAAGGCGCGGTCTCCGGATGGGATATTCCCTCGTCGGAGACCGCGCTGGAACTTGCATCCAGGCATACAAATCTGCATGCGGCCGTCGGAATCCATCCCTGCTATCTCCCGGAAGATCCGGATGGCGCGATGCGCCGTCTTCGGGAACTGGCGGCTTCCGGTGCACGCGCCATCGGGGAATGCGGGCTGGACGAAACGGGCGCGGAACCGATGGATAAACAGATCGGGATGCTGAACCGGCAGCTGGACCTCGCCTGCCAGATTGGACTGCCTGTTGTCCTGCATGTGCGCGGTCGGCATGGCGCGATGCTTTCGCTGCTGAAAAAAAGGACGACCAATCCGCCGCTGCTTCTGCACGGGGCGAGCCTTGGCCGCGAACTGCTGCGGGAATACCTCGGGCTCGGGTGCCTGATTTCTGTCGGCGGAATGGTGGCCAGGGAGCGGGGAAAACGGGCGCAGGAAACGGCAGGGCTGGTTCCCGCGGACAGGCTGCTCATTGAGACGGACTGTCCGTGGCAGGCGCCGGTGCCGGGGAGACAAAGCCAGCCGGAGGATCTTGCGGTCGTTTCTCACGCAGTCGCGAAGCAGAGAAATACGGACGGGGAGACGGTGCTGAAAGTGACAAGGGAAAACGCGCACCGATTTTTCGGTTTGCCTCTGGAGGAACGGGGATGAAAGGCGCATCGAAAACCGCACGGTTTGCGGTTGTCCTCTTCTGGCTCGCGTTATGGGAAATCGCGGCCCTTGCTATCGGAAACCGCATCATCCTGGTCTCGCCCGTGGAAGCCCTGCAAAGGCTCCTGGAACTGATGACGACCGGACGGTTCTGGCTTTCCCTCGCCGCCTCCACCGGGCGCGTGATGCTGGGCTTTTTCCTCTCCCTGCTGGCGGCGGTCCCGCTTGCCTGCCTGGCCAGGAAGAGCGGAACAGTAGAGCTGCTGCT
Source organism: Clostridiales bacterium (assembly GCA_024684665.1). Next base: position 19,331 of record JAIKWN010000042.1, on the reverse strand, counting down.
TATGCCCGTCGTACGCACAATGCGGGCGATCCCGGTCGCTTCCTTCGTCATTCTGGCGCTCATCCTGTTCCGGTCGAGGGTGCTTTCGGTTTTCATCGCCTTTACGGTCGCCTTTCCGGTTCTCTTTACCAGCATGAGCGATGCGCTCCTCGCGCGCTCTCCCGCGCTTCAGGAGATGGCACATGTCTTCCGGGTTTCCCTGCCCGTACGGGTCCGGTATCTCGACCTCTTTGAGATCCTTCCGCGCCTTATGACCGCCTGCCGTATGGCGGTCGGTATGGCCTGGAAAGCAGGCATCGCGGCGGAACTGATCGGAATCCCCAGGCTTTCGGTCGGAGAGCATCTGCAGCAGGCGAAAACCTACCTGGATATGGCGGATCTCTTTGCCTGGACCGCGGCGGTGATCGTGGCCAGTGTCCTGTGCGAGCGCCTGGTGCTGCTAGGCATTGAGAAACTTCAGAGCCGGGTTCTTCGTTTCTGACGACGGGAGGAAACAACATGCAGTTTGTCGTATCCCGGGAAGAGGATGGGATGCGCGTAATCCCGGTGCTTCTCCGCCACGCTGAAGGGATTTCTCCGCAGGTTCTGAAAAAAATGCTTCAGAGCCGGGATGTGCGCATCGACGGACGCCGCACGGACAGGGACGAGGCCGTTTTTGCAGGGCAGGAGATCCGCGCGTACCTGCCGAAGCAGGTTCTGCGCAGGACGAAAGCGCTGGAGGAAAGCCGGCTCGTCTACCTGGACGAATTCCTTTGCGTGATCGAAAAACCGCAGGGCCTTCCATGCGAGGATTCGCGGGGGGAATGCGGGGACACCGCTTATTCGAGGACACGGGAGCTTCTCCTGCAGAAAGGGGAGAAAGGGGAGCTGATCCTCTGTCACAGGCTGGATGTAAAGACCGGCGGGCTTCTCGTTTTCGCTAGAGAAGCGGAGGCAGCGGAAACTCTGGTCACGGCTTTCCGGACGAGGACGATCGAGAAGGAATACGAGTGCCTCGTCAAGGGATGTCCGCAAAAAAAAGAGGCGACCCTGACAGGGTACCTCCGCAAGGATGCCGCCGCAGCGAGCGTCAGCGTGACCGACGAGCCGCGGCCCGGTGCGGTACGGATCGAGACGCGCTACCGGGTAATCGAGGAAGGAAGGATATCGCGCCTCAGAGTCGATCTTCTGACCGGACGCACCCATCAGATCCGCGCCCACCTTGCACATATCGGGCATCCCATTCTTGGCGATGACCGATACGGCGACCGGATGCTGAACCGGGCTGAAGGCGTGACCGCGCAGCGCCTGTGGGCCGTTCGGCTGCGTTTTAACGGGCTTGAAGGCAGATTGTCTTATGCGAACGGTTTGACGCTTACGGTTCCGTGCCCGTTTTAAGCGAAAGCACGCGCCACGGTCAGTTGAGAGAATAAGCCCCGGTCTCCCAGACGGAGGAGGATTCGAGAACGTCGATCACGGATTGCAGAACGCGCTCATCCTCTTCGGAGAAACGGTCGGGGATCGGGCTGTCGATATCGAGGACGCCGATAACGCGCCCTTCCCGCCTGATAGGCAGCACGATTTCGGAACGGGAACGGCTGTCGCAGGCGATATGGCCCGGAAAGGCATGTACATCCGCAACGCGCTGTATGCGGTTCTCCCGTACCGCGGCGCCGCACACGCCCTTTGAAAGGGGAATCCGGATGCACGCCGGCTCGCCGCAGAATGGACCTACGACCAGCTCGCCCTGATGCATCAGGTAAAAGCCGGCCCAGTTGAGGTCGGGAAGCGTACTGAAAAGAAGGGCGGCGAGGTTTGAAAGCGCCGCGATGACACAGGGGGAAGCTGCAATCAGCTCCTTCGCCTGGCTTACGAGCGGGAGATCGTTGTGAAACTCGGACATGTGCGTCCTCCTCTTATCTCTGGCTGGTTGAACCGAAACCGCCGTCCCTGAGAACGGTCGCGTCGTCGTCTCCGGTAATTCCGAAGGGAAGGAAGATCCCCTGGGCTATGGCCTTTCCGGCCTCGATCTCAAGCGTCTTTCCCTCGAGGCTTTCGTTGGTCATGGAGAGGAGGATATGCCCTTCGTTCGACGACTCGGCGTAATCCTGATCGATGATGCCCACGGAATTGTCAAGGCGGAAACGGTATTTTACCCCGAGCCCGCTGCGCGGGAAGATCGCAAGAACCCATCCCTCCTCCATAAGAGCCCGGATCCCGGTAGGGATGAGGATGTGCGAACCCGCTGGGAGCGAAAAGGACAGAGGAGAGAAAAAATCGTACCCCGCAGAGCCGCGGGTTGCCCGGTGGGGCAGGGGAATGGCAGACACGTCTGGTACGTCTGCCCGGCCGGGGAACAGACGCCGGAAATCGCTTTCAAACTGATTCTGGGAAACATGGACAAACCGGGCGATCCTTTGCATGGCATATCTCCGTTTCTCTTCCGGAATTCATTCGCTTGACAGGCGGTGTAAAATAAAAACGAAAACTGTTGGCGGCGTTGCCGCAAGGAAGGAGTCATCATGAGTCAGAAGTTTTACCGTATGACCATCGCGGGGCTCGAGCGGGATCTGCCCATCTGCCCTCTGAACGAGAACCTCTCCATCGGTGCCTTTGTTATCTTTGGCGACTGCGAGCTGACGGAGGCCTGTGCGGCCGAACTGCTCAAAAAAGCGCCCGCCTTCGATTACATTCTGACAGCGGAGAGCAAGGGCATTCCGCTGGCCTACGCTATGGCGCGGCAGATCGGCGCCAAAAAGTGGATGCTAGCCCGCAAGGGTGTGAAGCTCTACATGCGCGACGTCTTCTCAGTTGAGGTACGTTCTATCACGACGGATCACGTACAGAAGCTCTTTATCGACGGCGAGGAAGCCGAGATGATGAAAGGGAAGCGTATCCTGATCGTGGACGACGTGATCTCTACCGGCGAAAGCCTTGCGGCATTGGAAGCGCTTGTCAAAAGAGCAGGCGGAGAAATCGCAGGGCGGATGGCGATTCTTGCCGAGGGCGATGCCCAGGAGAGAGACGATATTATCTATCTCGAAAAGCTTCCACTTTTCCGCCCCGATGGGACCCCAATCGCGTAATTCAAACAAAGGCAGCCTTCTCCGCAGGAAGCGGGGGAAGGCTGTTTTTTATTTGCGGTTCAGGGTAATCTTACTCTCTTCGTGATGTATGAGGCGGACGATGTTTCCCCGATGCCTGTAAATGGCGAGCAGGGAATAGCAGAAGATGATGGCGACGCAGACAGGATTTCGGTCCGTAGTCGCGAGAACGAAAATCGGAAGCGTGACCGCTGCGGCCAGCGAACCGGCAGAGACGTATTTCGTAATGGCAAGGACGATTAAAAACGCAGCGAAGGCGCCAAGTACCTGCATCGGATATACACCCAGCAGCGCCCCGAAACTCGTGGAGATTCCCTTTCCGCCGCGGAAGCCGAAAAACAGCGGATAGTTATGCCCGATCACGGCGCCGATGCCACCAATGAGGCCGCCCAAATCTCCCCCGGCGATGGCTTTGCCGAGGAGCGCGCCAGCGAGTCCTTTCAAAAGATCGAGAGCAAATGTCATAAGGCCATATTTTTTCCCCATGACACGGAACATGTTGGTCGCGCCTGCGTTACCGCTGCCCTTCGTACGGATGTCCATATGACCGAATACGCGGGAGAGGATAATGCCAAAAGAAAGGCTGCCAAGCAGATAGCCAATGATAAGAGAAAGAAACAGTTTCACCGCTCTTCATCTCCTTTCCGGTTGCGCAGGATGAAGCGGATTGGCGTGCCCTCAAACCCGAAGGTTTTGCGGAGCTGGTTTTCGAGATAACGCTCGTAGGTAAAATGCATCAGTTCTTCGTCGTTGACGAAAAGGATAAAAGATGGCGGCTCGGTACCGCTCTGCGTTGCATAGTAGATGCGTAGCTGGCGGCCGCGGACATAGGGAGGCTGCTGAGCGGCCTGGGCGTCGTTCAGCACATCGTTGAGCAGACCTGTTGTGATGCGCTTGGTGGCGGAGGCGTGAACCTCGTCAACCGTATCCAGCACCTTTGGTACACGCTGCCCGGTCAGAGCAGAGATGAAAACAACGGGTGCGTAATCCATGAACTTGAGATCGGAGAGGATCTCCTTGCGCTTTTTCTCAAGCGTTCCGGTATCCTTTTCGACCGCATCCCATTTATTCACGACGATCACGCAGGCTTTCCCCGCCTCGAGGATGAAGCCGGCGATTTTCGTGTCCTGCTCGGTTACACCGGATTCGGCGTCGATGAGAAGCAGGGCGACGTTGCAGCGGCGCACGGCGTCCAGCGAGCGGAGAATGCTGTAACGTTCGATGGACTCCTCCTCGATGGAGCGTTTGCGACGGATACCGGCGGTGTCGATGATCGTATAGCGCCTGCCGTTCCGCGTGAATCCGGAATCGATGGCATCTCGCGTCGTTCCGGCCACATCGGAAACCATCGTCCGCTCTTGTCCGAGGATGCGGTTGACCAGACTGGATTTGCCCACGTTGGGACGCCCGACGACAGCGATTTGTACAGTTTCCGCTTCTCCCGTCCCGGTTTGTGTGGATTTGGGAAGCAGCGCAAGGACGCGGTCCAGCAGATCGCCCAGTCCCAGCATGTTTGTGGAAGATATGGCGATCGGCTCGCCAAGTCCCAGTGCATAAAAATCATAGACAGAATCTTCAAGACCGGAAAAGTCGACCTTGTTGACGACTGGGATAACCGGTTTTCCGCTCTTGCGCAGGAGGGTGGCGATGTCCTCGTCTTCGCTCGTCAGGCCGGCGCGCCCATCGACAAAAAAGAGAATGACGTCGCAGCTTTCGATAGCGATCTCCGCCTGCCTGCGGATCTGCCGGGGCAGGAGATCGTCGCTGTTCGGCTCCAGGCCGCCCGTATCGATGAGGGTAAAGCGCCGCCCGAGCCATTCACAGTCCATATAGATCCGGTCTCGCGTGACGCCCGGGGTATCCTTAACGATTGAAACGCGTTTACCTGCGATTTTATTGAAAAAGGTGGATTTTCCTACATTGGGCCGTCCGACGACGGCGACCAGCGAATCGGTCATACAGTTTCCTCCAAGCCGAGAAGCGCGCCAAGCAGCGCGGCTCCGTCATCGGCAACCGGTGTAACAGGGATACCAAGGCGATTTTTCGCTTCTTCAAGCGTCATGTCATCTAGAAAGATTGCCTCACCCTTGCGCAGCATGTTTTCGGTGATCAGAATTTCATCAACGGGGACGCCGGAGAGCTGCTCCGTCAGATCGCCGCCCGTGATGAGCCCGGAAACGGTTACGGTTTCGCCGAAAAAGCGGTTCCGCACAGGAATTACGAGGGGATGCAGTCCTGGAAGGGGATGGGAGAAGAGCATTTCTGTGAGGAACGGAGCAACGCTTGTCCCGCACGCAATCGCAACGCGGCGGCTCTTTGCGTTCCGGTCTTCCATGCGCCAGGCGGCGTCAAACTCGTCGTACAGCCTGCGCAGCAGACCGACACCGTTTTCGTACTGCGGGTAATCCTCGTACGCTTCATCCGGCGGGATCGACAGGCCTGCAATCAGATAAAACTCGTCCGAAGGGAATACGAAGCGTGTGCCAAATCGGGCGAGTGCTTCCCGTTGAAACCGTTCTGCCTCGCATATGACAGATCGCGCCTCTTCCCGGGTATAGGGACGCAGGGGATAGAGGTGCTCCCGGTAACGCGTGAGGCCGACCGGAACAAGAGCGCAGCTTTCCGCGCAGGGCATGAATCCCATGAGGTCGGAAAGCGTGCGGGTGAGATGCACGCCGTCGTTGAGGCCAGGGCAGAGCACCACCTGACAATGAAAGCGGATGCCGTTTTCCGAAAAACGTCTGAGGTGTTCAAGAATTCGGTTTGCTTTGGGATGCCTGAGGAGCTTTGTGCGCAGATCTCCTTCGGTGGCGTGAACGGAAATATACAGGGGACTGGCTTTCCGTTCGATGATACGCTGCAGCTCCTCCTCCGGGAGGTTCGTGAGCGTCACGAAATTACCGGACATCAGCGAGAGCCGCCAGTCGTCGTCGCGGATGTAAAGGCTTTCCCGCAGATTGGGGGGCATCTGCTCGATGAAGCAGAATACACAGTGATTGCAGCAGGTTTTAGGGGCGCTCATGAGGGAAGATTCCAGCGTGACGCCCAGTGGCACTCCGGCGGGTTTGCGGATGTGGACCGTATACTCGCTTCCGTCCGGACGCCGCAGCAGGACTTCCAGATGCGGCCTGACGGAAAGATACTGATAGTCGACCAGATCCAGAACCGGTATACCTGAGATCCGGACGATGGAATCACCGTCCGTGATGCCATGACGCTCCGCAATGGAACCGGGCGCAACGTGCTGAATCCTTTGCGGCATACTCTCTCCCTACGCGAACAAGTCTTGCGGGTATTATCTCATTTTTGCGGGCAAAGTCAAGCTTCCCGCATAAAAAACACCCGGAAACGCAGAGCTCCGGGCATTTAACGATGATTCAGACGGAACCGGGTTTCTTCCCGATAATCAGCATCGCGTCTCCAAAAGAGAAGAAACGATAGCCTTCCTGTACCGCGAGGCGATAGGCGGAGAGGGCGTGCTCCCGTCCCATCATCGCGGAAACCAGCATGAGAAGCGTGCTGCCCGGAAGATGGAAATTGGTGATCAGCGCGTCCACCGCGCGAATGGGAACACCCGGCCTGATGAAGATGTTCGTGAAACCGCTTCCGGCGTGTACCTTTCCTTCTGCATCCGCAAGGGTTTCCAACGTGCGCACGCTGGTCGTACCGACGCAGACGATGCGCCCGCCGCGCTCCCTTGCGGCGTTGATCCGCGCCGCCTGCTCTTCCGTAACTTCGTAAAACTCGCTGTGCATCTTGTGGTCTTCCACGTCTTCCGCCTTGACGGGGCGGAAGGTGCCGAGACCGACGTGCAGCAGAACGGGAACGATATCGATACCTTTTGCACGGATGGCATTCAGCAGCTCCGGTGTAAAATGCAACCCCGCGGTCGGAGCTGCCGCACTTCCATCGACTTTTGCGTAAACGGTCTGATACCGTTCAGGATCCTGGAGCTTTTCGTGAATGTAGGGCGGCAGAGGCATCTGCCCCAGGCGCTCAAGCACTTCCTCAAAGACACCGTCCCAGGAAAAGCGCACGGTTCGTCCACCGTCCTCAGCCACCGACAGAATTTCGGCGCGGAGCGCACCGCCCCCGAAGACGAACCGGGCGCCGGGTTTCGCTTTCTTCCCCGGGCGCAGGATGACCTCCCAGTCTGTCAGGTTCAGCCGTCGGAGCAGAAGAAATTCGATGACGCCCCCAGTGCTTTCCTTCTCTCCGTACAGCCGCGCTGGAATCACCCGGGTCTCGTTTACGACGAGCACGTCGCGTGGGTCGAGGAACTGTATAACATCCCGAAAGATATGGTGCTCGATGGTTCCTGTTTCACAGTCGAACACCATAAGACGGCTGGAATCCCGCGGTTCCGCCGGCGTTTGCGCAATCCGCTCTTCCGGCAGATCGTACCAGAAATCGCTTGTTTTCATGCATTGTTCCTTATTCCGTTTCCAGAATGGACATCTGTCCGTCCGGTTGTGCGGACTTTGGCATCCGGATTCCCATGTGCGTATACGCCGCCTGCGTACAGATACGGCCACGCGGCGTGCGCATGACGAACCCCAGCTGCATGAGATACGGCTCCACGACGTCCTCGATTGTGACTGCGTCTTCTCCGGTCGTCGCTGCCAGGGTATCGAGACCCACCGGCCGCCCATCGAATTTGGTCATCATCGCTCTTAATATCGAACGGTCCACCCGGTCCAGTCCGAGGTCGTCCACATCCAGAAGAGACAATGCCTCCTGCGCCATGGGAAGTGTGATGACGCCTTCCCCGCGTACCTGCGCGTAATCGCGAACGCGCTTCAGAAGACGGTTAACGATTCTCGGGGTACCTCTGCTGCGCCGCGCGATTTCATGGATGCCGTCTTCCGTATAGCGGATACCGAGTACGCCAGCGGAATGGCGCACAATGGCCATCAATTCTTCTGTGGAATACATCTGCAGCCGGAACAGGATGCCGAACCGGTCCCGAAGCGGTGCAGACAGTGATCCTGCGCGGGTCGTCGCACCGATCAGCGTGAACTTCGGAAGATCGAGGCGCAGGCTTCGGGCGCTCGGACCCTTGCCGATCATGATATCCAGTGCGAAGTCTTCCATCGCAGGATACAGAACTTCCTCTACGGCGTGGCTCAGACGGTGGATCTCGTCGATGAACAGTACGTCACCCGAGGAAAGATTGGTAAGTAGGCTGGCTAGGTCTCCGGCTCTTTCAATCGCGGGGCCCGAAGTCACGCGGATATTCTGCCCCATCTCCGCCGCCACGATCCCTGCCAGCGTCGTTTTTCCGAGGCCGGGAGGACCGTATAAGAGAATGTGATCCAGAGCTTCCTTGCGTTCTCTTGCTGCCTGAATATAGATGGAAAGGCTTTCTTTCACAGCCTCCTGGCCCACGTATTCCGTTAGCGTTTTAGGCCGGAGGCCTGCTTCCTGCTCATCTTCCTGCCGGTAGCCGCTCATGACCAGGCGGTCGTCCGCTTCTCTTGGCATATCTGTATCTCCCGTACTTCCTGCTTAGCGTTTTCCTCTGTGGGTGGGGGTGGTAGGGTCGACTACTAAAAACTGCCTGCCAGAGGATTCAACTGCCCATCTGGCGCAGGGCAAGCATTACAAGCCGGTCCGTGGTATCAGCCTGATCGCGGACCAGACTTACGGCTCTTGCGGCTTCCGCTGAGGAGTATCCGAGGGCCATAAGCGCCTCCTGCGCCTCTCGGACCGGCCCAGCCGAAACCGCGGGCGACACGGACGCTGCGCCGGGAATCCCCGCAAGGTCTTCCTGCGCCACCTTGTCCTTGAGTTCCAGAATGATGCGCTGCGCGGTCTTTTTCCCGATGCCGGGCGCACGGGAGAGTGCGTTTACGTCACCCGTCACGATTGCAACTGACAGTTCGCGAAGCGGCAGACCGGACAATACGCCAAGCGCGGTTTTCGCCCCGATGCCCGTTACCTGGCATAGCCTTCGGAACATTTCGCGTTCCTGGCGGGAGGAAAACCCAAACAGCTCCATCGCGTCCTCGCGGACGTTCAGCACAGTATAGCAGCGCCATTTTTCGCCGGCGGCAGGAGCCGTGCTCAGCGTCGAATTGGAACAGAGGAGCAGGAAGCCGACGCCGCCCGCATTCACAACAATCTCACCAGCCGATTTGCCAGCAACGATTCCTTCTATAAAATCGAACATCTGTCCGTGCATCCGCCTTTCTGTTCAATCCCGTCCAGCATGCTTTACGCCCTGCTGCAGGTTTTGCGGTCAGGGGCTGACGAGGTTCGCCAAATCTGTCAGCACGGAGGGATGCAGCATCAGTTTCGGCACCATCGCCTTGATCTTACCCTCTACCGTATCCGCAAGAGAGGAAATCGATGCTTCATCGAGTTCCGTCACGAGAAGCGCCTGTCCACCCGATATCGTCATCTCCTCTGCCTGCACGGTTTCAGCAGTCAGATGCACGGAGAAGTTCAGAAGATCGGAGAAGGAGAAGTTTGCGACCGTACTCACAGCAGCACTTGTTCCGTCAGGCGTCTCTGCGGTTCCTTCCAGATCCGCCACGAGAAGTGAGTCTTCATTTTCGTTTTCTTTTGCAAATATATGGGCGTCTGCAGTCAGCGTCTCCAGATCCGTCCCCTGTTCCGTGCGGCTCGTGACAGCGACCAGGGAACCGCTCATACCGTACCCGCTGCTTTCTCCGCTCTCCCGGTTGGCGACGACGAAGGAGGCATTCATACCACTCTCACATACCCCGTTTACGTCGCGCCCTTTGAGGAGCAGCGCGTCTCCGATCAGCCTGTTTCCATCGAAAACCTGAAGTTCCCCGTGCGTCGTTTCCGTTGCCTGCCCGTATTCATCGCTTTTCAGCGACCAGCTGAAGCTGCCTTCGTACGGAAGGACCTCAGTGAAAACCGGAAGAACCGCGTCGAATCCAACCATTCTTCCGTTGTAATCGTAGCTCACGATCAGGGAGAGCATCTCGTCGTTGCACGCATCCCAGATCCGCTCGCAGCTCTTTACCAGCTTTTTGAAGAAATAGGAAACATTTCGCTTTTTGCAGAGCGCGCCATCCTTCGGAAGGGCGTGGGTGGGTGTTACAAAATCCTTGTTCGGGTCGATCGTTTCTTCGGTGAAAAGCTGATCCGTCAGTTCCTGAACGGCAAGCCCCGTAACACCGAGCTCCGCGAGACAGTCCGCGATCGCCTGCTGGAAATCGCCCATCTTTGCGTCCGTAGTGGCAGCGATGTTCCAGAAGAGCTCGGTGAACTCCGCGGCATATACCTGCCCAATCATGCGTTGAGCGACCGCATCACGGGTTTCCGTCGCTTCGATGTCCGTCTTGTCGAACATGTAAAACTCGTCTTCGCGTTCCCGCTGCGTATAGGATACCCATCCGAGAAGATGATCCAGGATCAGCATCATCTCATCGCTTGCCGTCGCGCGGAGACGCTCCCGCGCGCTCATTTCGGAGAGATCCTTCTCTGTCTGCCGGCGCATCAGGGAACCGTAAACAAAATCCATAACATCGAAATTCCGGTTTCCGACTGTTCCGGCGGGGAAGGTGAGGACCGTGTTTCCGGTCAGGTTCGTTGTCACCTGAACAGAACCGTCCGTGAGAATGAGAGCGGTGCCTTCCAGCAGCTCCAGCCCGTCCAGCGTAAAGGAGGCGTGAATTCTGCCCGTCCCGTAGTCGTCATAGAAGGAAAGTGCGATTTCACTCTTCTGCAGAAGCGACGCAGCAGCTGCAGCTCTCTTGGAACTGGAAGCGCCGGCGGCTTCTTCGAATCCGACTCGCACATCGATCTGGTTGCCGTAAGCGTAGGCGTCGGACAAAAGTGTCCTGGCCATCGCGCCGGCTTCGTAATTCGCTTCAGCACAGGCAAAGCCCGGTGTCAGAAAAAACAGGGCAGCCAGCAAAAATGCCTGAACTTTTATAAAACCCTTCATTGAAAACCTCCCGTGAATCAGAGCCCCTTGTTGACCAGCTTTTTCGTTCTGTCGTCCATTCGCGCATAGATGCGCGCGGCCATAGCCCGGGCTTCTTTCTGCATAGCCTGGCGGAGTTCCTGCAGCGAAACGGTTTCCGCCTCATTTCCGCTTTCAGGGAAGGGGAGAAGCTCTTCCGCTGGTTTCACGGAAAACGCTGCCGAAGCGGAAAGCAGCGTTCCTCCGTCCGTATCGACAGTCAGATTTATCTGGTCCGTCCATTCGATTGGCGCGTCTTCTTCCAGCGCATCTCCGTCCGGTGTTTGGCAGCGGATCGTTTCCCGCAGTTGAATCGTATCATGCCCGAGATTCAGATAATTCCGCCCCGGTGTCCTGTCTCGGAACGAGAGCTTTGCGGCGCTGGTGATTTTTTCGTCCAGCGTTCCGTTTTTTCGCGACCATGTGTTTTTCAGGGTTACGGTAAGCGACCCATCAACTGGATTTCCATCTCTTTTTCCTTCCAGCGAGCCGCGCAGAGAGGCTGTCACCGTGCCGCTGCCATCTCCCTTGCCCGTCTGCTTCCACTGAACGGAAAGCGCAAGGGAAAAGGAGGTGTTTTCATCCCGGATGAGTTCGATTCGGATTTCGTCCGTGGGATTTGTCTGGGAGCCGCGCAGGCAGGTAAGGGATAAGACCCAGGCTCCATCCTCATTTTTCAGGGGAAGGGAAACGCTGATTCCGTCCCCACCGTCGACCCCCGCGATTTCCGCCTGTCCGTCGGGGAGAAATCCCCAAAATCGCTCACCGGGGTTCCAGCCCGCAAACGCTTCTTTCAGGTCTTCCGGTGAAATGCGAGAAAATCGATTTCTGAGGAACGATCCGATAAGATTCGAGAAGGAAGCCGGAATTTCAGGCTCCGGAGAGGGATCCTCCACCCGCATCCAGCGGCCATCGAGGAAAAGCGCGGTTCCACGCTCGTCCTGCAGAACGGCGGCGGAAGCGATGGACTCATCTTTCCAGAGCATGGAGAGAGCAGTTTCCTGTTCGCCCCCTTTCTCCGCTGTTATGCAACGGAAGGAGAGGCCGGACAGGACGGCAGATAGCACCTTCTTATCTTGGATGAACAGCGCATCCGATACGGAGAGCGATAGGTCGGTCTGAACCGGGACTCCCGAGGAGAGCATTTTGCCCGCCTTCAGAGTACCAGGGGAGAAACAGTCCGTGTCCGGGATCGCTTCCGCGGCGCTGGATGCGAAACAAAAGAGCAGGAGCAGCAGGGCTGCGGTCATCATGGCTTTTCTCATCCTGCATCGCCTCTCAGTCTTCCCGGATCGGGGGAGTATCCTGCCATACCGCCACTTCCTGCAGACCGTCTCGCGACAGACGCATGATGCCGCTTTCCGGGTCTGTCGATAGAATGACGCGGCGAAGCGCCGGCATCATCATTTCTCCGCGCTCCGTATCGAAAACGTACACGTCGCAGGCAGGATGGTTTTGAATGACTTCCTTAAGCCGTCCGACTGGGCTGCCGTCCTCCGTTTCGGCGCGCATACCGATCAGATCGGCGATGAAGAATTCGCCTTCAGGCAGCGCGATCGCGTGTGCGCGGTCCACATACACTGCCTGTCCCCGCAAAGCCTCAGCCGCGTCCCTGCTGTCGATCCCGGCAAGGGTCAGATAAGCGAAATCACCGGAAGCCCGGCCCTTTTTTACCTCAAACTCTTTATACCCGGCGCCGCTCTTCAGCCATACTCTTGTAAGCCTTTCGTAGCGGGTCGGATCCTGGCTTTCCTGCCGGAGTTTCAATTCCCCGCGAATTCCCTGCGGGCGCACGATCTCTCCGATCCTCAGATACTCCGTTCGCACTTTTTCTCCCTGTCTGCAGCAATCCGCATGCCTGTCGGACCATACTGATCCGGATTGTAATTTTGCTGATCAAACTGAACAAAAATGCCGCGCATTCGCGCGGCACAGCACGCCGCCGCTTTCTGTATCCTCCCGGATCATTCCAGGATTTCTACAAAAACCGGTTTCTCGCTGCGGGCCGAGGCCGCCTTAACGACGGTACGGATCGCTTTCGCGATACGGCCCTGCTTTCCGATCACTTTCCCCATGTCATCAGGCCCGACGCTCAGTTCAATAACGGTCGAATCCGGATTGTCAACCGTTTTTACCTGGACGCTTTCCGGATGGTCAACAAGGGAAACGGCTATTAGCCGTACCAATTCCTCCATCGGTATGCCTCCGCCGGGGTTTACTCGAGGCCGCCGGCTTTCTTCAGCAGTCCGCGTACGGTGTCCGTCGGCTGCGCGCCCTTCGCGATCCATGCCTTCGCCTTCTCGACGTCAACGCGAATCTCCGCGGGCTCGGTTACGGGATTGTAATAGCCGATCTCATCGATCGGGCGTCCGTCGCGCGTGGTGCGCTCATCAGCGACGACGATGCGATAGAAAGGCTTTTTCTTCATACCCATTCTCTTGAGACGAATCTTGACCATTTTTGTTTTTCCTCCTTAAATTCCCTTCTCGGGTTTCGTTATGTCCTCAATCAAAAGATTGTCGGCATCATTTCATACGGCCAAAGGGGAGACGCATACGGCCCTTTTTCCCTCGTGCCTGGCTCATCATCGAGCGGACCTGCTTTTTCGTGTCTTCGAACTGGCGGATTAGCTGATTGACGTCCTGCACCGTTGTTCCACTTCCAGCAGCGATGCGCTTGCGACGGCTTGCGTTCAGTATTTCCGGATGCTTCCGCTCGCGCGGCGTCATGGAACGGATGATTGCTTCCGGTTTTTTCATTGCATCGTCTGGAATATCGATATCGCCAATCGCACTCATTCCGGGCAGCATCTTGAGGATACCGGACAGCGGGCCCATTTTCTTCAGCTGCTGCATCTGTGTGAGGAAGTCCTCGAGGCTCAGGTCGGCATTTTTGATGCGCTTTGCCATGTCCTCGGCCTGAGCCGGATCGACATCCAGGTTCTCCTGTGCTTTCTCAACGAGCGTCGCGATGTCGCCCATACCGAGAATCCGGGAGGCCATACGATCCGGATGGAACGGCTCGATGTCGGCGAGTTTCTCGCCTGTGCCCGCGAATTTGATCGGCTTCCCGGTCACAGCACGTACGCTGAGCGCTGCGCCGCCGCGGGTGTCGCCGTCCAGCTTCGTCAGGATTACGCCGGTCAGGTCCAGCTTTCCGCCGAAGCTCTCTGCGACGTTCACTGCGTCCTGTCCGGTCATCGCATCGACAGTGAGCAGCACCTCATTCGGTGAAACCGCTTCGCAGATGCGCTGCAGCTCTCCCATCAGGTTCTCGTCGATGTGCAGCCGGCCAGCCGTATCCAGGATGACTACGTCGTTCTGGTGGTTTCTCGCATACTCGACCGCTTGTTTTGCCGTGAGCGCGGGGTCCTGCGTTCCCTTCTCGAGAACCGGAACGCCAACCTGTCCTCCGACAACTTGAAGCTGCTTGATGGCGGCGGGACGGTAAATATCGCAGGCCACAAGGAGGGGGCGCTTTCCGTCCTTTTTCAGGTATCCGGCAAGCTTGCCGCACATCGTCGTTTTGCCGGCGCCCTGCAGGCCACAGAGCATGAAGACACTGACGGGGGAGGAACTGTAGATGAGCCGGGCGTTTGTGCCGCCCATGAGGCCGGTCAGTTCTTCGTTCACAACGCGCATGATCTGCTGCTGCGCGTTCATGCTGCCAAGTGTTTCCTGACCGACGCAGCGTTCGGTAACCCGCTTTACAAAATCCTTGACGACTTTATAGCTGACATCCGCCTCAAGAAGAGCAATGCGCACGTCGCGCATGACCTGCTTCACATCTTCTTCGGAAAGCTTGCCTTTGCCGCGCAGCTTTGAAAAAGCCTGCTGCAGTTTACCGGTCAGTCCCTCAAACGCCATCGTCATCCTCCTCCCAGGCAAGTATGCGCAAGAGTTTTTCTTCTATCTCTCTCGCCGGTTCTCCCGGAATCATCCGTATTTCGCCCAGACAGGTTTCAAGCCCGCTAATCAGCTGACGGTACCTGGCTGCAAGACCCAGCTTGCTCTCCAGCTCGTACAGCCTTCTTTGCGCAGAGTGCACCGTGTCGTGCACCCCTTGGCGTGAGATTCCCTCCCGCTCGGCGATTTCTGACAGACTGAGATCCTCTTCGCACCAGAGCGAGAGCAGCAGCTTCTGCCTCTCAGTCAACAGCGGGCCATAAAAACCAAAGAGAAAACCGGTTTCTACGCGCTCCTCCACCTGTCCCTCCAAAACCATCGTAATCAACGGGATATTCTTATACCGCATTTTTCTTCCACTGTCAAGCTTTTTTTCTTGACACATTTAAAGCACATTTAAAGAATAAGGAGCGGACCACGCCTCCGCTGGGCCCGGGGTCGACTTCCGATTTTTGGTTGCAAGCGGAAATCCAGGATGATATAATTTGTAGAAGGGCAAGCTGTTCGCCCCGCGGACAGCTCAGTATAACAGTATTAGAAGAAAATTCGGGAGCACTGCTGAATCGTGAAAAATAAATTGAAACGTGGGAGAATGGTTCTGCTCCTCCTGGCTGTCCTTCTCGTCCCGGCCTTGGCGGAGTATCAGATCAACCTCGAACCCTGGGATACGGGGTCTACAGGCGGGTTGGCGGAGAACGTGGTCAACGTTCTTTTGATTGGCGCGGACGCCTGGGAGGATGTGAGAGACGAAGGGCGCAGCGATACTATGATCGTATGCTCGTATCACAGGGATACGGGAGAAGTGCGCCTGCTCTCCCTGGCGCGGGATCTTCTCGTCAATATCCCGAACCGAGGCGGAACGAACCGCTTGAACGCCGCGCATAGCTTCGGCGGGCCGATCCTTCTGATGAAGACGATCAACCAGACGTTCTCGCTGAACATCGAGCGCTACGTCTCCCTGAACATCCACGGCCTCCGCCGCATCCTGGACGCTATGGGGGGCCTTTCCATCACTATCACTCCAGGGGAGGCACGGGAGGTCAACCGCATGATCGGGATCGAATTTCCCCACGAGGAGAATCCGCCCTGCCCTAGTGGGGACTGCGTGCTCTCTGGCCTGCAGGCAATGACTTACGCCCGCATTCGTGACCTGGACAGCGATTTCGGCCGCATGGCCAGGCAGCGGCGCGTCATATCCGCGATCGCGCAGCAGGTCAGTAAACTGGACGGGGATCAGAGGATGGCTTTCCTGCAAGCGTGCCTCATGAACACATCCACCAATCTCAGCACGGAGGAGATCCTTTCCATGAGCCTCTCCGCACTGACCCATGGCATCACGGGGATGCGTGTGGAGACGCTGCCGCGCCGGGGGACCTACGCCTTTGACGAATACAAGGGCATGAGCGTGCTCCTCTCCGAGGAAAAGCTGCTGGCGAACGACGCGAAGGCCTTTCTATACGGAGACTGACTGCCGAAAGTGGAAAGAACATCTGAAGTGCATTCCCTTATAGTCGCTTTGGAGAGGAGGATCTTCCTGTGAAGTCCGACGATCTTATGAGCTATGATTACATGATGGGGTTCTTGATGGGGAAAGCTCTTAGTTCACACAAGGTTCAAAACAAGCTAATGGACTGTTATATAGAAATGAGCGAGGAAGAAATCAAGACGGGGGACGACCTCGTTTTGAGAGACATGAACGAAAAAATCCTCTACCGCCTCCATGAGCAATGCAAAGAGAAAGAGAAGAATACCGACATCGGGAAGGGAAAAAGAGACTGAAGAGATATTTGGAAACTTGTATTTGTGACATGGTATGAACAAATAGAAAAATGAAAAATGTAGACGTGGTGCGGGTTGAACGAGCGTTATTTAAATGCTATGTGACATGCCTTGTGACATTTTGGCGTCGCAGCAGGCAAACAGACTCTTGTAACGAATGTTACAAAATGGATTTTTCGGCATTCGAAGATGGTTATTGAACGAAAAGACACGAAAAACCAAACAATATAACAAAAAATCCCGCCTGTTTATCAGGCGGGATTCTTGGTGCACCCATCCGGATTCGAACCGAAGGCCTTTTGATTCGTAGTCGTAAATTTTTACCAAAATTTTTATTATGAAGCCGTGTTATTTGCACAAAAATCCGATGCGTTTCGATTGATGTAAACCCTTAATCAATCGGGTTATATTTTCAAGGTGCTTGTTTCTACTATTTCCCATTTTAATGTAGCCCACCCGCAAGGGATAATCCGGTCCGCGGTGACTGGAAAGCTAACTGCCATAAAAAGGATGGTTTTAAGCGCCATAGACGGTTAATGAAAGCACAAAGCGAATGTACTAGACCTGCGTTTACCTGTACACAGGGCGATGCTGGAGCCCGACCTGGCCAGCAGATGAGATTTTGCGACAGAGTGGTGCCATACGGTGCCACTCTTATTTTGTGATTATTCTAGAATACTGGTCACACAGTATAATTTCTTGGAAATCAAAGAGTTAAACACCTGGGAGCCAAGTGGGCTGGTCCAAGAGGATAAAGTCTCTTTGCTGACTTCCCTATAGATAATATGAAGTGACCTCAGCATTTGCAGTAACGTGGATTTACCCGTATACTGTCAGATGCTAAATCACGCCAGCTGCGGGGCTTACCGCATGCAAAGGAGGTCACTTCATGTATAGAATACTCAAAATCGGAATGGATGTCCATACCACAAATTTCACCCTGTGCGCTCTGGAGAGCAAGTTCGGCGAGGAAGACCAGATTCTGGCAAACATCACAGTAGGGCCGGATCACAAGAATGTGCTTGATTTCATCCGACGGATTAAGGAGAAGATGGATCCGAAAGGCCATGATGAAATCGATGTGGAATGTGGTTACGAAGCGGGTTGCCTCGGATACTCGCTGTTTCATACACTGACAGGTTGCAAGTTGAAATGCAGGATACTTGCTCCGACAACCATGCTGTCAGAACAGGGACCGCGGATCAAAACGGACAGGAGGGATGCCAAGCTCATTGCGCAATGCCTTTCCAGCGGTGGGTATCATGCTGTTCATATTCCTACCGCTGAGGATAACGCCGTTAAGGAATATGTCCGGATGCGGGATGATCACAAGCTGGCGCTGAAGAAGGTCAAACAGCAAACCAATGCTTTATGCTTACGGTTCGGATTCTTCTACGACGGAACCCACTGGACCGGGAAGCATCTGCAATGGTTAAGAGCGCTAAAACTTCCGGAACTGATTCGCGAAACACTGAATGAGTATCTGGCAACATACGACGAACTGACAGCGAAGATCGACAGATACGACAAGCGGATTCAGGAGATCGCCGATCAAAGCGAATACCAGGAGAAAGTCAGAAAACTGGAATGCTTCCTGGGAATCAAGACGCACACCGCATTGTCGTTGATTGTCGAAACAGGTGATTTCATCCGGTTCCGGAAAGGCAATGTCTATGCTGCCTACCTTGGGCTGGCTCCCGGTGAACACTCCAGCGCAGAAAGCGGCGGAAGGCTCGGCATTACAAAAGCCGGGAATTCGCATCTGAGGCGATTGCTGATTGAAGCGGCAGGAGGAATCTGCAAGGGTCAGATTGGTAAAAAATCCAAGGATCTAATCTCACGGCAGAAGGGAAACTCAGCGGATGTCATCGCTTATGCGGATAAGGCAAATGTCAGGCTTCGGAGCAAATACTACAGGTTAATCAGGCACGGAAAGAAACGAAATGTCGCTGTTGCGGCGGTTGCCAGAGAACTCGCTTGCTTTGTATGGGGAATGATGACGGACAATATTCATGGTAATGCGGCTTGATCCCTTCGACCCTGCCGACCTGGACAGAACATGTTCGGCCGGCTGGTCCGTAGCCACGGCGACGGGCGGGATGGGATTGGAGCAAGAAAAGACAAATTTCCCGCCCATCGCCTGATTGATTGTAGCTGGCCGAACATAACCCGTCCAGGCAATCGGACAAGGAGTAGTATTTTTTCCGCATCCGTATAGCGGAAAAAATCTCCACCCCTTGCCCGAACGGCAGGCTTGAGTGTAATCCAACGTTTTTCGGCTCCGGGTCGAACAGAATTGGAACTGTGTCCCCAGCCAGCTACTTATTACCGAATTCATTCCAGACAGCATCTGGAAGGAGCTGTGATCACTGTAAGGTTCGAGCCATCTGCGCATTTTCTTTGTTGGCATGGGCAACCATGATCCACGCTTTAAGATCGCAGGGCTCTCGGCGGACCATTAGCCTGTTGGTAACCAACCCACGAATAACAGAGTGGCCAATGCCGGAGACTGTTAAATCAGAGCTCTTTCCACGTGCTGTCGGGATTGATATTACTTGACCTGCCAAGTTTCTGAGAATATTTCTCAGAACACCTTGACAAAGGTCACTTCATAACAGAAAA
>JAIKWN010000036.1 GCA_024684665.1 Clostridiales bacterium | reverse complement strand
AAGCTCTCCTCCGCCTGCGGAACGTCGCTCTCGTTTGCGAGGTTCTTCCGGCGCGGCTTCGTTTCCCCGAAGCTCGCGGGCCCCTCGGTGGCTGCTGCGCTTGTGGGGTCTGCGCTTGGCGCGCGCCTGTCGCTTTCCGTCAGTGAGGAGAGCATGAAGTACATCCTCTTTATCGTTCTCCCGGTCGCTGCTTTCTTCGTGCTGAATCCGCATATCTTCCGCGACCGGGGCGGCAGCGCTGCCGCGGACCGAAAAACCCTCCTGATCGTCGTCCTTTCCGCATTTTTCATCGGCGGATACGACGGATTCTATGGCCCGGGAACCGGGACTTTCCTGATCATCACCTTCACGGTGTTCGCCGGGATGTCCGTAAACGCTGCGAACGGGCAGGCGAAGGCCATCAATCTGGCGTCAAATGTCGCTTCCCTGGCAGTTTACCTTGTAAATGGGCAGGTGCTTTTCCTGCTTGGTCTCGCCGGCGCCGTATGCAATATGGTGGGCTGCTATCTGGGATCTGGCCTCGCCCTCTCGAAAGGGACGAAGATCGTCCGTCCCGTCATACTTGCGGTGCTGGTGCTTTTATTTCTCAAAATCCTGCTTGGGTTTTGAACGAGAGGGATTTCAAAAAACGGAGGTTTGTGATGGACCTGTCAAAATACGATGAGAAACATGTGCATGTAAAAACAACCTTTGGGGCAACGCATACCGGCGTCGTGGATTTCTTTTTGTCCGATTATTGCCAGCATGAATATGGCATAGACGAAGACTGCATCCGCATAGAAGGGTGCTTCATTCCTGGTTCGATCATTGCTTCCATAGAAGAGATCGAAGTGCACGGAACGGTGGAGCTTCGGACGGAGCGCCTGATCCTTCGCAGATACCTTGCGGAGGATGCAGCTGAGTTGTACCGGACCCTTGGAACGGATCCAGAGATCGACAGGTACTCAGGCTGGAATCCCTACGCGACCCTGGAAATGGCGGAGGAAACTGTGCGCCGGTTTATCATGGGATACGATGAAGCGCACTTTTATGCCTGGGTGATTGATTTGGATGACGTCCAGTTCGGAACGATCGGGGCTTACGATTACAGCGACGGTCGGATCGAGGTCGGCTTCAGCATCATCCGGCCCTGCCGAGGGCGCGGCTACGCCACCGAGGCGCTCACGGCTGTCCTCACGTATCTGACGGAAGACGAAGGTATCCCCTGTGTGACCGCCTGGTGTGCCGCGGAAAATGCAGCATCGAGGTGCGTACTCGAAAAAGCGGGGATGCGGCTCATCCGCACCGAAAAGAACGGCTTGGTAGTCGGAGAGAAGGTTTACGATAAACTGGTTTTCGAATACTGTGGAAAAGCATGACGAATCGCATCTCATAGAACGGTTCAAAAAATCCACCCCCATTTGAACGGGGATGGGATTTTTAAAAATCAGTTTTTTGGTTTTCCTGCTCGGAGCATTTCCAGGAACGCACCGACGGACCGTTCTTCCAGCGTCGTCTGTACTTCGGCTTCCAGAATGTCGCCCAGATAGTGCGCGTCGGAAGAATGCAGGATGGCGCGGCCCTGCTGCGGCGTATGCGGGCAGGGGAGTGCGCGCCATACTTCCACAGCCGAAAGATCCAAGTCGTCCGGCACGAAACCCAGGTTGATCAGCAGGCCGTTTGAACCCCGGTTGATGTGGGCGGGAACGGGAACGCCGCCGAACTCGCGCACGCGACGGACGACCTCGGAGAGCGGAAGGTCGGAAGCGCCTATCAGCAGCAGGTCCTCCTCTGCGATCACGTTGTCGTCTTCGTCCATGACCAGCTGGTTGCCGAAGAGCTTCGGCTTGTTCTTCGGCTTTGGCATGTGGGGACGCAGGAACTCACCGAAATCTAGAGCCGTCTCCACCGTCGGAAAATAGCCCAGGCAGTGCACCTCTTCCTTCGTCGTGATTTCCATTCCGGGGATCAGGAGGAGGCCGTATGCTTCGCAACATTTCTCCGCCGCCGGCAGATTGCGGGCGGCGTTATGGTCTGTGAGGGCAATCATCTGCAGCCCCTTCAGCATCGCCATCCCGCAGAGGTTTGCCGGCGTCATGTCATCGCTTCCGCAGGGAGAGAGGCAGGAGTGGATGTGCAGATCGGAATACAGGGAAACCATGTTCTCAGGCGTGGGCGGGAACGCCCGCCTGCCCCATGCGAACGCAGATCTCGTAGGCGGACAGGGGAGAGGAAAGGACGCACATTTCCTCCGTCGTTGCTTTCGCGAGGCTTTCCTCTTCCATGACGATGCCCTCCGGCAATACGACGCAGGCCATCTCGGCTAGCACGGCGACGGCGACGACATTCAGATGGGTCTGCACCGTCACCCAGGCCATCCCTTCTTCACCGTGAGACATGACCCAGGAAAGCAGGTCACAGCAGTATCCGCAGGTCACCTCGCGCCCGCTGTTCAGTTCCGGCGTCAGATTTTTCGCGTCGATCAGGGCCTCCAGTTCTTTGACGGTCATATTTGTTCCCTCCTTGGGTTTCTGGATTTACACGGGCTTTCATTCTTCTGTTACCGTGGCTTAAGTATATCCGAAAGAAAAGCGGAAAACAAGAGAAACCAGCGCGCGTATCAGAAAGATATAAAACCGGACCGTTGTTCTCTCTCCCGCATTGACAGACGCTCCGGTTCGGTTTATGATGACAATGGATATGAACTGACCGTATTTCATCCGCATGCGTGGCCGGGAGGAACGCGCGGCGGAAAGACACCACGGGCACAATCAGAGACAGGAGGGATCATCTGTGAAGAGAGCCACCGTGTTCGTCATGATTCTGCTGTTGCTCGTCATACCCCTCGCTGCGAGGGCCCTTTCGCTTTCAGATCTCGGCGATAAACCGGAGCCCGCGCCTAGGACGATGCCTGAGCCGACTGTCGTGAACGTCCCCCTGTACAACGGCAATCCCCCAGATGTGTTCCTCGGGAAAGTCGCTCTTACAAGCAGCGTCGCGGGACTCGGATACGAATACCGCTCGTTTTCGCCTGATCCCTGGAAGATGATGCAGGCGCTGATTAAATACAACAACCGCCTGATCGCAGCCGGATACGATTCTCCGTCATTTAAAGAGTTCGAAGGCGAGAAACAGCAGTATCTTTACTTCAGCAAAAACGGCAAGCCGAGCGTGTACCTCCTGCCCTATCTGAAGGAGAACTCTCTGATCGCCGTCATCAAATACGACAGCGGGATCGTGGACGTCTTTCCGGAGGACGCGGACGCCGGGGAAGCATACGCCGCGCTGGCCGCAGAGTTGGACAGCACGGAAACGAGGGAAAAAGCTGCAGAGAAACTCGCGGCGATCTGGAAAACCGAGGCTATGAAGCAAGCGATCACCGAGAAGATCACGGCGGAAAACATGGACGCGCTTCTGCCCGTGCTGATCCGTAAGGACTACTTCACCCGGTTTAACGAGAAGGGAGAGGTGAACGCGTCTTCCTCGGTGAGCGATATCGGCGGCGTGCTCCGCGGGCTGATTGGCTCGCAGGAATCCATGGAGGACAAGCTCTCGCTTGTCCGGAAGATCGCCGCCGGCATCCTTCCTTTGGTGGATGAACGGTATCTGGAGATCTCATCGATCGTGCAGAACAATTCCAATATGCAGGGCGGCGACGTAGCGGAAGCGCTCCCCGCGTTCCCGGAATTCGACTCGGAAGCCAAGATCCCGGACAATATGAAGGACGACGGCGCGGCACACAAGTACGTGGTGGTCAGCGAGAACAGCGGTAACTACCACCTCATGCCGTACCATTCCCTTTTCCTGCCATCCGAAGAGATCGCGGAGAGCCTCGCGGAAGCGGACCGAGTTATCGTCTGCCACAACTACTACAAAAAGAGCAGCGGTAACTGGATCGGTGGCACGCCCAGCGACAGCATGACCCGGATCTTTCTTTACGGGGCGGAAGGCAGCCTGATCTGCTCTCTCGGCTCCGCGGGCAACTATCAAGGCGTGGTCTCGCACGGCGGCCTCCCGCACGACTGGATCGAAATGGGCGAAGTCATCGCAAGGTATTTTGCGGAAAAATAAAACCTGGCAATCTGTGATGGTTTGAATCCGTTCTTCTCGGCAGTGTGAACCCAAAGACGCAAGGCATATCCGCCCTGCGTCTTTTCTTAATGCGGAATTGTTCACGGAGCGGGAAAGAGAAATCAGCCGGAAAAACTGGCTTCAACCTGCTTCACAAACTGCTCCGCCATGCGAGAGAAAACCGGGTGACGTTTCCAGATGAGGTACAGCCGCGTCTCAAGGTGCGGGGAGAGTGGGCGGAAGGCAAGTTCGCTTCCTGGAGAGGTGTCGAACAATCCCCAGAAGGTCAGGAGCACGCCCAGCCCTTCGCGGACGAAAAGGGAGGGATTGTAGGGAAGGCGGCAGGATCCGTCGAGCCTGAGCTCATGAATCCGCCCCTCGCACCAGGCGGCGATCTCCCCGCGCCATCCCTGCTCGGAACACAGGAGGGGCACGCCAATCAGATCGTCCACGGTAAGGCTTTCGTGTGCGGCAAGGGGGGAATCTGCGGGCATGAGCGCGCCCCACACGTCCGCCTCCGGAAAGGCGACCGCTTGGTACTTGTGGAAATCTGGGCGTTCCGCGAGAACGGCGAAGTCCAGCAGCCCCCGGTCCAGCCGATCGATGATCTGTTCCGTATCGCCGCTCGTGATGTGATAGCGCAGGCCGGGACATCTGCGCTTCAGCTTTCCGACTTCCCGCGCGAGTAGGCGGATCTGTACCGACTCGGCAAGGCCAAAGTACAGTTCGCCTTCTTCCGGTTGGGCAAGCGTTCCGAATTCGCTTTCGATCCGGTCCGCCATTTCGACGAGGCTGGCCGCCCGGTCCCGGAGCAGCCGGCCTTCCTCCGTCAGGCGGATACTGAAATTCCCGCGGGTGAAGAGTTTCTGCCCCAGTTCCTCCTCTAGGGATTTCAGTTGCTTCGAGAGGGTGGGCTGGGTGACGTGCAGCAGTTCGGCCGCCCTCGTCATATGTTCTTCCCGCGCGACAGCCAGGAAGTAGCGCAGCGTCCGGATCTCCATAATACTGCCTCCCATTTCATATCTTATTCCAGAACGGCATAATCTGATATGCATTATAACCATTCGCGCGGAACCGCGCAAGGCAGTATGATGATGGCGGACAAATATAGCCACCCGGAAAGGCGGCCAAACCCGGAAGAAGAACAGGAGGAACGGGTATGAAAAAACTGGTATGGCTCCTCGCGGCGATGATGCTGCTCGTCTCTGTTGCCTCGGCGGAAAGCGTTACTGGCACCGCGACCGGTATGGGCGAGGTACAGGTGACCCTGACCATGGAAAACGGGAAGATCACGGATGCCCAGGTGGACGTATCGAACGAAACCCCGGGCTTCGGCCTTGATCACGCGGAAGACTTCGCGCAGCAGCTGCTCGCAGCGCAGGGCGCGGAGATCGACGGCGTTTCCGGCGTCACGATCACAACGAACGCCGTGAAGGCGGCGGCAGCGCAAGCCCTTTCAGAAGCGGGCCTCGCGAAGGAAGCCGTCGCCATGACTCCAGGCGTCTATCTCGGAAGCGCAATGGGCGCGAAGAGCACGATCCGCATGGCGGTCGAAGTCTCAGAAGACGCAATCCTGAACGTCTGGCCGGTCTCTTCGAACGATACCGCGGTCTTCAGCCGGGACGCTGTCGCGGCTGTTGCGGAGGAGATCGTGGCCGCCCAGTCCCTGGCGGTGGATGCGTACTCCGGCGCGACCCTTTCCAGCAATGGCGCCATCAACGCTGTGGCGGACGCCCTCTCGCAGGCCGGCGCGGACGTGAACGCGCTGCGGATCGCGGCGAAGAAGGAAAAGACGCAGGGTGAGGACGTCGAGGTGGACGTGCTTGTGCTCGGGGCTGGCACTTCTGGACTTACGGCGGCGATCTCCGCCAAGACGGACAGCAGCCTCGGCCTGACCGACAGCGGCCTTTCCGTGCTCGTCGTGGAGCGCAACAGCTTCGGCGGCGGCGACATGGGGTACTCCGGCGGTTACATTGCGACACCCTCCGGAAACCCGCTGAGCGCGGCAACCGGCGTGGAGCTCTCCCCTGAAGTAGTGACAGCGGACATGCTGGCGCTCAATCCTGCGGCGGCTGCTTTCGCAAATCCTGTCCTCTCCGCTAAAGTCTGGGCGGCGGGCCCCGCAACCATCACCGGCCTCATGAACCGCGGCTTCCACCTGACCGTCGAGGACGCAAGGGTTGTGAGCCTGAACGGACACCCCATGACAGCAGCCTTCACCCAGGATCCCGTGACAGGCTACCGCTGCGGCGACGAATGGTGGGACGCGATGACCGGTGCGCCCTATGAGGGATGGACGCTGACGCACGCTGCGGAGGACGCGGGCGTTGAGATCCGCATGAACACCGAAGCTACAGGCCTCGTGATTGAGGACGGCGCCTGCCTGGGCGCGATCGTCGAGGACCGTGATAGTTTCTATACCATCCGCGCAAAGAAGGTCATTCTGGCGACGGGCTACGCTGGCTGGGACAAAGAAAGCGTCGAGATGTTCTATCCGGAACTCTCCAACGTGACCGGCGCGAACAACCCCGGCAACCATTCCGACGCGCAGAAGTGGATGGTCGCGATGGGCGGCGAAACGATCTACTATCCGGAGAGCAACTACATCGTTCCGGTATACAATCCGATCCTTCGCGACAATTACGAGTTTGGCTGGATCTTCCAGAAGGGGCATACTATCTGGGTGAACAGCAGTGCCGAGCGATTCTTTGACGAGAGCGCGATCCTCGGCATGGGCCTCACCGACATAGGCGCGAAACTTTGCGAGCTTCCGGACGGCCAGGCCTGGATGATCTTCGACTCCGATAATACGGACTGCGTGCGTTTTGCCGACGAGCTGATCGGCTACGGCGTCTGTTGGAGCGCTTCCTCCATCGAAGAGTTGGCCGAAAAGACCGGACTGCCGGCGGACAAGCTGGCTGCTACCGTGGAAACCTACAACGCCTCCTGCGAGAGCGGCAAGGATGAAGCCTTCGGTACCCCGGCGGATTTCATGGCCCCCGTTAAGGCGGACACGGTGTACGCTGCCCGCATCACCCCTGGCTCCACCGCTTCCGTCGCTGTCTGCCTCTACTGCGACGACGACATGACGATCACGAAGACGCAGGGCGGCGAACGCATCGAGAACCTGATCGGTGCCGGCGGCGTGGTTGGTAACATGGTTCCCGTCGCGGGCTTCGGCGCGCATGTGTATGAGGCGCTTTCCTCCGGCACGCTGGCTGGCGAGTTTGCCCGTACGGGGATCTTGGGCGAGTAAACTTCAGCGTCCGTTCTGCTGATCCATAACAATAAAAAACAGGGCGTCCGGAAATTCCGGGCGCCCTGCAGTGTTCAGTCGCCGAGGTTTTTGCGTGCGAGGTCGATTTCTTCTGCGGTGGAGCCGATTGCGAGCAGGTAAGCCTCTGCGGCGGCGGAAAGATCGGTCCTCTCCAGCGAAGTCAGGCCGAAGGTCTTGCAGAGCGTAGAAACGATATTGCTGGAGGCGATGAGGTCGTAATGCTCGGTGCCGGGCAGAACGCCGTAGAAGTTATAGAAGGTGACCATGTAATCCGCGATCACTTCATTAAGTTCCGCGCCCATCAGGCATTCCAGCATGGCGCAGACGTAGCCCGCGCGGTCCTTGCCTTCGGTGCAATGCACCAGATACGGCGCTTCGTTTTCCCCGATGAAACGGATGGCTTTTATGAGGCCATCTTTGAATTCCGGGGTAAAAAAATCCATATCGAGGTCCAGGAGAAGATAAGTCTGCTTGCTGTAATAGCTCTCCGAAAAGCCGGGATAGCTCTTGAGCGTGCTTTCGTCATCCACGAGGTTGATAAAAGATTTGACCCCGGCGGCCTCCGCTGCTTTGTCGGCGTACCGGTTGCGGTTGATCTCCGGATTTACCGGGGAGGAGGAGCGGTAGAGCCTGCCTGTTCCCATCCCGGTGGTGGTCACGGCACGGTAATTGGCGAATTCTTCGTCCGTCAGCTCCGGATACGACTCCCGCTTTTCGCT
>JAIKWN010000035.1 GCA_024684665.1 Clostridiales bacterium | reverse complement strand
CTCTCCGTCTCCATCTCCCGTACGGCAGCGGAAAGAGCCGCTGCCATGCCTGCAGCGGCCGCCGTGTTTTCCGTTCCGCCGCGCAACCCCCGCTCCTGCCCGCCGCCCGCCATCAAGGGACGGATCGGCGTGCCCTTCCGGACGTACAGGAAGCCCATACCCGTGGGTCCGCCGAACTTGTGTGCGGAGGCGGAAAGCAGGTCGCATCCGAGTCCGTTCACGTCCACCGGGATATGCCCGAGGCCCTGCACCGCGTCCGTATGCAGGAGCGCGCCGAAAGCATGCGACTTCTCTGCGATCTCAGGAATCGGCTCGATCGTTCCCACCTCATTGTTTGCAAGCATGACAGAGACGAGGAAGGTTCCGGGTTCCTCCCCGAGCGCAGTGGAAACAGCATCCCTGCATATGAGGCCCTCCTCATCTGGAAGGATTCGGCTGACACGGATACCACGTCCCTCAAGCGCCTCCGCTGCCCGCAGGACGGCATGGTGCTCTATAGCGGAAACGGCGATGCTTCCTTTGTTATTCCGCGCTTCCGCAATCCCGTGTAGCGCCCAGCAGTCCGCCTCCGTGCCACCTCCGGTGAAAAAAACCTCTCCCGGCTCAGCGCCGATGCAGGCGGCGATCTCTGTGCGAGCTTCCTCAAGCTTCGCGCGCGCACGGCGTCCCATGCCGTGCGCGGCGCTTGGATTTCCGATTGTCGGATCCCGCCAGACGGAAAGCATCGCCTCCAGCGCCTCTCGGCGCAGGGGCTCCGTCGCAGCACGATCCAGGTTGATGATGCGGTTCGTCATCCCTTGAGGCCTCCGCGGGCCACGCCGCCAACGATATACTTCCTTGCAAAGAGGAAGAGCACGATCATCGGCAGGATGACAACGGTGGAAGCCGCCATTTGCAGCTCTGGATTGGAGCCCGCCTCTGTCGTAAAGACCTGCAGGCCCCAGGGAAGCGTGCGGTAGCGGTCCGTCTGGATCACGTACATGGGCCACATAAAACTGTTCCAGCTTGCGAGCGCGTTCAGCAGAATGACCGTAGTCAGGCTGGGTCGCGCCATGGGGACCATGACCCGCCAGAGGTATTTCCAGTTGGAAGAGCCATCAATCCGGGCCGACCAGTACAGGCTGTCCGGTACCGTGTCGAAGAAGTTCTTCAGGATGTAGGTGTAGAAGATGGAGCTCGTAAAGGGCAGCACCAGTGCCCACATGGAATCGTAGATGCCGAGGTCGATCACAGTACGGTAGTTCGTAATGATCAGCATCTCAAAGGGGATCATCATCATGGAAAGCAGCAGCGTGAAGAGCGTGTTCCGTCCCGGGAAGCGCAGCCGCGAGAACGCGAAGGCTGCCAGGATGGAGGTGATCGTCGTGACGCCGACGCTCGTCAGCATGACGATGAGCGAGTTCGCGAAGTAGCGCAGGAAGGGCGCCTTCTGGAAAGCTAGGGCAAAGTTCTGGAAGTTGAAGGTCGAAGGGACCCACACCGGCGGGAAGGCTGAAACCTCCGCCGTGGTCTTGAAGGCCGACATGAACATCCAGAAAAAGGGGAAGAACATGATCACCCCGCCCGCGATCAGGAAGAGGTACACGAAGAGGGTCCCGATGGAAAACTTCTTCATTTTCCGCCCCTCCTCTCGATGATCTTGCGCACAGCCTGCTGCATCATCGTGAAGGCAAAGATGAACAGGAAGAGGATGATGGCCGCCGCCGAAGCGACACCGTAATCCTGATAGGTCATCATGCTGGTACGGATGTAATAAACCACGGTATACAGATTCCCCACCGCGCCCGGACTGCCGCCGAAGAGCGGATACAGTTCGGAGAAAACTTTAAAACAGCTGATCGTGTTCACGATGCAAACGAGGAAGATCGTGGGCGCGAGGAGCGGCACGGTAATGCGGAAGAAGATGCGAAGGGAGGAAGCCGCGTCCACCCTCGCCGCTGTCCTGTACTGCGGATCGATGTTCTGCAGGCCGGAAAGCAGCAGGATGATGGTAAAGGGCAGGATGTTCCAGATGCCGAAGATGACGAGCGCCCACATGTTCCAAGCGCCCCCCTGGGCCGAGCGCAGCCATGGGATCGCCTTCACTCCGAAAAGGCCCAGCATGTAGTTGATGACGCCGCGATTGTTGAACATGAACTTCCAGGCAAGGCCAACGGCGGTGACGCTCGTTACCATGGGTAGAAAGTACACACTCTGAAAGAGCGCGGAGCCCCGGAGCTTCTGGTTCAAGAGATTCGCGATGATAAGAGCGAGCGCGAGGGAAATCGGCACGACCAGCAATACGTATTTTAGCGTATTTGTGATCGCCTGCCAGAAATTCTTGTCCGCGAAGGTCTTCGCGTAGTTGCCGATTCCCCAAGAGGAAAACCCACGCGTCAGCATGCTGTAATCCTGCTTGAAGGACATGAGCACGACATTCACGACGGGATAGAGCGTAAAGACCGCCACACCCAAGAAGAAGGGCAGCAGGTAGAGATAGGGCTCCACCCGTTCGAAGGCGCTGCTGCGCAGAAGATCGTTTTCTCTTTGCGTATGCGAATGCTGCTTCTGTGTCATGCGAGCCTCTCCCCGCTTTCCAGGTCGAACACGAAGACGCCGCGTCGGCGCAGGGACAGATGGATCTTCTGTCCCTCCGAAAGACCAACCTCGTTGTCGATGTAGGCGCGGAACTCAGTATTCCCCAGCATAAGACAGGCCATCTCTTCCTTGCCCATGGTGTAGACTCGGACAACGTCCGCGGGGATCGGGCCAGCGTCATCTGCCAAAAAAGCCTCGGCGCGGATGGACAGGTTCACCCGTCGCTCCCCGTTGGTCTTCGGCAGGAAGGGCAGCGCAACCGACTCCCTCGCCCCCTCTGCCAGGAAGACTCCGTCTTTAATAATGCCAGGGATGTTGTTGATGGGCGGATTGCCGAGGAAATTCGCGACGAACTGGTTCTTCGGATCGTCGTAAAGGTTCTGCGGCAGGTCGTTCTGCTGCATGACGCCGGCCTTCATAAGGATGATGCGGTCGGAAATGGCCAGCGCCTCCTCTTGGTCGTGTGTCACGAAGACCGCGGTCACGCCCGTGCGCTGCTGGATCCTGCGGATCTCCTCCCGCATCTCGAGGCGAAGGCGCGCGTCCAGGTTGGAGAGCGGTTCGTCGAGCAGAAGAAGTCTGGGGTTCTTGATGAGCGCCCGTGCGATAGCCACGCGCTGTTGCTGTCCGCCGGAGAGTTCTCCGGGACGGCGGTCCAGCAACATATCCACGTGGACGAGTTTCGCCACTTCCTTTGCTCGCGCCACCCGCTCCTCCTTCGGTACATGCTGCGCCTCGAGAGGGAAGCAGATATTCGCCAGCACAGTCATATGGGGGTAGAGGGCGTAGTTCTGGAATACCAGCCCCACTCCCCGCTTTTCCGGCGGAACATTCGTTACGTCGTCCTGGTCAAACCAGATATGCCCCTCGGTCAGGGGCAGAATCCCCGAAAGCATGTTGAGCAGCGTGGACTTACCGCAGCCGGAAGGTCCCAGCAGGCAGACCAGCTCCCCGTCCCGGAGCTCCGCGCAGAAATCGTCCACCGCGGTGAAATTGTCAGCGAACCTTTTGGTCACATGATCCAGCAATACGCGCATGTTCTTTCCTCCCGCCGTTTCCGAAAAAGAGGCTGACGGCCCGCCGCCAGCCTCCTCTGTTGCTTACTGTCAGTTTCCCTGCAACGCCTTGTTGCAGGTTTCGACGAGCGTTTTCAGCTGCTCCGCCGGATCCATTCCGCCGCCAACCTTCTGCGCCGTCTCCTTGAGGGCGTCGCGGATGCGCGCGGAACCGGTAACGTTCGGTAACGCACCTGCCACATCCAGGTTCGCCTGCAGAGCCTGCAGGGATACCGTCAGGTTCGCGCTGTACTCTTTGTAGGCGTCGCAAGCCTGCGTCGTCCCGTAGGGCGAGAGGGCATTAACCTGCTTTACCCAATCCGCATTTACTTCCGGAGTCAGCAGATAGCGCACAAAGAGATATGCGCCACGGTTCGTGTCGTCGCCCTTGTCGAAGACAATGGGGCCGCGGTTCCAAGAAGGATACCATTCCTTCGTAATCGCCTTGGGCAGCGGTGCGCAGGAGAACTCGAAGCCGTTCGGATCGATGTACGGTTCACCCGCGCAGGAGCCGGAATAGGATGCCACGTTACCGGCGTTGAAGTCGGAAGAGATGTAGTCGGAAATGGTCGGGCCGTCCAGGAAGTACTCGTTCTGGACGTTCTCGCCGTACCAGGTCAGCCATTTGAGGGTCTCTTCATTGTCAAAGCCCACGACTTTATTGGCCACATCAATGTAGGTGCTGCCGCTCTGCAGGATGAGAGTCTGCATGAGATCGGTCAGGCCGTCCGCGCCGGTATAGCCGGAGATGCCCTTCTCTTCATAAATAGCTTTCGACTGTTCCGCCAGCTCGTCCCAGGTCTTCGCAGGCTCGAAGCCCATCTCGTCGAACAGGGTCTTGTTGTAGAAGAGGACAGGGCCTGTGGTATAGCTGGGCAGGTAGTAAACGCCTTCCTTTTCAAAGCCCTCTACCTCGCTGCGCAGGGAATCGGGCATGGACTCGTAGACTTCAATCATGCCGATTTCCGGATCGTAAATGTAGGGTTTCAGGTTCACGACCTTATTGTCCGGCACGTACTTGGCCGCCTCAGAGCCATAGTTGAAGATGATGCTGGGGCCGACGCCGTTGGCCGTGGCCTGATAGACCGCGTCAGTGAAGCCGGAGAACGCCTGGGATTCCAGGATCACGGTATAGTCGCTCTGACTCGCGTTAAAATCCGCCGCGTACTTCTCAAGCGCCGCCTGCTGGCCCTCCGTGAAGGTATGCCAGATCTTGACTTCCGTCGCCGCTGAGGCCGCCGCCGCGAGGGCGATCATGAGGCAGGCCGCCAGCGCCAATGCCAATCCACGTTTCATGTGCGTTTCCTCCTGTTGTCTTCCTTTTTCGTTTTTCCGGGAGAAATCTCCCTTCGCAAAACGCCTTTGCGCTTCCGCTCCAATATAACGCAATTCCACTTTCTTTTCAAGTCGTTTTCCAGTTTCAGCGGTTTTATTACAGTACCAGACAGCCATTTATCTATTCCCTCCCATCCCAAAGTCCGGCATTTTCGATTTTCTCCCGCAGGGAAAGACAACCCCGCGGAAGATGAGCGCACGACGTCTCTCTGCTCATAATCCTCCTATACGTAAGGACCGATACTCAGAGGCAGAACTTAAAGTCCGTCTGCGCGCTGATTTTTTGAAGGAGTATGAATGCTCTCGTTGCTGATGAGGCTCAGCATGCCTTCCTTCCATTTTTCATATGTCATCTCCGCGCTCTGATACCCAGATTATCCCGCATTCAGTCGTTCACTAGCAGCTAGCCTTAGGGAAATCAAAATTAGAGGTGAAATCGGTCCGTCTCCGCCCACCCATATTGGCTCGATTTCCGACTTCACTTTTCCTCGCCTTATTGGGTACGACGGTTCCAGATTCCTCCTCTGGGTTCGAATTCAGCATTCCAGATTCAAGCATACGTCCGCGGCAATCTGCTACAATCCACCGCAATCTTTAGGCAGACACATCTATCTTCAGGTGGCAAAGATCACAAAAAGGTAGGAGGCGGTAGGAAGGCGAAGAAGGATAATTTGCAAAAAAGCTTGACAGGGAGCCTGTCAATCGCTACAATAGCTTTTGCTGTGGAGCGCTTATGCAGAGTTGGCTGAGTGGTCTAAGGCGCACGACTGGAAATCGTGTGTGGG
>JAIKWN010000013.1 GCA_024684665.1 Clostridiales bacterium | reverse complement strand
ATGTCGCGGAAGACGTCGATGGCGGTCTTGACCGTGCGGTTCAGCTGAATGATGGTATTCCGCTTGTCGGAAAGCAGGTCGATCTGGTGATTCAGGCCGTCGATCTTTTTTTGCAGCTCCGCTTCCATCTCATCATACAGAGCTTCGAGGGACGCCTCGTTTTCCGGGTGCTTCATGATGTCCCGAATGCGCTGGCGCTTGGTGACCTTCAATTCTTCACTCAGATTGCCCAGCACCTCCGCCAGATGGTCGGCGGACTGCTCGGTTTCGGTCACCTGATCGGTTCCCTTGCGCAATTCTTCGTTTAGCTGTTCCATCATGGATGCAGAGTTGTCGGCCAGCTTCCGAACATAGCGTTTCAGCAGCTCGTCCAGTTTGTCCACCCGGATGTGATGCCTGGTGCAGCCTTTCAGACCGCGCCGGTGATAGGTGCCGCAGGTATAGGCGGGAGACAGGTCGCTGCGGCTCGTTGAAAACATGGGACTGCCGCAGTCGCCGCACTGCAAAAAGCCGGAATACACATTGTCGTTGATCTTCACGCCCCGGTAATTATTTCTGCTGCGTTTTTCCCGCAGGGCACGGGTGACGGCAAAGGTGCGGGAGTCGATAATGGCCTGATGATGGTTCTCGATGACGATCTGCTGGCCGTCGTCGCGCCGGATATCCTTTCCGTTGATCTTGGCGCGGGTGTACTTGCCCTGCCGGAGCGTGCCGATATAGAAATCGTTATCCAGGATCCCCTGCACGGTCACGATTGCCCACGCGGCTTTGACGGCACGTTTATAGTCCCTGCCATCTGCCTCCTTGCGCATCTGCTCCGACATGCGGGGGGTAGGCACGCCCTGGTCTGTCAGATAGTTGGCGATCCTCTTGTAACCCCATCCGTCGTTGTTATAGAAGTCAAAAATCCTGCGCACGATCTCCGCTTCCGTGGGTACGATCTCAAATTCCTTTCGGTTGTTGATGATATAGCCATAGGGCGCTGCGCAGAGCCACTCGCCGTCCGCCTGCCGCCGCTTGATGACGTTTCGCACCTTGCGGGAGGTGTCTGTAACGGGCATTTCATTGATGAGGAACTGAAACTGGATTTTCAGCCAGTCGTCGTCGTTGGGGAAGTCGATGCCGTCCCCGATGGAAATGATGCGCACGCCGGCGTCCCGCAGATCTTCCAGCTCTACCAGTCCGCGGCTGTTGCGGCGAGAGAAGCGGGAAAAATCCTTGATAACGAGGATATCATATTGATGACTCATCAATCCCCGGCGCATTTCCTGATAGCCCTCGCGCTGGTCGAAGGTGTAGCCGGAGCGGTCGCGATCCTCAAAGAACCGGAGCGTACTGCCGGGAAAGCGAGACTTTACGTAGTCTTCGATGATGGCCTTCTGGTTTTCGATGGAGACATTCTTCTGGTCAAGCTCGTCATCGACAGAGATACGGGCATAGCCCGCAATGTCGTAGATTTCGGTCAATGTGGTTCACCTCCTGATGTTTCCACTTATATCTAACATGTATTCGTCTATTTATAGACGATATTGTACACTATCTTCTCGACTTTCGCAAGCCTAAAAAAGAAAAAGGCGGAAGAGATTTCTCCCTTCCGCCCACTGGCTTATCGTTCCGGTGCTGCCGCGCGCTGCTTCTTTTCTCGCTGGACCTCCCGTTCGGCAGAGCGCCGCTTGTTATAAACAAGAAGATCTCTCACGTTTTCATAGAGATCCTTATCACCGGATTCATACACGGCAACCAAGTACTTTTTCTTTTTATACTTGTCGTAGATGTCTTTCAGACCCGCTCGCAATTCCTGGTCTTTCTTTTCTGCTTTGGTCAGCCAGATTTCCACCAGCTGCTGCTCATCTCTGACATTCATCTCCAAGCAGGATCACGCTCCCTCACCATTCCTATTTTCCTCATATTTCCTGTTCTTTATACGGCCCATGCCTTTTCGCTGCCTGCAGAATTTCAGGCGGCAGCATCTCCACGGTATGGCGAAGCTCCTCAAGTTCCCGGAGCTTCTGATTGATCTCCAGCTTCTTTCTGATGCTTTCGCCGGAAGCCGAAGCCAGTTTCTTTTCCAACGCGG
>JAIKWN010000008.1 GCA_024684665.1 Clostridiales bacterium | reverse complement strand
CCGGGAGGCACTGGAAAAAACCATTCTGGACGCCATTTCACCCCTCCGGTAAACGAACGCCTATTTATTGCAGCGCTTCCGCGGGGCATTTGTTCTCGCGGAGGCGCTTTTAGTATTTTGCTTTTATGAATCTTCCTCATATATGGTCGTTTACTTCCTAGCTTCCGTTCCGAGGAGCTGTGCAGGGCTAGGATATCCGATCTCCGACATCTTCTCCGACATTTCCATCTGATCTTTTACGATTGCAAGCAGAGTAATAGGAATCATCCGGATGCTTTTGAAACGAGCAGTACTATGATGATTTGTTTCATCGTAACAGCGTATTTTCAGCATTGGTATTATCCTTATCCAAAAGAGAGTATAATCGGTTTATAGAACATCCAAACGAATCCGGAGGGTCAAAATGATCTACACAAACAATTATGAATCCCCTTTAGGAAGCATTCTGCTCGCCGGCGATGAAGCGGGTTTAACAGGACTGTGGTTTACGGAGAGGGGAAGGTATACCGGGCTCGGGCTGAAGAAAGGTGCCGTCCCCCGGGATACAGATTATTTTGATCGGGCGAAAGAATGGCTGGATATCTATTTTACGGGCCGTGATCCGGGTTTCTTTCCAAAAATCCATCTGGTCGGCTCGAAGTTTCGCAACCGCGTCGGGGAGATCATGTGTGAAATCCCATTTGGAAAAACAGTCACATACGGGTGGATCGCCGATCGGATGGCAAAGGAGCGCGGACTGGAAAGGATGTCCGCGCAGGCAGTCGGTGGCGCAGTAGGCCATAATCCAATCTGTCTCATCGTTCCATGCCACCGGGTGGTCAGCACGAACGGGAGTCTGACCGGATACGGCGGAGGAATCATGAGAAAAAAAGCCCTGCTGGAACTGGAGGGTATGGATATGAGTCAATTCACAATCCCGACAAAGGGCACTGCTCTTTGAAAAGTATCGGACTGGCCATAAACTCTGGTTAAACCTATTCTTCCCCTCGTGTCCGGCTTGCCAAACTTTTTTCAGATCATCCCGATCTTCCTGAGCGCCAGCGCAATGCCTTCGCTGTCGCAGTCCGCAGTATGGTTCGGGAAACGGCGCTTCATCGCTTCTGGCGCATTGCCCATCAGGAAGGGCAGACCCGCCGACTCCAGCATATCGGTGTCATTGAAATTATCCCCAAAGGCGACGGATTCCGAAAGGGAGATCCCGCAGCGGGCACAGAGCGCCTCCATACCCGTGCGCTTCGTGACGCCTTTCGGCATGACCTCCAACAGGATCGAAGAAGATTTGAAGAACGAAATCTCCGGGAAAGCAGCGGAGAGTTGCGCTTCGACCGCCTCCACCGTCCCCGGATTGCAGATGCACAGCATTTTGTTGACGGGCGTTCCCGCTGGGAGATCCTCCGGCCGCCCCTCGCGAGATTCTGCCTCGACCTCCCATTCTTCGTTACGCACTCGCGGATCCTCCCGCGTATCAACGAGCCAGTCCTTCCCCGCATACACGCACCATGCGCAGGGAAGGGCGTTTTTTTCGATATGGCGGACGATGCGCACAGCGTCCTCCCGCGGGAACCCGGCGGAATGGAGGATCTGTCCGTCCGCATCCCGGATGAGGGAACCGCCGCAAGCGATCACCGGGCATGAAAGATCATACTTCCGCAGGATCGGATCGATCGCAACGAGCGGGCGGCCGGACGTGATGACGAAAGGGACGCCCCGCCCCTGCAGCGTCCGGATGGCAGACAGCGTGCCAGGAAGCATTGCGAGGCGGGAGGACAGAAGCGTCCCGTCCACGTCGGAAAATACGATGCTGTACTTCATGTGATTCCTCCCCAGAACGATCCTGAACAATTATGGATGCAACAGCGGCTCATTTCTTTTTCCATCATTCTGCCGGAACGCCGACCATCCGGCAGAATTCCCTTGCGATTTCCTCTGGAGATTCCTTCGAACCCTCCCGGATCCATTCCAGCGCGGTATTGGTAAAGGCGCCGATATACGCATAGATCCGATAGCGCTCGATGGAATTTGCGGACACGTCCCCATCCATGCGCTCGTGAAGCTCGTTGAAGCGCGCATACAGGGGCAGGGCGAAACCGTAGCGAACAATATCCCGGATGTAATCCCGGTACTCATGGATCATGAAAAAGGCTGTCCGGATATTCCCGTAGCAGTAGAAGCTG
Source organism: Clostridiales bacterium (assembly GCA_024684665.1). The sequence goes on along the minus strand of JAIKWN010000008.1, from coordinate 11,339 downwards.
CCGGATGAAAAATCCACGGTTTTTTCATACCGAGCGATCGCACCGTCGATCAGGCTGAGGACGATGTCTTCCCGGGAGGTAAAATTCCGGTAATAGGAAATTCGAGCGACGCCCGCCTCGCGCACGATATCGGAAATCGTGATCTCCGTGTTCTCGCGCTTTCGCATGAGACGGAAAAAAGCGTCGATGATAGCCTGGCGGACCTCTTCGTTTTTCGCCTTCCTTTTGTCCATCGCAATTCCCCCATATGAAACAAAATGCGCGAAAATGATTCAGATCATACCGTTGTGTTTTTGGACGCGCGGTGATACATTTGTTTCACGTAAGTATACCAGACATGAGGAGAAATGACAATGAAAACCGCGGTCATGACCGATACTAACAGCGGAATCACGGTAGAAGAAGGCAAAGCGCTCGGCGTCTTTGTGCTACCTATGCCTGTGATCGTCGATGGAAAGAATTATCTTGAAAATGTGGATATCAGTAGCCAAGAGCTATATCGAGCCATCCTTTCCGGCAGCGACGTCATGACTTCCCAGCCATCGCCTGATTCGCTCATGCAGATGTGGGACGAGCTTCTGCACAGTGGATACGATTCTGTCGTACATATTCCCATGTCCAGCGGGCTCTCCGGTTCCTGCGAGACTTCGAAACTCTTTGCAGCCGAATACGGTGGGAAGGTCGAAGTCGCGGACAATCACCGGATCGCCGTTACCCTGCGCGATTCCGTCATGGATGCTAAAGAGATGGCGGACGCAGGCAAATGCGCGGCGGAAATCCGGGAATACCTGGAGGCGACCGGATCGGATTCCCGCATCTTTATCGCGGTCAGGACGCTGGACCTCTTGAAAAAAAGCGGTAGAGTGACCCCCGCGGCGGCTGCGGCAGCCTCCATCCTTCATATCATGCCAATCCTGTCCATCCGGGAGGGAAAACTGGACGCCTTCGCAAAGGTCCGGGGCATTCCTGCCTGCGAGAAGCGGATCTGCGACGCGGTGGAAGCGGAGATCCGCGAACATTTTGTAGGAATCGATCCCTCCCACATTCGCATCGGCGCGGCCGGCACGTTTGTGAATCCCACCGACGCCGAACGATGGCTGAACACCGTCAGGAGCCGCTTCCCGGACTGCCATACATACTACAATCCCCTGTCCTGTAGTATCGCCTGCCACGTCAGCACGGACGCGATCGGCATCGGCGTTTCTTGCGGACTATAAGGCTCCGCCTTTCCGATCTGACTACAGGTCGTTTTTCGGCCTCCCGGTACTTCGGAGGGCCTTTTTTTGCACTTTTCGCCTGCGGTTCCCGCAAAACGCTTGCGCGGACAGAAAAATTGCTGTATCATAGAAGGGAAAATCTGGGGCGGTCTTCTTTTTTGCGCCCCGAAGACGCTAAAGGATGATGTACATGGATTCCGCAAAATCCGCCAATAAAAAGGCGATCATCGCCGCGCTTCTCGCGCTGGCGCTCGTCGTCGGTTGTATCCTGCTGCCCCTGTCTTCCGAGAAGATCCTGTGCGCCGTAGTAGTGGTCCTGATCGCCGGTGCACTTTTCTTCCGGAACGACACGGGGCGTTATGTCTGTAAGCGCATTCTTCTGGCGCTTCTCACCGTCTTTATTATCGCGGCTATCACCTTCTTCTCGATGAACGCGATCCCCGGGGGCCCCTTCTCGAAGGAAAAGGCGCCAAGCGCTGCCGTGCAGGCCGTCCTGGAGGAGCGCTTTCACCTGAATGAGCCGGTCGGAAAGCAGTTCCTGCTCTATCTCGAAGGTCTTCTGCAGGGCAATTTCGGCGTCTCAACTAAAACAGGCCGCGAGATTGCAACAACTATCTTTGATTCTTTCCGAATCTCCGCAAAGCTGGGCGGCTACGCCGCGCTTCTCGCCGTGATCCTTGGTATCGTACTGGGCAGCGTCGCAGCGCTCAACCGCGGCAAGGTGCTCGACCGGATCATTATTTTCTTCACAACACTGTTCGTCGCAGTGCCCAGCTTCATCATGGCGACGCTGCTACTGCTCGTCTTCTGCCTGCAGCTGGGCTGGTTCCCGATCTTTTCCACGGAGAATCCCTCCTATGTGCTCCCGGTCGTCGCCCTTATGCTCTCGCCCATGAGCTATATCACGAGGCTAACCAAAACCTCTATGCTGGACGTGCTGGGGCAGGATTACATCCGCACGGCCCGCGCTAAGGGCGTGAAAGAGCGGCTCGTTATCTTCAAACACGCGCTCAAAAACGCGCTCATCCCCGTCATCACCTATGTCGGTCCCATGACAGCCTATATCCTAACGGGTAGCATGGTGGTGGAGTCCGTCTTCACCACTGGCGGCTTGGGTACAAAATTCGTGCAGGGTATCTCGAACCGCGATTATCCCATGATCATGGGCACCACGATCTTCCTGGCTACACTCATGGTAACTATGACGCTGATTTCCGACCTCGTTTACAAGGTCGTAGATCCGCGAATCAGCTTCGACTAAGGAGGACGGAATCATGAGCGAAAAGAACATTCCTGCCTTCAGTTCGAAGAAGGAATACGATCCGGGCAAGGCGCCCGCAAAGCGCCCTTTCAGCATGCAGCTGGATGTTTCAGCCTTCGAGTCGGCGACGGATGAGGAGAAGGCGCAGCAGGAAACTATGCGCGAATCCACCACCTTCTTTCAGGATGGCATGAAGAAGCTCTTCCGCAATCCCCTGGCCGTGGGTTCCATGATCGTCCTGCTGATTCTGCTGGTCACCATCATTGTCGCTCCCATGATCGTGCCCTACACCTACTCCGGCATGGTCACGGTAAACGGCAAGCGGGACCGCAGTGCAAAGAACTTGGCGCCTTTCGTCTATTCTGAAATGGAACAGAAAGCCATCGACGAAGGGCAAAAGGTTTTCCCCCATATCTTCGGAACGGACGAGCTCTGCCGGGATTATTTCATCCGCGTAATTTACGGTGCGCGGGTATCGCTGGCTGTCGGCTTCTTCGCCTCCCTGATCGTCCTCATCATCGGTCTCCTGTACGGCTCCATCGCCGGATACGCCGGCGGACGGGTCGACCTCGTCATGATGCGCATCGTAGACGTAATCTATTCCCTGCCCGATACGCTGATGGTCATCCTGCTCTCCGTCGTACTGGACCAGATCCTGGGGCAGAGCCTACAGGGGACAGCCCTCGCCGCCATCGGAACGAACATGCTTTCGATGTTCGTGGTTTTCGGGCTCCTCTACTGGGTCGGAATGGCGCGCCTCGTGCGCGGCCAAATCTTAACTATCAAGAACAATGAATACGTGCTCGCGGCGCGCGCGATGGGCGCGAAGCCGGGGCGTATCATCCGCCGGCATATCCTGCCGAACTGCATGAGCGTTATCATCATTTCCACGGCGCTGCAGATCCCCTCGGCCATCTTCACCGAGAGCTTCCTCAGCTTCATCGGCCTCGGCGTCCAAGCGCCGATGCCCTCGCTGGGCTCCCTCGCGAACGCAGCGCGTCAGGCACTGCAGGCCTATCCGTACAAAATGGTCTTTCCGGCGGTCGGCATCTGTCTGATCGTTCTGTCTTTCAACCTGCTGGGCGACGGTCTGCGGGACGCCTTCGACCCGAAGCTGAGGAAGTGATCGCATGAGCAACACACCGCTTCTGCAGGTCAAAAACCTGCACACCTCCTTCTTCACGGACGCGGGGGAGGTCTGCGCCGTCAACGGCATCTCCTACAACCTGGACCGCGGGCACGTTCTCGGTATCGTTGGCGAGAGTGGCAGCGGCAAAAGCGTTTCCGCTTATTCCCTGATGCGTATCCTGACGGATACTGGCCGTGTGACGGAGGGTGAAGTGCTCTTCAACGGGGAAAACATCCTGAATTATTCTAAACAACAGATGCAGGCCTTCCGCGGCAGCCGCATCTCCATGATCTTCCAGGATCCGATGACCTGCCTGAACCCCGTCTTCACCGTCGGCAGCCAGCTGCGTGAAGCCATCCGCATCCATACGGACCGGAACCGGGAAGAGACGCAGGCCCGTGCGCTCGAAATGCTGCAGCTGGTCGGCGTGAACGAACCGGAAAAGCGCCTTGCACAGTATCCGCATGAGCTTTCCGGCGGCATGCGCCAGCGCGTTATGATCGCTATGGCCCTTGCCTGCGAACCTGATATCCTGATCGCAGACGAGCCGACGACAGCCCTCGACGTGACGATCCAGGCGCAGATCCTGGAGCTCATGCAGAGCCTGCAGAAGAAACTCGGCATGGCCATCATCATGATCACCCATGACCTCGGCGTCATCGCCGACATGTGCGATGAAATCATCGTCATGTACGCGGGTAAGGTCTGCGAGCGTGGCACAGCGGATGAAATTTTCTACAACCCGCGGCACGAATACACGAAGGGACTGATCCACTCCATCCCGCGCATCCAGGAAAAACACGAAAAGCTGATCCCCATCGCGGGCACTCCGGTGGATCTGCTGAATCTCCCAGCGGGCTGCGCTTTCGCCTCACGTTGCGACCGGGCGATGAAAATCTGCCTGCGAGAGCATCCAGAAGAAGTCCGCGTGAACGAGAACCACATCGCCGCCTGCTGGAACAACGTGCGGCAGATGATGGAGCAAGAGGCGGCCGGGATAGCGGCAGGAAAGGGCGGTGACGGCAAGTGAGCGAAGCAAAGCATCTGCTTGAGGTCCGCGACCTGAAGCAGTACTTTACCGTCAAATCCGGTATGCTGGACAAGCTGCAGCTAAAAGCGGTCGACGGCGTCAGCTTCACCATTGACGAGGGCGAGACCCTTGGTTTGGTGGGCGAAAGCGGCTGCGGAAAAACCACCGTCGGGCGCACGATCCTGCATCTTTACAAGCCCACGTCGGGCGAGGTGATCTTCGACGGCAAGCCGGTGACGGACAAAACCATCGACGGCTTCCGCAAGGACATGCAAATCGTCTTCCAGGATCCCTATTCCTCACTGAACCCCCGCATGACCGTTTCCGACATCATCGGAGAGCCGCTGGATATCCATAAGCTCTACGCAAACCGCAAGGAGCGGCAGGAGCGCATCGCGGAACTGCTCACCCTGGTCGGCCTGAACAGCGAACACGCGAACCGCTACGCGCACGAGTTCTCCGGCGGACAGCGCCAGCGCATCGGCATCGCGCGCGCTCTTGCGGTCAATCCCCGCTTCATCGTCTGCGACGAACCGGTCTCTGCGCTGGACGTTTCCATCCAGGCGCAGATCATCAACACCTTTGAAGAGCTGCAGGAGAAACTGGGTATCGCGTATCTGTTTATCGCGCACGATCTCCTGGTCGTCCAGCACATGAGTCGGCGAATCGCCGTCATGTACTTGGGGCACATCGTGGAAATCGGTCCCTCGATGGACGTCATCACGAAGCCCATTCATCCCTATACGGAGTCGCTGATCTCTGCGATCCCCATGCCAGACCCGGAGATGGCGCGGCACAAGAACCGCATCGTCCTGGAGGGCGACGTCCCCTCGCCGCTGCACATGCCGGCGGGCTGCCCCTTCCGCACGCGCTGCCGCTACGCCACCCCCGAATGCGCGGAAAGCCGCCCGGAACTCCGGGAGATCGAGCCCGGACGCTTCGTGGCGTGCCATCACAGATGAAGGTAGGACGGATACCCCGTCTTTACCAATATATTTTAGGAGGAAACCCCAATGAAGAAACTCATCGCACTGCTTGTGGCTGTGATGATGATCGCGGCCGCGGTCGCGCTGGCAGATGCCGGCAGCGAGCCCGACTGGACGGGCTATGACGCCCGCATCGCCGAGATCAAGTCCACCACCGACTTCGCCGCGCGCATGAAGCTCATGCACGAGGCCGAGGACGAACTGATGGGGACCGGCGCCATCGTGCCGATCTACTACTACAACGACGTGTATATGGCGCGCGAGGGCCTGACCGGTTACTACTCCAACGCCTATGCCACGAAGTTCTTTATGTACAGCGACTTCGGCGAGAACAAGACCCTGCGCCTGCAGCTGGCCTCCGAGCCGGACAAGCTCGACCCGGCCCTGAACAGCTCCGTCGACGGCGCCTGCCTCGCGGCCAACAGCTTCGGCGGCCTGTACACCTATGACGCCGAGGGCAACCTCTCCCCGAACTTCGCGACCGGCTATGAAGTCAGCGAAGACGGCCTGACCTACACCTTCGCCATCCGCGAGGGCCTCAAGTGGTCCGACGGCACGCCTCTCGACGCGCACGACTTCGAGTACAGCTGGAAGCGCGCCGCGGCCGACGAGACCGCCGCTGATTACAGTTATATGTTCGACGGCATCGCCGGCTATCCGTCCGACCTGCAGGCCGTTGCCTCTGAAGACGGAAAGACCTTTACCGTTACCCTGAAGGCCCCCTGCGCCTACATGCTGGACCTGGCTGCGTTCCCGACCTTCTTCCCGGTGCAGAAGGCATGCGTCGAAGCTTCCGCGACGGCTGACAACCCCGGTGCCTGGGCGCTGGAGGCCGGCTTCGTTTCAAGCGGCGCGTACACGCTCGAGTCTTGGGAACACAACGTTTCCATGGTCTACGTCAAGAACCCGAACTACTGGGATGCCGAGAACGTCAAGATCGAGCGCCTTGAGTTCATGCTCTCCGACGACGACACCGCGATCTACGCTGCTTATCAGAACGGCGACCTGGACTTCATCGACTCTGTTCCGAACGACCAGATCCAGTCCCTGCTGGATAATCCGGAGTTCCACATTGTTGACGAGCTGGGCACCTACTATGTGATCTTCAACGTCAAGGCCCCGATGTTCGACGGCAAGACCGTTGAGCAGGCTGCTGCGATGCGCAAGGCCATGTCCCTCCTCATCGACCGCCAGTACATCATCGATACCGCCGGCCAGACCGGCCAGAAGATTGCCACCTCCTTCATCCCAGCGGGCATGCTGGACGGCAACGGCGGCATCTTCAAGGATGCGGCGGGCTGGAACTATCCGAACGGCGCTGACGGCTACTATGCCGAGGAGCCGGACGTCGAGCAGGCCATCGAGCTGCTCAAGAGCGCGGGCTACGAGTTCGATGCGAACAACATGCTGAGCGCCTCCACCCCGATCGCCTTTGAGTATCTGACCAACAATACCTCCGGGCACATCGCGATTGCCGAATGTCTGCAGCAGGACTTCGCACAGATCGGCATCAACATGACCATCAAGTCCATCGACTGGGCCGTGTTCCTGAACGAGCGCAAGGAAGGCAACTTCGGCATCGCCCGCAACGGCTGGATCGCGGACTTCAACGACCCGATCAACATGCTGGAGATGTGGACCACCGTCTCGGGCAACAACGACGCCCAGTTCGGCCGGTAATCTACGGACAACGGAATATCGCCAGAAGAACCGCCGCAAGGCGGTTCTTCTTGTGGACAAAGCCCTTACTCATCGTGTATAATACATAATGTAGTATTGTAGGGTTTTGCCCCTTTTCATAGGATCCGGAGGAAGTTCCATGAAAAAGCGCATGTTCCTTTTCCTTTTGCTCGTCCTGCTGTGCCTGTGCGCGTTTTGCGCGGGAGCGCAGGTCGTTACAGAAGGGAATTACGAATTCGAAATCCCAGACGGTGACTTTGATCCCACCGGGGCAGCGACTCTTTGCAGCTATTTGGGAGGAAACGGGGATACTCTAACCCTGCCGCTCTGGTGCCAGGGATATCCGGTTACAGCCATCGGGAATCGCGCTTTCCTGAACCGCAGCGAGCTGAAGCAGGTCGTGATCTCCTCCCGGGTGCAGTCCGTCGGGGAATCCGCTTTTGAAAAATGCTCCGGGCTTACAGACGTTTCGTTCTCGGAAGGCCTTTCCGTCCTTTCGGATCGGGCCTTCTACGGCTGCGCCTCTCTTACGGCCTGTGATTTCCCGAATTCTCTCCGGGAGATCGGTGAATCCTGCTTTGAAGGATGTACGGCCCTCTCCTCCGTCGATCCGCCGCAGCAGCTGCAGACTATCGAAAAGCGCGCCTTTTACGGCTGCGAATCCCTTCTTTCCATCCGGATCTACGGCAAGGTACGGCAGATCGGTGAATCCGCTTTCGAGAGCTGCACGGCGCTGACTACGGTTCAGCTGGCGGACGGCGTCATGACAATCGGCAGGCGCGCCTTCGCCAAATGCTCCGCCCTCGTATCTGCGAACCTCACTTCCTCCCTAGCCGAAATCGGAGAAGAAGCCTTCCGGGACTGCAAGAGTTTCCAGGGGGAACAGTACGCGACGGACGAGAATGGCGATCCCCAATACCAGCTACAGGTTTACGGAAACATCGGAACCATTGGGAAATCCGCGTACGAGGGCTGCGACGCCCTCCGGTTTATCGTATTCGCCGCGGGAGCCGAGCTCACCATCTGCGACCGCGCCTTCGCGAACTGCGCGGGGCTTCTGTCCGCGGGCTTTCCAACTTCTCTTCGTTCAATCGGCGAACGCGCTTTCTACGGCTGCAAAAGACTGCAGTCCGCCACATTCAAGGAGGACATCAAGGGCGGAATCGAAACCATCGGCGAGAGCGCCTTTGACGGCTGCTCGATCCTTTGCTATCCGGCGCGGGGCGAGGACGGAAGCATCATCTACCGGACGCTTGCCCTCCCCTCCACGCTGAAATCCATCGGCAAACGCGCCTTCTACGGATGCGGCATCCGGTCATTGGGCTTTACCGTCGGGACGCAGGGCATCAGCATCGGCGAATCCGCGTTTGAAAGCAACCTCTCCCTAACGCAGGTCGCCATCTTTGGAGATAATACGGAAGGGGATATATCCGTTGGCTCAGCGGCCTTCCGGGGCTGCTCAAACATGACGACCCTTATCCTGTCTGAAAGAATTACCCATATCGGGGTTTCTGCATTTCAGAATTGCTCGAAGCTTACCCAGCTTGGCGAACGGTACGCCAAAGAGGATGGCACCATAGCCACGCGCGGCTATTATCTGCCCGCCGCCCTTCGGTCTGTCGGCGCAAACGCCTTCCGCGGATGTGCCGCCCTCACAATCGTTGCACTGCACGCGACAACGTCTGCGGTTTCCCTGGGCGATTCCGTTTTCATGGAGTGCACTTCCCTCACTCGCGCCGTACTTCCGTCAAGCGTTACCGTTCTGCCCAGAAATATCTTCCGCGGCTGTTCGAATATGACTACCTTTACCCTGCCCACAAGACTCGTTTCCATTGGCGGTTCTGCGCTGGAAGGATGCTCATCCCTTCCCTCACTTGCTATCCCCGCAAGCGTAACCAGCATTGGAGATAGCGCTTTCCGGAACTGTGCAGCGCTTGCGGAAGTCAGCATCAAAAGCGGGCTGCAAAGCATCGGCTCATCCGCTTTCCTCGGCTGCACCTCAATATTAAACCTTATTCTGCCGGATACGCTGACTTCGATCGGCACCAGAGCATTTTCCGGCCTTCCGACAGGCAGCGCGATCACTATCCCAGTAAACGTCACCAGCATTGGCAAGGATGCCCTTTCCTCTCTGACTACGGTATACGGGTACAATCCATCAGATATCAAAACCTACTGTGAAACCAACAGCATCCCCTTCGTGACGCTGAACGAGCAGCCCTGCGGGGATGGCGTTCGCTATGCCCTAGAGCCCGGCACAAGCGAGGGAACCTATACCCTCCGAATTTTGGGCAAGGGTACAATGAGAGATTACGAAAGCATGGATCAAGTCCCATGGGCTAATCAGAGAGGCGCAATAACAGCGCTCCTAGTAGAAGAGGGCATAAGTCATGTCGGCGCTCACGCATTGGAAGGATGCGAAAAGCTGACCGCCGTGACACTTGGAAACAGCATAACCTCCATCGGAACAAAAGCGTTTTCCGGATGCAAGGGATTGACTGCTATTGTTCTGCCTAGCAGCCTATCTACCCTTGCAGATGCCGCTTTTCAAGATTGTTCTGAACTTAGCGCTATTTCTCTTCCTGATGGGATCTCAACCCTTGGCAAGTTTACCTTCTCCAACATAAAAAGTGACGTTCATATTCTTGCCCCTTCTAGCATTACAGATATCGGTGACAGCGCTTTTCCCAGTAGTGCAAAGGTATATGGTTCCCCGGACTCTCTAGTACAACACTGGTGCGCAAATAACAATATTGTTTTCGTTCCGCTTTTCGGCCCCTGCGGTGAAAACGCTGAATATGCCTTGACAGTTTCGTTAACTAACGGCGCGCTTTCTCTTACCATTTCCGGTACCGGAGCGATGAAGAATTATTCAAATGAAGATCCGGCTCCATGGACAAATAGAAAGGGGTTTATCGTTACCGCAACTGTGGAAAGCGGTATCACGACCATTGGTAACTACGCTCTGAGTGGTTGTGCCTATCTCACAAAGATTTCCCTTCCAGATAGTATTACAAGCATCGGCGAGGCCGCTTTCAACGGCTGCAAAAAGCTATCATCTGTCTCATTCTCGGATGACGTTACATCACTGGGTTCTTTCGTTTTTGAAGGTTGCGAAGCACTTGCTTCTGTCAGTTTTTCAGCCAGTATGAATGAAATCCCCGAAGCTGCTTTCAAAGGCTGCGAAGCGCTGGTTTCTTTGTCTATACCAAAGAACATTAAAACCATCGGCATCTCTGCCTTCAAAGGATGCAAAGCGCTTACCGCCGTCAGGTTTATGAGCGGTCTGACATCCATCTCCGCTTCCGCTTTCAAAGATTGTGAAACGCTTTCCACCGTTTCACTGCCCTTGGGACTTGTTTCCCTCGGGGACAGCGCTCTTTCAGATCTTGCTACCGGGGCGCGGATTACTGTGCCGGACAGCCTGACAGAGATTGGAAAAACTGCGTTCTCCAGCGGCTGTACGGTCGTGGGTTCAGCTGACGCTTATGCAAAAACATATTGCGAAGAGAACGATGTGTACTACGAAATCATCCAGTCTTGCGGTGACGCTGTCACTTATGCCCTTTCTACGCTGGAATCCGGCAATTATCTCCTGACTCTCTCAGGCAGCGGCGCGACGTATGACTTTGAACTCAACCAGGCGCCCTGGAACGCAGATAAAGCCAAAATTGAACAGCTGACTGTGGGATCCGGCATCACCAGAATCGGCAGTTATGCCTTCGCAGGATGCACCGCGCTGAAAACTGTCAGCCTTCCAAGCACCCTGAAGCAAATCGGAGAAAGAGCTTTCCAAGGTTCTACCCCTCCCGTCATCGATCCGGAAAACCCGGTAAATGTAACGATCAATTTGCCCAAAGGCGTCACAAAGATAGAGAGTTTTGCCTTCCGCAACTGCAAAGCTCTTGCCGCCATCAGTTTTGCGTCGGATACAGCCCTGACAGAAATACCCGACGGTATGCTTGAGGGCTGTTCAAGGCTTTCTTCCGTCAGCATCCCGGACGGCGTTACCACTGTCGGCGCAAACGCCTTCCAT
>JAIKWN010000224.1 GCA_024684665.1 Clostridiales bacterium | reverse complement strand
GCGCCCTCTGTGTTCTTCTCCTGCGCCTTGGGGTTTCCGATTCGGACAAACTGTTCCTCCTGTATGTCAAGCGGCTCCGCCGCAAATATCGAATCCAGACAAAGCGCAGCCCGTTTCAGACCTCCGCTTTGCATGTGTGATACCGACAATGCATCACCTTGTATGATAGCGCATTTTGAACGCTTGTGCAAGCGTTTCCGGACAAAAGCATGGGTTTGTGATTCAATTCAAAGACGCCCTGCCACCGTCCGGTTTTCCGGACGCCGCAGCGGGGCGTATGTCGGTTTGTTTCGTCAGGGTTTTATTCACCGAGCGTTCCCAGTTCCATCGCCGAGGGATATCCGTAAGCGCTATCAGCCGACGCGACCGCGCGGACAACAGCCCGGCTAAGCGCCTCTGCCGCCAGCATACCGACCAGATCCCGATCCGCCGGGAGATTACCTGCGGATATCGCGTAAATGCTGTCCCCGTCCGCGGAGGTATGCACGGGGCGGATCGTCCGGGCAAACCCGTCGTGCGCCATCCCTGCGATCTTGCAGAGTTCCGCCTTTGTAAAGGCTGCATTCGTCAGGACCACGGCCAGCGCTGTATTGCCGACAAATTTGTTGTCCACGACTTCAGTAGAGCGGAGCATATATTCCGCCGTGCTGCGCAAGGCCTTTCTGTCCTCCGTCAGCAGCCCCGCGATCTGCCGACCGGTATTGGGATCAAATATATCACCCAGAGAGTTAAGCGCCACGACAGCGCCAACCTTCATTTCTCCGACCTGCAGGGCGAAGCTTCCCATGCCCGTCTTCATGCAGGTATCCATGCCGGCGATCTTTCCGACGGTTGCGCCGCAGCCCGCGCCGAAATTTCCATCCCGGTAATTCGGCGCCGCGATTGCCTTCTCTGCCGCCCGGCGGCCCATCTCCGCGTCCGGCCTCGTAAAGGCGTCTGCCACGGTCAGGTCAAAAAGGTCCGACTGTACGACGAGCGGAACGTGCGTCACGCCCACGTCATAGCCCGTGCCTCGCTCTTCCAGGAGGGCCATCACACCATCTGCCGCACCAAGACCGAACGCGCTTCCGCCCGCCAGCACGACAGCGTGGATCGTATCCGCGGCCATCAGGGGATCAAGGAGCAAGGGTTCCCGGGACGCGGGGCCACCACCCCGGACGTCCAGCCCGGCCCGCATACCGTCTTCGCACAGAAACACCGTGCAGCCCGTGCCCGCCTCCGCGTTTTCTGTCTGTCCGATGCGGACGGGGCAGACCTCCTGAATGGGGATTTCCTGCATTGCCGTTTCCTTCCTTTCCGCCCCGGCAGGAACAGTCAGCAGCGCCATAAACAGCGCTGCAAGACCAAGAAATGCTGTTTTCTTTTTACTTATTTGCTTCCTTTTCAAGCTTCCCTCCTGAACAACACGTCTTCCATCGTGTACAGCCCCGGCGCAGCTGTGCAGACGAATTCCGCTGCTCGCATGGCGCCCCGTGCGAAGACTTCTCGGCTGTCCGCTCGGTGCCGCAGCTCCAGCTCTTCAAGAGGGCCAAAGAACTGCAGCCGATGCTCGCCGGCGACCGTTCCGCCCCGCAGAGAATGAACGCCGATTTCCCGTCCCCGGGAACCGGGCCGCCCTTCCCGCCCAAAAAGCAGGGGGTGCTTTTTCTCCGGATCCACCGCGCGCAGAAGCGCTTTTGCCGTTCCGCTGGGCGCATCTTCCTTCATGCGATGGTGCGTCTCCGTCAGCTCGATGTCATAGGAGGGCAGGGCGGCAGCCGCCTGCCTTGCCAGGCGCAGGAGAACGGTAACGCCCATGGAGAAGTTATCCGCCCAGACAATGGGCAGGATCTCCGCCGCTTTGCAGATCTCCTCACCCTGCTGCTCCGAAAGACCGGTAGTGCCGATGACAAGGGGGAGACGTAGCGCCTTTGCATCTTCCATCAGGGGCTGCAGGTTCCCCGGATAGGAAAAATCCAACGCGCAATCCGCAGTCCCGATGCCGGGAATCTCCGAAAGCCGCTTCGCATGATCATAGCCGACCATTCCGACAACGCTGACATCCGCCTCCCGGGCGAGGGATTCCAGTACCTTCCCCATGCGGCCGTCGCCGACGAGTGCGATCTTCTTCATCGCAGAGCCTCCAGCGCGTCCGCGACCCGCGCCCGCCCCGCCGGGGAGATCTCGCACAGGGGCAGGCGGTAGCCGCCCACCGCCATGCCAAGCTGGTTCATGGCTTCCTTCACCGGGATGGGGTTCACTTCGCAGAATAGGGCGTGCACCAGATCGAGGTACTGAAGCTGCAGGTCACGCGCCCGCGCAACGTTCCCCGCGAGGTAGGAGGCGACCATCTCGTGCGTCGCTGCGGGGCAGACGTTCGCGAGGACGGAAATTACGCCGCTTCCGCCCAGGCTGAGGATCGGAACGATCATATCGTCGTTGCCGGAGAGCATGACGAAGTCGTCCGATACTAGCCTCGCGATATCCGCGGCATAGGAGATGTTACCGCTGGCTTCTTTGATGCCCGCGATGTTCGGATGCGCGGCAAGCCGCTTCGCGCAAGCCACGGAAATGGAGCAGCCTGTGCGCCCCGGTACATTGTAAAGGATGATGGGCGTATCCACCGCGTCCGCCACCGTGGCGAAATGCCTGTACATGCCTTCATCATTGGCTTTCACATAATAAGGTGTGATGAGTAGGAGACCGTCCGCACCCATGTCGGCGTACCTGCGACTTTTCATCAGCTGGGTCTCCGTGCTGTTTGAACCCGCGCCGCAGATGACGGGAACGCGCCCCGCCGCTGTTTCCAGGATGCAGCGGGCGACGTCGTCGTCCTCCTCGTGGCTCATAGTGCTGGATTCACCCGTGGTGCCCAGGGCGACAATGCCGTCCGTTCCCTGTCCGATCTGCCACTCCACCAGCTCCCGGAGCTTTTCAAAGTTGACACTCCCGTCCCCGTGGAACGGTGTTACCAGCGCCACAAAGCTGCCCGAAAAACGCTTCATTTCCGTACCTCCTGTTCTCCCAATGGCCCCTTCAGCCCAGATCCTCCCCCAAAAGCAGCTCTTCCGTCCGCACCCAGTCGAAAGCACAGAGACGGAATAACCGGCTGGCCGCCGCGTTCCTCCGTTCCGCCCGTGCTGTCAGCCATGGCACGCCCTGCTGCGACAGTAGCCGCACGGCCTCCGCGACAAGGGCGGTTGCAGCGCCTTTCCCTTGCCACTTTGGCGCAGTGGTGACGATGTCCAGCATGGCTTCCCGGCGGTTTCCCGTGATGAGCAGCTGTGAAGCTGCGTCGCGCTCCCGATAGATGGCGAGGGCCAGAAATACTTCCCCCCGCATCCGGTCCTCCAGCCACTCCGGCGCATGCTCCGGCGCGCCAGCCTGGGCGAGGTCAGACACGAACAACTCGCGCCGGGGGCGGGTGGAGAGATCCACCTGCACGATCTCCGTGCCCAGAGGCGGATAGATCCTGCGTTCAAGAGCGTTTTTTTCGACGTCCAAGGCGTACAGCTCCACCCCATCGTAATCGTCAAAACCCATGCGCATAAAATACGCTTTGCGGGCTTCGTCCCGGAGGGCGCAGCGGGTAAAGAGCCGCGCTGCGGGAGATCCCTCCTGCGCCCGTAGCCGTTCCGCCCGGGCAGAAAGGGCTCCGAAGAGCAGATCCCGCGCCGGTTCCTCCGCTTGGAAGCTCATTTCGACGGACAGCGGCCGCATGGGATACATGCGGGGCAGCATCCGCGCACTGACGCCTCCGCGCCCGGCTTCCGCGCCGAAATCGTCTATCACGACGAAGCTGTCCTCCGGATAGGCGGTTCCCACGCCCATGGCCGGCTGATAAATTCTCATCTCGTCTCTCCCCGGGTTCCGTCCCGCCGGGCGGTTACGACCCGGGCGAAAATTCGATCGTATTACTTCTGTAGATGACGCCGAAGGAAATCGGGTACTGCTTCCCGACCGAAATACGGCAGGTTTCCCCTGGCGAAAAGACTCCCTCGTCCACAGAGAGGCGGCAGTCCGAATAACCGATGTTCTCTCTGTAGCGGACAGGAACCCGTCTCCCGTTTACATACAGCGCGTTCACGCGGAAAAGGGACATACCGGAAAACCGCACGCTGACCGTCTTGGTCGGAGCAGCTTCCGGCTGTGTCGGTTCCAGTTCCGCCGCATACAGCTCCGGCTTCTCCGTCGCAGCGAAACGCCGCCCGAATCCGAGGATAGCCGCCGCGAGAAGCAGCAGGAGCGCGAGGAAGCGCAACAGCCCGATTCTCTCTGCCATCCGAATCACGGCGACGCCTCCTCCGCGTAGTTTTCCCCGAGAAGCCGGTCGTAATGGAGCAGTTTCATGTCCGCATCCAGGGCGTCATAATCCGCCCTGTCCTCATAAAAGCGGCCATTCTTCTCCAGGATGCCGAGGGCGGTGACCATGTCCGGCGTATCCGACAGTGCGAGCCATCGGTCGTACCTGTCTGTCTCCATTCCGAGGAGATACAGGATCCTGGCCCCGATCCGGTAGGTCGGAGTGTATTTGCGGGGCCACTCATACCGGGCTCCGTAATTGTTCCAGATCAACAGGGGCGTCGTATAAAATTTCGACTTTGTCGCCGCCCCGACGGGAAGCTTTACCCCGAAGGCGCCCACCGCCGGCGCGTGATCCCCCCACAGCACGAGAAGCACGGGACGGGGGCTCTCCCGGAGGGCATCCACGAAATCGTTCAGCGCTTCTACATGGGTAAGAACCGCGTTCGCGTAATTCTCGGCCATGTTCTTTTCTTCGCCTTCCCGATTCAGCACGCGAATATCCTTGCGGTCGTAGGAATACCCGTAAGCACCGTGGTTCTGGTAGGTGACGATGTGATAAAAGTGCGGCGTGTCTTCCTTCCGGTCTTTTTCGTACAAGGCGAGTACTTTCGCGAACAGATCTCGGTCGGAGGGGTAGGGTCCGATATACGTATCGAATTTCCCGAGTTCGCTTTTGAACAGCCGCCGATCAAATCCCAACGCTTTGTAGCTTCTGACCCGGTTGTAGTACATGCCCGTATTCGGGTGCAGCGCCGCGGTCTCATAGCCCTGCGCTTTGAGAGCGGAAACCACACTCTTCATTCCGTCCCGGATGATTTCTGTATCGTAATAGAGGCGAGACGGCGTATCCTTGGAGCGATAGCCCGTCAGTACTTCGTATTCCGAATAGAAGGTACCACCGCCGTACCCGGGCGTGATGGCCTCTGCGCCGATCCCTTCTTCCATGAGGGCCCACATCCCTTCAAGCGGATCCGCGGTCATTTTAAGATCTGTGACGGAAGCGAGATCGAAAAGGGATTCGCTCATGACGAAGAAGATATCCGGCCTGATTTCCGGAGTGGCGCTCCCTTCCCCGTCCGCTTCCCCCAGAACCGAGAAGATACGCTCCCGTGAGTAATCTTCCGGCCGAGTCAGTTCCTGCCGCGGCCGCGTGGACAGCAGCCCCAGGAAAAACCCGTTGTATTCGTAAAGCGCAGTATACTGCCAGGAAGGCGTTAACGGCATGGCGGCCGCCCGCGTCAGGCCAAAGCCGAAACCTACTGCCGCCGCGGCGCCAAGGCACAGTCGGGGAACCATTGGAAACGGAAGCCTCTTTTTCGGAAATAGCAAAGGAATAAAAACAAAGAGAGCAGCCCAGCAGAGGATCAGGTACCATGGCGGGAAAAGGCGCAGCTTACCCGCAATAGCGATGCCTTCCTTTGCCTGGAAAAAATCCGTGAGCAGCAGAGGCTCTCCCCGATAATCCAGCTTAAAGTAGCTGACCGTAAAAAGCAGCAGGGCAAGCGTATGGATC
Organism: Clostridiales bacterium; assembly: GCA_024684665.1. Next base: position 1,170 of record JAIKWN010000224.1, on the reverse strand, counting down.
AGCCGGATCCCGCGGCGGACCGGGAAAAGCGAAACGGCCGAGAGCAGTAGCAGAAAGAGCAGCGTCACGCAGGTCGCCAACTGGTCTGGCCGCGCGGCGGACCAGACGAGGATCCCGTCTCCATTCCGCCTCGCGATCAGTTCCGCGGCATACAGAAGAAGCATTGCGTCAACTGCCAGGGACGCGAGGAAAAACAGGGAGCAAACGATCCGGAAAAGCGGCGAACTGCCGCGCGCCTTTTCCATGCATTCGTCCCTTCTTTCCGAACCGACGGCCGGACGTCCGCGCCTCATACCGGTTCGCGCAGATTGTAACAGCATGGTTGGCGGCTGTCAACCTTGTCCGTCTCTTCCTGGGCCGTCGAAACAGCCCGTAAACGCCCGTAAACGGAGCGAACCATCTTGCATCCCTTCCCGTTTTTCAATATGATGATATCGTATTGCTGAGAAAGGAGCATACTGTGAAAACATCGTAAACGGTTAGGGGCAGCCCAGGAGAGAAAACAGGCGCAACAAAGAAAGCATCCCAAAGGATGCGGAAATATCCTATCTGCAAGAAAGCTAACTGGCTAAAGCGTCCAAGGATATTGACCCTTCCGGAATCAGCCCATGAGATACCAGCAGCTTAACCGCTTCTTTTGCGGAAGAAAAGGTATGCTTCTTTTTGAGACCTTCCGGCATATCGTACTTCTCCAAATCGCTTGGATTAAAGACTTCACCGGTAGAGAGCATTACGTAGATCGCAGTCAGAATCATTCTGGCGATCGCGATGACAGCGCGCTTCTTGCCCCGACGCCGCATCAAGCGCTCATACTTGATACGGTAATACGGCTGCTTTTCCGTGGATTTCACAGCAGCATGGGCAGCCTCGACCAGGGCAGGCTTCAAGTAAACACCAGCACGGGAAATACTGACAGACTTCTTTTTGCCTGCAGATTGATTGCTGGCAGGAGCCAGACCCGCCCAATTGCAAAGGCGTTTGGAGGAACCAAACTGCGTCATATCCGTGCCAATTTCGGAAAGGATCGTAATCGCTGTACGCCGGTCGATCCCGGGGATCGTACAGAGAAGAGAGATGTGTCCCTCGTGCTCTGAAACAAGACTGCCAATAATATCATCAAGCTGGGCAATACGGTGGTCAATGTCTGCAAAATGCCCCTGAACGATCCGA
>JAIKWN010000271.1 GCA_024684665.1 Clostridiales bacterium | reverse complement strand
GAGCCTGAACAGCGCCGCCTACGTCGATGAGGTCATCAGTTCAGGCATCCAGGCGGTGGATCCCGGTCAGATGGAAGCCGCCCGCTGCCTGGGATTATCCAAGGCGCAGGGCATGACGATGGTTGTGCTTCCCCAGGCCATCCGCAATATCCTCCCAGCCCTCGGCAACGAATTTGTGACGGTCATTAAGGAATCCTCCGTGGTCTCCGTCATCGGCATCGCGGACCTCATGTACCGTACCAACGGCGTTAAAGCCAAGACCTACAACACGCTGGAGTGCCTGGCGGTCGCCGCCGTCATCTACTTCATCCTGACCTTTGTTTTCAGCAAATTCATCTCCTGGACCGAAAGGAGGATGGCTCATGGCCGCAAACTCTGATTCGCGCAAAGAGAAAGATATCGTCATCCGCGTGGAACACCTTACCAAAAAATTCGACAAGCTCCTCGTGCTGGACGACATTTCCACCACCTTTCAGAAGCACGAAGTGGTTTCTATCATCGGCCCTTCCGGCGGTGGCAAGAGCACCTTCCTGCGCTGCCTGAACCTGATGGAAATCCCCACCTCTGGGAGCATTTTTGTGGATGGTATTGACATCTGCGACAAAAAAATCGACATCAACAGACACCGGGAAAAGATGGGCATGGTGTTCCAGCAGTTCAACTTGTTCAACAACATGAACGTCATGAAGAACCTGACCGCCGCACCCGTAAAGCTGAAGAAGATGTCACAGGCGGAAGCGGAGGAAAAGGCCATCAGTCTGCTGAAACGGGTCGGTCTCGAAGAGAAGAAAGAAAGCTATCCGTATGAGCTTTCCGGCGGGCAAAAGCAGCGTATTGCCATCGTGCGAGCCCTTATGATGAATCCAGAAGTCATGCTCTTTGACGAACCCACCTCCGCTCTAGATCCTGAAATGATCGGCGAGGTGCTCGACGTTATGCGTGAACTTGCAAAGTCAGGTATGACCATGATTGTGGTCACCCATGAAATGCGCTTCGCTCACGAGGTTTCCTCCCGCACCCTCTTCCTCTCTGAAGGGAAGATAGAAGAGGACAAGCCCAGTGGAGAATTCTTCGGGCATCCGGAAAGTCCCCGACTGATCAGCTTCTTGCAGAAAGTCCTGTAAGCACTCTCATGAAGAAATAAAGCGGTATCCGGGACATGTAAAAAACCGGACCCCTAAGGTCCGGTTGATGGAGCGGTAGACGAGATTCGGACTCGCGACATCCACCTTGGCAAGGTGGCACTCTACCACTGAGCTACTACCGCGTGAGTCAAATCATACTCTGCCTTGACTGGATTGTCAAGCGCAGAGTTTTTATTTGTTTTGTTATACTTTGCTAGCTCAACTGAGCACAATTTGTCCTTGCAGGTACAAGAAGGTTGCGGCAAGGAAAACCTCCGCCGCAACCTCCTTGTCCATTACGGTTTATTCCGGTTTTTCAAAGGTCAGATACTCTGATCGCACATAACCTTCTGACACGTCAGTCGATACGTGCGCCCATCCGGCTGCATCTGTTTCCATCACCGCGAGAGGTTGATTCAGGTACAGCCTGCGGAGGATCTCGGAAGACAAAGCCGGACCAGCGCGCAGATTAAGCGAGGAATCCTCCGCAATGCCCGTAACCCAAGCAACCCTCGCGCCCTCTGGCAACGTAGAAAGTGGCATCAATGTCGGGCGCGGCGTGGGCGAAGCGGTGGGTTTCGGCGTAGCTGCGAGAGCGGGCGGAATCGTGGGTGGCGGCGTTGCGGTTCCTTCCGTTTTCGTCAGCGTCAGCCCCGGGTAGTAGAAAGAGAAAATGTCCTCCATTTTCATCTTGCGGTTTGCCATTTCTTCGGCGCCCCGCTGGCTCATTCCAACTCCGTGCCCGTAACGCCGGGTTTCAAGCACAAAGGCGCTTTCCGTTTCGAGGATCGTCAGGATCTCGTTGTCCGTCTGGTTTATCGAAAGCCCAAGCCCCCGCTCTAACACGCCGAAGAATGGTGAATTCCATTCGATTTCCTTATCATATGCCACATATTCCGTATAAGCGGTTCCGACGACGGAAGCCGTACCCTGAACTCCCGATGTTTCCGCCGGTACCGTAAGTTCGACACGCCGCCGGGCCGAAACCTTCGCCCGCATGGAAAGCCCCGCAGGGACCCGCGTGACTTTATCGTTTTCCGGAAAGGCAACAGATACCTTTGTAAGCGCGTCCAGCCGCACGAGGTCAGCATCCGACGGCAGTCCAGCTGCTTTCAGCGCCTCCCCCATGGATTCCACGAGAACCCGAGCCGCCGGGTCTTCTTTCCCCGACTCAAAGGTTTTCGGGAGGGTACAGCGCCGAACCGGACTGCGCTCATTCACAAGATCATAGGGGTCATCTTTCTGCTCCATATAACCGTAATCACGGTTCTTTCTTTCAGGCCACGCGACCTCGCCCCGCTCCGTCTGTCCGCCGTTGGAAGCGGTGTAATAACAGATTGCGGGCGCGCCCCGATACAAGGCGACTACTCCCTCCGTCTCCCGCACCGCCTGCGCAGACTGCGGGCTGTCCGATGGAACGCCCCTGTAGACCTGGTCGTTCGTGTTGTCCACCACGTCGTAGTCGTCGTATGCGCCCTTTCTCGCAAGCGCGTAGGTTCTAGCAGCCACAGCTTGCGCTTTAAGTGCCTCCGTCGGGAAGGAGTCTCCCATCTCATAGGGAACCACACCAGCCACATACGTTTCCACATCCAGCATCAGCACAGGGACGATCTTCCCACCGGAGATTGCAAGAAGAAGGTCGCCGGCGAAAGCGTTGCCGTTCGTCCCAAAGGTCAGGAGAGCTTCGCTTTCTCCCTCTGCGCGGAAAAGGGAAAGCCGCTCCCCACAGTCGACCGCAATTCCCCCCGCATGTAATAAAATCCGACCTTCCGCGAGAAATGCCGCCGCTTCCGTACCGTCAGGCAGCAGCAGCTTCCCGTCCGCGGAGACGTAGTTTCCACGCACCCGGAAGGTCAGGGCATTCTCCGTTTCCAATCGTGTCATGCGCACACGAATGGATTCCGCTGCAGAGAGCGCCGGCAGCAGGCAGAGCAGAAGCACTGCAAACTTCCGGCTGATCGTTCCAAGCTTCCGCATTCTGCATCCCCCTTACCGGATCATCGGTTTTTGGTCACTTCTTATCCGTCAGCAAAGAATCACGCGCCTCATCTCAGTCGCTTTCTTTTTCCCCGTCTGCCTGGTTCATCTCATCGACAATTCCAGCCGGCTTAGCGTTCATTTCCACCCAGGCCGGGATAAAACCGCTCTTCACGGCATTGCGCACCGAGCGGAGGTTTGACCAGGCAGAGCAGTAAAACGGCACTTTGCCGCATTTCATGATTTCTTTCGCAAGTTTCCCGGTCAGGGCGGAAGCGATCCCCTGCCGTCTGTAAGCCGGGAGAACGTCTATGCCGATCTGCCACATGTCCTTACAGTCCGCTGAGCATGCCGCCAGACCGACCAGTCTGCCCCGATCGTATGCCCCAATGCCGAGCACGTCCAACTCTTTTCTCTCCTCGCAGAGGGCATGGCTCCATTCGGGCAGATACAGAACCTGAAAATCCGCCTGCCCGAGCAAACGGGTTTCATACGCGCAGATCAGATCCGAAGTCCGATTTGTATCCAGAAGGTAATACTCCGCCATAAAGCAGATCTTATGTCCTCTTTCCAGTAAATGTTCATTCAGCCAGTGCAGGTTTGGGGTTTCGAAACAACGATAAAACCCATACCGCCCGACATACTCCGACACCACGCCGGAAACAACTTCTGCCGAAGCCGCGACGACATTGTTCCCATAGGACACCAGGGAACAGGTAATCGGCTCTTTCAGGTACTTGCGGGCATTCACGCCGCGACGATAGTGAACCGTCACATTCTCCTTTTTCAGGAAGTCATCTGCTGCGCATCCGATATCCTCGGCGGATTGTCTCATGGCAACCGATAGCATCTCCTGATTTGTCACAGCCGAACGCCTCTTTTCCTTCATACCTGCCGGATCCTGCTTTACCCGGATACCAGCGCTTATTCTTTCCTGATCGGATGCCGGATCACAGTCTTCCTCTCTTCCGGCGGCACTTTCCTCGGATCACTCAGATAGATCTCATGGTGCGGGCGCTTCTCCGAAATATCCGGAACATACCCATGCTCCGCGATAAATTCATGCATCCTTGTAACGGTTGCGGGTTCGTCGTCATAGGCGCCGATATGCATGCACTGGACGCAAAGCCCTTCTTCACAGGTCAGGTACTCCACCCTGGAAAAATCCGTTTTCTTTTTCCGGGTTGCTTCTTCAACCGCCCATTCAAAGCCGGACCGGGTGACAAAATCCGGGAGGCGGATGACGGAGATCCAGCGAAAGCTTTCTTTATGAGCAGGATTCGTTCCCGCTGCGCCTTCCTGCCACCAGAACCCTTCCAGCGGCGGAACGACGAAGTCGAAATAACCGTCCATCTGGCAGCTGCCCTTTTTGCTCATCTTTATGGTATAGGCAACACCGTAAAGCAGACCAATGGCCTGCTGGTATTCCCCTCCCTCAAGATTGGGATCTCCCTTTCCGCGGACAGCGACATAGTTCATGGCCGGAACAGTCACGAAGCCCGGCCTGTTTTCCGGCAGGTAGAATTCTTTGTATTCCCTCTTAAAATCAAACGCCATAATGATCCTCCCCTGCCGGAAGTCGGCTTCCTAAACTTCCCGGATATACTCCCGAAAAATGTCCATGATGAAATCCGCATGTCTGGGCGCGTAGCGCGGAGACTGGGCGAGGCTGGCAAAGGCAAAACCGGAATCCGAAAACGTACGCCAGTCATCCACCTGCCGGAAAGGGATTAAAGGCTCCATGCCGTTCACGCCTTCCAGCAGGGCGGATACGGAGCTGCGCAGGAAGAGATTCCCCTCCCCATCGAGAAGCCACGGCGGTACGTCCTGGACCGACTTTGGATTGCGTACATAGATCAGAGCAGAAAACCATCTGAACGCTGCTGCAAACAGCACATAATTGGCCTCGTCCAGTTTTTTTCCCTCCCGGAAGGCGCTGAGCGCCGCCCGTGCCGCCGGGTTCCGGCTCAATACCGCCATGAGCACAAAGTCAGGTCCAGGTGGTCCGAATGCAAGATCGGAATGGGTATCCACATGGACGCAGGCAAAGGGAACGGAAAGCCTTCCGGATTTCATCATGTCCTGCCAGAAATCCAGAGCCAGGTCGTGGGTATCAAAAATCCGTCCCGGAATGGGTCTCTCCCGCGAGAGGCCGCAGTTGTTTTCAAGAAAGGATCTGACTTCCCCCTCGCTCCAGGAGAAGGCGGTCTCATCCGGCGGGCGCTCACCCGGCCTAGCCAGCGGGCATGGGCCGGAGAGGAAGAAATCCATATCAAGATCCAGTACCTTTATCGGCATACCCGGATTTTCTCCCCTTCCGTTTCAAGGCCGAAAAAGCGCAGCGTATTCCGAAGGGCACAGCGCTCCACCTCTTCCGTGGAAATCCCCATGCATTCCGCCAGCTTTTCCGCAACATAACGGATATTCCCCGGTACGTTCGTCCTGCCAAGACCGGGAATCCCCCGGGGCGTAAGATAGGGCGCATCCGTTTCCAGCATGAAGCGGTCCGTCGGCAGGACACGCACAGCGTCCCTCAGTGCGTCCGAGCGGCGTTCATCCGCGATCCAGCCGGTAACGCCTACTAGGAAACCCATCTCAAGCAGCCGCATGAGCACGTCCCGCCCCTCGGTAAAGCAATGCACGACCGCTCTTTTGCAGAGGGCCGGCCGCTCCCGGAATATTGCAAGGAAGTCCTCCACCGCGCTGCGCTCATGCAGGAACAGGGGTTTCCCCGTCTCTTCCGCGATGGAAAGCTGCCGCTCGAGGCAGCGAATCTGGTTCTCCCGGGAAGAGAACATCCGGTCGTAATCGAGGCCGCACTCTCCCACCGCCACGATCCGCATCTCTTCCGATGCTAGGCGGCGGATCTCCGAGAAATCTTCTTCCCGCGCCCGGTCCGCGTTGTGCGGATGGATGCCCGCGGTTCCGAGAACCTCATGCCCGGGAAGGAAAGCCGCGATCTTTTCGTTCTCTTCCCCGTCAGAACCAGTCAGGATGCAGTACACCCCTGCCGCCCCGGCTTCCTCCAGCGTCCGCTCCGGTTCCGGAAAAGACCGGCTGAAGAGATTCACACCGATGTCGATGTAACGCATGGGTCTTTGCCTCATTCTTTCAGCTGCGCCGCGCGCCTGCGTACGTCGACGCCAGTCAGGTGGAACACCTGCATCCTTCCCGGGTCGCAGAGCCGTGCGGCTACGCGGTCGCCATAGCGAGCATAAAGCTGCTGCGGCGTACAGTTAGTGGAAACAGCAAAGGCCTTTCCCGCGTTTGTCCGTTCGTTCAGGATGTAATAAAAGCCGGACACCGTCGTCTCCCGTCGCATGGGTTCGCTGCCCAGGTCGTCCACACAAAGCAGATCGCAAGTCAAAAACTCATTCACAAGATCCGCGTTGCTGCCGTCAAACTGGTTCTGCCGCATGATCTCGCTCATCCGGTAGGCGCCGACGAAAGCGACGCTGAACCCGCGGGCAAGAACGCGCTGCGCCACGCAGTTCAGAAGAAACGTTTTCCCGACGCCCGTCTCCCCGTACAGCAGCAGCCCCCTGCCCTCACCCGGCAGGAAGTCCTCCGCAAAGCGTTCGCACAGTGCGCGAACTTTCAGCATTGTTTCACGCTGGGTAAGCTTTTGCCCTGGCTGCAATTCATCCGGGAAAACACTCCCGTCGAAGGTGTCGAAATTCTGTCCGGCAAGCCCCTGCAGACCCTCCACAGCGGAAAACTTTTTCAGCAGGACGTTTTTCAGGCATACGCAGGGCTCACGCAAAAGCTCTCCCACGTAACCGGTATCCCGGCAGATAGGGCACCGGTATACGGGCTGCAGATAATCGTCCGGCAATCCAAGAACCCGCAGCTCGCTGCGCAGGCTTTCCCCGATCTCAGAAAGCCGTTTCGAAAGAGATGCCGAAATCGCCACCGCTTCCTCGGGGCGGGCAAAGGCATCGGATATGCTCTGTGAAAGCAGGGCGCTTCTCTCCAGCAAAAGAGAAGCCGCCTTCGGACTCTTTTCCGAAACTTCCTGCCGCCGCCTGTGCTCTTCCGCATAATTGCCTGCACGCTGTGCTTCCAGCTCGGACAGAGCCTCCCGCGTAGCCGCCTCCCGGCTCATCATGCGCCCGCCCCCTCATCATCCAGGTTGACTTCCATATTCCGGAAATCCTCATCGGTATACTGCCGCCGTGTGTAATCTACAGCCGCCGAGGTCGCCGTTCCGGCCGCCGCCGTATGCCGCGCGTGCTCCGCCCTCGCCGCCTCTGGATCCATAATGCCCACCCGTTTCCAGTCCGAAAGGATGCGGCCCATGGCAGCAAGGGGGTCCGGCCGCTGTTTCGCGTACTCCGCCGCTAACAGAATGAGTTCCTTCGAAACGCCTTCGCTCTTCCAGGCGGAAAGTCGTTCCCGGTCCGCTGCGCCAGGCCGCTTCTCAACGCCCGCCGCCTCGAAAATCTCCCGCAACTCCCGGTTTTCCTGCCGGACGCGTTCGCTCTCCCTGCGTACGTCCTGTTCCGAAAGAAGTCCCCGGGCACGCCAGCGCTCCAGAACGCCGCCGGTTTCCTCCAGGCTTCCGCCGCCCGCGCGCTTATGCGCCGTCTGGGCGGCAAGGAGGATCAGCGCTTCCTCAGCACCCGCTTCTTTCCAGCTTCGGATCAGGGACAAGTCTTCCTCGCTGGGCGTCACGCCCACCCGGCCCAGTGTCTGCAGGATGCGCCGGCCGAACTCCCTCTCTTCCTGCTCTTTCTGTACCTGCACCTGGAGTTCTCCTGCCTCCCGCAGTCCCTTCTGATACATCCTGAGAAGGATCCCGTCCAGATACGCCATGGTTGGAACGCCTTTCGTCGTCTCCCGGCAGGCTTCCTGCACGGCTTCCGGCGTCATGCCCCAGTCCTCCAGCCATTTGCGGTAGAGCTCCTTCTCATCCGAAGAAGGCTCCCGGTGACTCTGGCCGAGCCGCGCCAGCAGGCGGCGGAGCTGCTGTTCCCGCTCGCGGCTGATGACGACGATGCGCTCCACATCTTCTACGGTGCGAATACCGCTTCTCGCCCATTTTTTTGCAGTGGATTCTGCATACCGGAAGGAAATTCGGCCCGTCGTGCTGCCCTTCTTCTCGGTCTGCAGCAGCATGAGTACGACCTCTTCCGGAAGCTCGTACACATCCACCCAGTCAAAGAGCTTCTGGCACTCGGAAACGGTCAGTTCCCTTCCTACGATTTCCCGGGCGCTGTCCATAAAACCCCGGTGATAAAACTGATCCGCCGGGCGCAAGGCAACCTGCTTCGTGCTCAGCAAAGCATAGGTCTTCGGATTGTCTCCTGTCTGCCGGACGATGCCACTGTGCTCCCAGTACTTGAAAGCATCCGCCACGTCTTCCTCCGTCATGCCGAGATCCTTCGCCAGGGACGCATCGCTCATTCTCTCCTGCGGATGGCGGCAGAGCATAAGCGCATACAGGTAGACCTTAACATAGTCCCCCGGCGCGCGGAGCATATACTCCGTGATAAACATATTATCCACGGGGGTGGCGTCGAAAACAGCCGCCCCTTCGTCAAAGGCACAGTATTGCATCGTTTTCCTTCCTGTTCTCGAAAAGTAGCTCCATCATACAGGAAAGCGGCGTATTTGTCACTATCCATTCCGCCCCGCAAACCAGACGCAGAAGAAGAAAAAGAGAAGGACAAGTACCGCGAGAATGGGAGAAAGCCTGTCAAAACGGATGCGCGCCTCATGAATCGCGTTTTCCACCGGGACACTGCGCTCCGAAAAGCGGTCGTACACCCTGTCGGAAAGGAGCGGTATCCTGTCCTCCCATGGGAAAGCCTTCCGTGCGGTTTCCATTTCCTCCTCCGGGATACTTGCAAGCGCCTGCGCAGTCCTGCTCCCGGCGAGCTTCCGGATCTCCTCCTCCGAAAAACCGGCAGCTGAGAGTCCCGCAGCTGCCCTTGTGGGAAACGGCCGCCTCAAGAGTGAAAGCATCGCATTATCAAGCGGATAATAGGCGGTATCCCGGAGGGCATCTTCCCGGGGTGCCTTCCGCAGTTTTCTCCCAAACCAGTCCGAAGAAAGGCGCAGGGCAGCGCTGTAGAGCAATGTTCTGTCGTCCCGGGGGTCGTTTTCCTTCCGGGCGGCAAGGCGCAGAAGGGCCTGAAAAGCCACTTCTTCCGCCTCCCTGGGATCCCTCACCAGAAGAAAGCAGAGCCGGTGCAATCCGTTTCCTTCGCTCTGAAGGCAGGAATCAAATCCGTCAGCTATTAGTTTGCCATTCATTTTCGGTTATTCTTTCTTCGTGATATGCAAATCAGGCACTCCAGAAAAACTTTGAGGCTTCAAAATGAATCTTTTTTGAAAAACATTTGCAAATCGCTTTCATCTGTGATATAGTTCCATTATAGCATTCGTCCGGCGTCAGTGCAAGCGCTCCGCCGGAAGGAAGCCTGCTCCGGAAAACTCGGGGCAGAACCATTCATAAGGAGGAACTTTCATGAAGAACCGTCTGTTTGCGGGATTGCTGGCTGCCGTGCTGCTGCTGGCGCTTTCTGTCTCCTCGATGGCCGAGGTGAACCCGAATGCCGGGCAGGGCCTGTATACCGGTACCGCGGAGAAGAACGCAATCACCCTGCGCATCACCACCATGAGCAAGATGAATCCCATCCTGCAGACCTATTCCAACGAGTTTTCCATTGACCGCCACATCTTTGACAACCTGGTAAAAGTGAGCCCGGAAGACAACAGCGTCATCCCCGGCGCTGCGGAGAGCTGGGAAGTTTCCGAAGACGGCAAGACCTGGACCTTCCACCTGCGCCCCGGCCAGAAGTGGGTCAATTCCAAGGGCGAGGTCGTTGCCGACGTGACCGCGAACGACTTCGTGTTCGGCTGGCGCGAGCTGCTGAACCCTATGAACGCCGCGGAATACGGATACTACGGCGAAGCCTTCAAGAACGGCAAGGCGTACATCGACTACGTGAACGCCGAGGATAAGACCGGTCTCACCGAGGTGACGATGGACGATATCGCCATCCGCGCGGAAGACGATCTGACCCTGGTCTGCGAGCTTGAGAACTACCTGCCGTACTTCCTCGATTACGTGAAATTCGAGGTAATGGCGCCCATCTATGAGCCTTTCTACACCGAGGTCGGCGCCGAGAATTACGGCACCTCCCCGGAGACCCTGCTCTACAACGGCCCCTTCTACATGACCGAGTGGGTTCTTGAGAACCGCATCACCGTAGAGAAGAACAGCGCATGGTGGAACGCGGATCAGGTCGAAGTAGAAAAGATCAACTTCGTCAAGTATACGGATTCCGACACCTGCCTGAACGCGTTTATGGCGGGCGAACTGGACGAGACCGACATCACCGGCGAACAGCGCGCCCTCCTCGAGGCCGACGGCTATAAGGCCATCTCCTATCCCAGCGGATACTCTTACATCTTCTGGGCGAACACCACCGATTACGGTGACATCCGCTCGAAGAGCCTGCGCAAGGCGATTTCCGCCGCGCTCGATCGTCAGCAGATCATTGACGTCGTCTATCAGAACAGCAACCTCGTCTCCCCCTGTTTCACCTTCGGCATCAACGGTGTGAGCACGCCGACCTTCGGCGAGGCGGTTGTCGCTGCCAACAGCGGAAACGGCCTGTACAATCCCCATGCGGACGTCGAGCTTGCGCAGAGCTATCTGCCCGCCGCCCTCGAAGAGCTGGGCTATACCGATGTTTCTCAGATCGACGTTACCCTCATGACCAACGACAACACGCAGGTGAAGCGCGTTTCCGAAGTGGTGCAGGAGCAGGTCCGCAAGGCCCTCGGCATCGAGCTTAAGATCGAAGTGCTTTCCATCACCGAGTGCCGCGCCCGCCGGAAGGCGAAACAGTACGATCTGTTCTTCGGTGGCTGGGGCCCGGACTACAACGATCCCATGACCGACCTTGAACTCTTCTACAGCACCGTCGGCAACAACCATCCCGGCTACAACAATCCTGAGTATGACGCCCTCATCGACGCCGCCCGTCAGGAAACGGACATGGCTGCTCGCGAGAAGTATTTCATCCAGGCAGAATCCATCATCCTAGAAGATCAGCCCGTCATCCCGATCTTCTGGCAGTACGAGGACTATGTCGTGAGCGACAAGCTTCTGGAGGGCTTCGGCCGCCTGCCCTTCCAGGCCATGAACTTCATCTATACGAAGTTGGCCAAGTAATCTTCTTTCCATGTACCGTCCGGAGAGCGGCGCGGTTTTCCGTGCCGCTCTCCTTTCGAAAACAGACCTCATTCGCTCTGCCCCCGTCCATGCGGAGCCGGAGCGAATGAGGCCCGAATCCATATTACACGAAAAGGAGGAAACGCTTTGGCCCGTTACATCACAAAGCGCGTCGCCTACGCGGTTCTCACGCTGTTCGTTCTCATTTCTCTGACGTTTTTCATGATGCGTATGCTACCGGGAGATCCTTTCTTAGGGGATAAAACTGTCAGCCCCGCGATTCTGGCCAACATGAAGGCAAAATACGGGCTGGACAAACCGGTCTTCATTCAGTACCTCACCTACATGGGAAACTGCCTGCGGGGCGATCTCGGCATCTCCATCGTGTACAACCGGGACGTGCGTAGCATCATTACGGAAAGCTTTCTCGTTTCCGCTGATCTCGGCATCCGCGCACTCATCTTCGCCTTCATCGCTGGCGTGCTTCTTGGCGCGGTGGCAGCGGTGAAACGCGGCGGCTTCACGGACAGTTTCTCCATGTTTGTTGCCATGATCGGTGTTTCCGTACCGAGCTTTATTCTGGGCGCACTCCTGCAGTATTTCCTGGCGCTGCAGCTGCGCAGGGCTTTCCACATCACCCTTTTCCCTGTGCAGGGCTGGGGCACGATTCAGCATACGCTACTGCCTGCTTTTGCGCTGGGGCTTGGTTCCCTAGCGACGGTCTCCCGCCTCATGCGCACCTCCATGCTGGACGTGCTCTCATCCGACTACATTAAAACCGCGAAATCGAAGGGTCTCTCGCAGGGGCAGATCCTACGGCGGCACGCGCTGCGCAACGCCATCATGCCAGTCATCACCATCATGGGGCCGACGGTGGCCTCCGTTCTGACCGGAACCTTTGTCATTGAAAGCATTTTCAACATCCCTGGGCTCGGCAAGTATTTCGTCACCAGTATCAAGGATCTCGACTACACCATGATTTCCGGCACGGTTGTCTTCTATGGCGGGCTGCTGATCCTCTGCACTCTCGTAGTCGACCTGCTGTACGGCTTCATCGACCCGCGCGTGAAACTGGAGGGATAAGATGGAAACGATCGACAGATCCCGCTTTGCCTGGGTCGGAGAAAACGCCAGCGACCGCGAAGCCATTACAAGACCCAGCCTCACCTTCTGGCAAGACGCAATACGCCGTCTCGTCAAAAACCGCGTGGCTTTCGTCTGCCTTATCATCATCCTGGTGCTGACGGCATTCTCCGTTTTCGCGCCCATGCTGGCTTCCTTCGATTACAGGGAACAGCATTACAACCACGTAAACGCTCCTATGGGCACGGTCTGCGATCAGGAGGACGCCCCAGGCTTCGGCCATAAGCATATCTTCGGGACCGATATGCTTGGCCGGGACATTTGGACCCGCGTGTGGATGGGCGGGCGCATCAGTCTCACCATCGCCGTGGTGTCCGCCGTTATCGACCTCATCCTGGGCAGCGTGTACGGTGGTATCTCCGGTTACTTCGGCGGCACCGTGGATATCATCATGATGCGTCTCCTTGAGATCATCAACGGCATTCCCTACCTCATCATCGTCATCCTGCTGATGATGGTGATGGAACCGGGTATGATCACCATCATCATCGCCTATTCCCTCGTGGGATGGATCCCCATGGCGCGCCTCGTTCGCGGGCAGGTAGTCGCCCTTAAGCAGCAGGAATTCGTTGCCGCAGCGGAAGCCATGGGCGCCTCGCCCGGAAGGGTCATCGCCCGGCATCTCTTACCTAATACCCTTTCCGTCGTCATTGTCAGGGTGACCCTGGCCATTCCGGCAGCCATCTTCTCGGAAGCCTATCTCAGCTATCTGGGGCTCGGTATTCCGGTGCCCATGTGTTCCTGGGGAAGCCTCGCCCAGGAGGGCATCGAGAAGTTCCGCATGTATCCATCCCAGCTCATCATCCCTGCGATCTGCATCAGCCTGACGATGCTCGCCTTCAACATGTTCGGCGACGGGCTGCGTGACGCCTTTGACCCAAAGCTCCGGAGGTAATGTATGGCAGAACGAGTACTGACCGTCGAGGATCTCCACGTCTCCTTCGACACCTACGCAGGCGAAGTGCAGGCGGTGCGCGGTGTGTCCCTCCATGTGGACGCGGGCGAGGTCCTGGCTGTGGTGGGCGAATCCGGCTGCGGCAAGAGCGTCACCGCGCAGACCATCATGAAGCTGAATCCCATGCCCCCGGCCCGCATCGTCAGCGGGAAGATCGACCTGGCAGGGCACAATATCGTTTCCGCTTCTGAAAAAGAGATGCAGAAGATTCGCGGCAAAGAGGTCGCCATGATCTTTCAGGATCCCATGACCTGTATGAACCCGACTACCCAGGTGGGCTGGCAGGTAGTGGAATCCGTCCGGCTGCATAAAAACATCTCCCGGAGAGAAGCGAAAGAAGAGGCCGTACGGAATCTTGAAGCCGTTCGCATCCCCAATCCCCGAGAGCGTGCGAAGCAGTATCCCCACGAGTATTCCGGCGGCATGCGCCAGCGGGCCATGATCGCCATGGCGCTCTCCTGCCGCCCGAAGCTTCTCATCGCGGACGAACCCACGACTGCTCTGGACGTAACCATCCAAGCGCAGATCATGCAGCTGCTTTCCGAGATGAAAAACCGTCTGAACACCGCCATTATCCTGATCACCCACGACCTGGGTGTCGTTGCTGGTATCGCGGACCGTGTCGCCGTTATGTACGCCGGCAAAATCGTGGAAACCGGAACCGTCCAGGAAATTTTCCACGAGCATACGCATCCTTACACGGAAGCTTTGCTTGGGAGTCTTCCTGAGGCGGACGCCGGCAAGAGCCGTCCCCTCATCAGCATCCCTGGCACGCCGCCGGACCTCCTGAATCCCCCTAAGGGCTGCGGATTCGCCGCCCGCTGCCGGCATTGCATGAAGATTTGCCGTGAGGAACAACCCCCATTCTTCCCGCTGCAGACCGAAGGGCATGCCGCTTCCTGCTGGCTGCTGCATCCTTCCTGCCCCGGAACCGAAGAAAGGGGGGAGCCGGTATGACAAACGAAGTGCTGGTCCGCACAGAGCACATCAGCAAGTATTTCAGAGTCTCAGGCGGCCGCATCCTGCACGCCGTGGAAGACGTGAATCTGACCATTCACCGGGGTGAAACCCTGGGCCTTGTGGGCGAATCCGGCTGCGGAAAGTCCACTCTTGGCCGCACCATGATGGGTATTTATCGTCCCACAAAGGGGAAGCTCTTCTACGCCGGTGAGGAAGTGGATCTCGCTGACCGGAAATCCCGCATGGCTTTTGCAAAGAAAGCACAGATCATCTTTCAGGATCCCTACGCCTCCCTAGATCCCCGCATGACGGTCAGCTCCATCATCGAGGAAGGCATGCAGATTCACGGCCTTTACGACGATGCCGGGCGGCGTAAGCGGGCAGCGGAGCTTTTGGACATCGTGGGTCTCAACCGGGAGCATGCTTCCCGCTTCCCCCATGAGTTTTCCGGCGGGCAGCGGCAGCGCATTGGTATCGCACGGGCCCTCGCCATCGAGCCGGAATTCATCGTCTGCGACGAGCCTATCTCAGCTCTGGACGTCTCCATCCAGGCGCAGGTCATCAATCTGCTTCACGAGCTGCAGCAGAAGATGAGTCTCACCTATCTTTTTATCGCCCACGATTTAAACATCGTGCGCTACCTCTCCGACCGGATCGCGGTCATGTACCTGGGCAGCGTAGTGGAACTTGCGGACAGTGCGGAACTTTACCGTAACACCCTGCATCCTTATTCCCGTGCCCTTCTCTCCGCAGTCCCCGTTCCGGATCCCGATATTGAGAAAACAAAGCCCCGGCAGATCATCGAAGGTGACGTACCGAGCCCCATCAACAAACCGAAGGGCTGCGCTTTCTCCAGCCGCTGCCCCCTGGCGACGGCGACCTGCCGCGAAAGCGCCCCGGCCCTGAAGGAAGTTGCGCCCGGTCACTTCTGCGCGTGTCATCTGGTCGGATGAAACTCGTAACGAATACAATAGGGTAGAGGGAAGGCGTTAGCCCTCGCCCCTCCCGTTGCACCGTACGTACCAGTCGGGTATACGGCGCCACATCGCAACATGGTTTCAAGTACTTCTCAGGTAATAGGCAAGAGGATCGACCAGACCCGGTCGGTTCTCTTTCTTATTGGGCAAGGCAAGGACTTTCGCGCTTAACAGGAAATTGACCACATTGTAAGCGACAAATGGTCGGTGTGTAGGTGGAAATGTTGTAGCAGACAAAACCAGGAATCCAACTGAAAAATCTCTGAGACTTTTGGCAGTGAGATCGCAAAAGCCCGAAAACTCTCGAGACTTTTTCGGTTTTTCAGAGAG
>JAIKWN010000262.1 GCA_024684665.1 Clostridiales bacterium | reverse complement strand
CTCCATCACGGCGCGCAGCCGCTGCCGGAGGATCAGATAGTCCTGGAAGCTCAGCTCGTGCTTCCATTCGTGCCGGTATTGAACCATATAACCACCTCTGCCTGATGAATGCGGAAAGTATAACGAAAGAGCTTGAATAATTCCTGAATATGCTTTGAACGATTTGTTGCGGAAAGAAAAATTTCCCATGAACGAGAACGCTTTATTCCCTTCCGTTGAAGCGAGGTGCTCCGCATCTGCACGGCCGACGCTCCTGGCCGGCGTTGAACCGGGGAGCCCTGCGAAGCAAGGAATCGCTGCTTTGCGGGGCTCTGTTGATGCGGACGCACAAGCGCAGATCGGGGGAAGCGTTTTTCCGCCCATGATGACAGCTCACAGGCCGTTGACGACGTTGACGGGTCTTTCTCCCTGCCGTATCCTGCGGACATTCTCCGTGATGACCGCATACGTCCTCACGAAGGAGGAGCCGGAAACGCCTGCGATGTGCGGCGTGAAGATGATCTTCCGTCTGACCTCCTCCGGCGCGGTGACAAGGACATGATCGCGCCGCACCGGCTCGTTGTCCAGAACATCCAGTCCGGCGGCGCTCAGCTTGCCGCTTGCCAGTGCCGCGATCAGATCCCGGCTGTTCACCAGAGCGCCCCGGGCGGTATTGATCAGGATCGCCCCGTCCTTCATTCGGGAAAAGAAAGCGGCGTCCGCCATGTTTTCCGTTTCCTTCGTCAGCGGAAGATTCAGGCTGACGATATCGCTTTCTGCCAGCAGTTCCTCCAGCGGGCAGTATTCCGCACAGGCATCCTGCCGGGGATGCGGTTTATAATACAGGTTTCTTGCGCCAAAAGCCTTTGTCAGTCTGGCCGCCTCTCTCCCGATCGCGCCGTAGCCGACGAAGCCCACGGTGCAGTCGCCGAGCTCGCGGAGAGAGCCCGTTTTCATGTAGAAGACCTTCTTCTCGTTCTGCCGGCCCTCCAGGACGTCACGATGCCCGTTGATCACGTCTCTGAGGCAGCAGAGCATCAGCATCACCGTGTGTTCCGCGACCGCCATCGCGTTCACGCCCCGGCAGTTGCAGACAAAAACCCCGCTGTCCCGTGCCGCGTCGAGATCAACGCCCTCAAAGCCTACCCCCTCCGTCTGGATCAGTCTGAGCTTCGGCAGCGCGTTGATCAGTTCCTTCCTCACGGCAATCGTGGGATTTGCGAGAAGGATCTCCGCGTCAGGGGCCTGCCTGGCAACAGCCTCCACAGCGGAAAACGGATCCATCAGCGTGATGTCGCAGCAGGAACGCAGTTCCTCCGTCGCATGAAGATCAAATACGTTTTCGTCTTCGAGGACCAGGAGCTTTGTCAATTCAGCCATTGATGATCATCCTTCTTTCTGCAGCCGGTTCTTTTTCTCTTCGGCAGCGGTCACGTTTTTCCTTTATATGGATCTGTATCATTGTACCGCAGAAGAGGCTGGCTTGAAAGTCCAAATCGTAAGAAAACGCAAAAAAGCGGTCTCCGGTTTTGATCATGCTGTTCAAAACCGGAGACCGCGCCTTCTATGCCTCGAAAAGCGTTATTCCACACCCAGCACCTTGTAATCCTGGGCTTCCACCGCCGCGCGAAGCGCTTCATCCTCAACGGGAGCGGCGAGGGTAACGACCGCCGTACCCTTGTTATGGTCCGCCGCGGCGCTCGCGACGCCGGGCACCGCCTCAAGGGCCTTCTTCACACGCGCCTCGCAGTGCGGGCACATCATACCTTCAACCTTCAGTGTTTTCGTCATGGGATTCTCCTCCTTTTTTGTTTCCGCGGCAACGATCTCTTCGAGCGCTTCCGCGGGGATCGACTTTTCTTTCCGGTCGTGTCCGGCCTCATGCGGCTTGACCAGGTTCAGACGCAGCGCGTTCATGCACACGAAGAAGCTGGAGAGCGCCATGGCCGCCGCGCCGTACATGGGCTTCATCTCAACGCCGTACAGACCCATGGCCAGGGGGATGCAGACGGCGTTGTAGAAGAAGGCCCAGAACAGGTTCTGATGGATGTTCCGTATCGTCGCCCGGCTCAGCCGGATCGCCGCCGTCACGTCGCTCAGACGGCTTTTCACCACGACGATATCCGCCGCGTCGATGGCGACATCCGTGCCCGCACCGATCGCGATGCCGTTGTCCGCCACAGTAAGCGCCGGCGCGTCGTTGATCCCGTCGCCGACCATGGTGACCTTGCCCAGCGTCTTCAGCGCGCGGATCACATCCGCCTTGCCCTCCGGCAGGACGCCCGCGATCACCTGATCCACGCCGGCCTGCCGGCTGATCGCCGCGGCTGTCCGCTCATTGTCCCCGGTCAGCATGACCGTCTGGATGCCCATATCCCGCAGCTCGCGGATCGCCTGTGCGGAATCGGCCTTGATGGGATCCGCGACCGCGATGATCCCCGCGAGTTCGCCGTCATACGCGAACAGCAGCGGGGTCTTTCCCTCTTCGGCAAGGGCGTCCGCCCGTGCCGAGGCAGATTCGCCGACCAGCCCCCGCGAGCGGAGGAATTTCAGGCTTCCGCCCAGGAGCTCCTTCCCGTCCAGGCGGGCGCGGAGCCCGTGCCCGGGCAGCGCCTCAAAGTCACTGACCTCCGAGATCGGCATGCCCTCCGCTTCTGCGCTCACGGCCTTGGCCAGGGGATGCTCGCTGCCTTTCTCCAGGGACGCGGCAAGGCGAAGCAGCGCGTCCCTGTCTCTTCCGAAGGGGATCACGTCCGTGACGCGGGGCTGCCCCTCCGTCACGGTCCCCGTCTTGTCCAGCGCGATGATCTGCGTCCGGCCCGCGCCCTCCAATGCCGCCGCGGTTTT
>JAIKWN010000241.1 GCA_024684665.1 Clostridiales bacterium | reverse complement strand
GGAGAGGGTCGGGAAGAAGGGCGTCGTCCGGGATCCGGCGACGCATCTGGACGTTCTGCGGTCCGTCCTACGCTTTGTGCGGGAAGAGATGGGCTGGTTCCCAGCGGGCATAAGCTTCTCGCCCATCCGGGGGCCTGAGGGAAATATCGAGTTCCTGCTGCACCTGCTGCCCTCGGGAGAGTGTCCCAGCGTGACGGATGCGGATGCGGAACAGGTTGTCGCGGAAGCGCACAGGGAATTTTCGGAAGGAGACGGCGCATGATCAGGCGTGCGGCTTTTACCATAAACCGCGTCAAGGAGACTGCCGTCCAGGCGGCGATGACCTGCGCGGCCCTCTGCCGGGAGCAGGGCATCCTGCCCCTCGTCCTCGTGGAAGATCGGGAGGAGTGGGAGCGCCTGGCGCCGGATTTACCGGCTGGCTTTATCGAAAGCCCGAAGAAAGCGGACGCGCTCTTCGTCTTCGGCGGGGACGGCACGCTGCTGCGGGCGTTGGATAAATATGCGGGCATGGAGATCCCGATCCTCGGAGTGAACCTCGGACGTCTTGGTTTCCTGCCGGAGGTGCAGACCGGGGATATGGCGCGTGCGCTTGCCTGTCTCCGGGCGGGGGACTACCGGGAGGAGCGGCGGATCATGCTCTCCTTTCGGGCAGAGACGGCGCATGGCGCGGCGCGGGGCGTGGCCACCAATGAGGTGGCGGTCTCCCGCGGCCTGTCTCAGCGGATGATCGCAATGGACGTTCTCTCGGACGGGAAACTTGTGGAGCACTACATCGCGGACGGAATTCTCATCGCGAGTCCTACGGGATCTACGGCCTATTCGCTTGCGGCAGGCGGCCCGGTGGTGAGCCCGGACGTCTCGTGTCTGCTGATCACGCCGGTCTGTCCGCACAGCCTACATGCGCGGCCCTTCGTGGTATCGGACCAGAGCCGCATTGAGATCCGCTTGCGCATGGCGGAGCGGCGGGAGGGCATCCTGCTCTCCGCGGACGGAGAGCCTGTATCGGAGCTCTCGAACGACGACGTTGTTGAAATCACGCGTTCACCGCATGACGCGCGCCTCATCCGCCTCCCCGGCGAACGAGACTTCTTCGGCCTCGTGAAACATAAACTCTCTGCTAACCCGCTATGACGGAGATATGAATATGTGTATACTTCACCCGCGGATCCTGCCGCTGCTTGCGCTTCTTCTGCTCCTGTCGTCCATGGGATGCTTTGCCGAAGCGGAGGAAGAAACCCCCGCTCTATCCTATGAAGTCAAATTCCTGCTGGATTCGGACAAAGTGCTTGGCGAAACTCATCTGCTGACGAGCGAGGTCAGAGAAATAATCGGGCTTGATAATAAAGCTGATTACCAGGCTTTTGAAGTTTTTTATCTGGAAACAGAAGACTGGGATTTCTTGAATGCAGGCTGGATCAATCGAATCCGCTGGCGGGCGAAGAAGAAGTATGATTTGAGAGAGCGTACCTACAAAAAAAGATACTCTGTTCCAGGCAATAACCTGGATATCGCCCTCGCACAGGCTGAAGCGGATGGGTTCAAGGTTGGCAATGACTATGAGGCACAGATTGACTGGGGTTATAGCAATCTGACACTTAGTTTCAGCAAAACGATTGAAGAAGAACTCCCCGTGAATTCCGGAGGGCTGTCCGGAATGAGCACCGGCAAGGCGCAGTCATATGCAGCCGAAGCTATGCCAGAAGAAGTAGATGCGGAACTGATAGCAAAGGCACAGAAGGTTGGCCTGATCCGGTATTCCCGCATCAAAGGAAAGTGGCAGGATGGAAATGAGGAAACGGAAGTTACGGTCGAAATCTGGCCAATTCATATGCAGGGTAAAACCACGTATATCACGGAGCTTTCCTTCAAGGTGAAGGAGGATACTCAAGGGGATATACATTCGCTCGCGAAGGCGAAACGGGAGAGAATGACTACGCTTCTAAATGAGAAGGACATCCTGCTGTCAAAAGACAGCCTGAAAACAAACCAGATCATGGAGGCATATCTCCGCAAACGCCCAGAGAAGGTCAGCTTCACGCTGCCCACGTCGCTTAAAACCATCGGAAAGAATGCTTTTGCGGGCACTGCGGCGGCATCTGTGTGGATTCCGGGTGGAACGGATCAGATCGCCGGAGATCCTTTCACAGCCGAGGATAAACCGGAAACCACGGAGGCGAATACGTTCCTTGTGATCGGAACGCCGGGAAGTGGCGCAGACGATTATGCTACAGAGTACGGCTATAGCTTCATTCCGGAATAAAGCACAGAAGAACCGAAAGGCGGAGGACCATGAAGAACGACAGACAGAACCTCATCCGGGAGATCATCCGGGAGAAGCCTGTTCGGACGCAGGCGGAGCTGGCGGAGGAGCTGGAGAGGCGGGGAATGAGCGTGACCCAAGCGACGCTTTCCCGGGATATCCGCAGTATGCACCTGATCAAGGTGCAGGGGGAGGACGGGGAAGCCCGCTACGCCCCCGGGGAAAGGGAGGACCATGGCCTCTCCGACCGGCTAGCCCGTATACTGCGCGATTCCGTCATCAGCATGGACAGCGCGGGGAACCTGGCCGTTATCCGCACCCTTTCCGGTAGTGCGCACGTTGCCGCGGAGGCCATTGACACCGCCGCATGGCCGGAGGTGGTGGGCACGATCGCGGGGGACAATACGATCCTCGTCATCGTGCGCTCCGAGGAACAGGTTCAGGACGTTCGCGCCCATTTCGCGGGGATTCTGGGATAAAGGAAGAGATGTTATGCTTCTTCGGCTGAATATCCGGCATCTCGCGCTCATCGACGAGGCGGAAATTGAGTTTTCGCCCGGCATGAACGTGCTGACCGGCGAAACCGGCGCGGGCAAGTCCATCGTGGTGGACGCCGTGAACCTCGTCCTTGGGGAACGGGCGAGCCGTGAACTGGTCATGCAGGGAGAGAAGAGCGCCAGAGCGGAAGCTGTCTTCGACGCAGAAGGGAACGAGGCCATCGCTAGGGAACTGACAGCCCTCGGCATGGAAGCGGAAGAAGGGTTGGTTTTCCTCAGCCGGGAGCTGTCGGAATCCGGCCGCAGCGTCTGCCGGCTGAACGGGGAGATCGTTCCCCTTGCGACTCTGCGCCGCGTCTCTTCGCAGCTTTTGGATATTCATGGCCAGCACGAGCATCAGCTTCTCTTGGACAGCCGGAACCACGTCGCCTACCTGGATGAGTTCGGCGGAGAGGAGCTGCTTTCGGTGCGTGATCGCGTCCGGTCGGCGTATGGGGCCTGGCGGGATGCGGCGGACAGGCTGGAAAAGCTCCGCAAGAGCGTACAGGAACGGGAGCAGCGAATCGACATGCTCCGCTTCCAGACAGAGGAACTACGCGGGGCGGCGATGACCGCGGGCGAGGAAGAAGAACTGGAATCGAAACGCACCTTCTACCGCAATGCGGGGCGCATCACGGAATCCTTCTCGGAGGCGAGGACGCTGCTTTCCGATGGCACGGAGGAAGGGGAAAGCGCCCTGTCCCTCCTGCGCCGGGGTGCCCAGGCGCTCTCCTCTGTCGCGCGGCTGGATCCCGCTTACGAAGCGCTGTATAATCGGCTGGACAGCCTGTATTACGAGGCGGAAGACGCGGCGGAAGAGCTTTCTGACCTCCTGGACGGCATGGAGTACGACGGGGAAGATGCGGAACGGGTGGAAAGCCGGCTGGATCTCCTGCACCGCCTGGGCAGAAAATATGGCCCCGGCACGGAGGAGATGCTGCGCTATCTGAAGCGGGCGGAAGAGGAGCTTGCAGAACTTGAAACCTCCGGGGAACAGGCGGAGCGGCTGGAGCGGGAAGAGGCAAGGCTGCTCTTCGTCCTGAAATCGGAATCGGACGCCCTGACGGCCTTGCGCAGGCAGGCGGCGGAGCGCTTTACCCGGGAGATCGAGGGGCAGCTGCACGAGCTTGGCATGAAAAGCGCCCGCATGGAAGTCTCCTTTGGGGAGGCGGAGGACGGGGAACACTGCACGGCGAACGGACAGGACCGGGTGGAGCTGCTCTTTTCCGCGAACCTCGGGCAGGAACCCCGCCCGCTGCAGAAGGTGGCTTCCGGCGGCGAGCTGTCCCGGATCATGCTTGCACTGAAGGACCTCTCGGCGAAGAGGCCGGGAGTGCCCCGGAGCATGGTCTTCGACGAGATTGATACGGGCATCAGCGGGCGCATGGCGCAGGTGGTGGCAGAGAAGATGACGGAGATCGGGGACCGGCATCAGGTGATCTGCGTCACCCATCTGCCGCAGATTGCCGCTATGGCGGATGCCCAGTACCTGGTTTCGAAATCGGAAGAAGAAGGACGGACGCGAACGGAGGTCCTGCGCCTGAACGACGCGGGGCGGGCGGAGGAGCTCGCCCGCATGGTCGGTGGTGCGGCGGGCAGCGGGCTCGAACACGCAGAGCGTATGCTGAAGGAAGCCGCGACCCGGAAGCGGGAACTGCGCGGAACGTGACGCGCGGGAGGATGCGTATAGCGAGATCCCAAGGAACATAAAGGAAGGTATCCTTATGCTTGCACTTTATCCGAAACTCTTCAGAAAATACGTGCTACTGAGTGTCATCCTGGCTGCCGGCGTCGCAGCGGTGCTGATTCTCCGGTCGGAAACCTCCAAAGGCCTGTGGATCATTCTAGGGATTCTGGGGCTTTTTGCCCTGCTTGTTTCCATGTCACAGCAGGCGATGCGGGAGCATGAGAAGGAACTAAAGCGGCTTTACAACGAGATGGACGCGGAGGGGTTCGCGAAGGACTACGCCGTGCATCTTACGCAGAAGCTCTGGTCTACCGACACGGAGCTGATGATCCGCATGCACCTGTCGAACGCCTATATCGCCACGGGTGAATTCAACAGAGCCCGGGAGATCCTCAATTATACGCAGCCGGAGAGGCGCAAAAAGAAAGAGGTGCTCCTCTTTAACCGATTCG
>JAIKWN010000227.1 GCA_024684665.1 Clostridiales bacterium | reverse complement strand
CACTTCCTGTCATCCTGATAATTCCTTTGACTGCTGCCAGCAGATCGTCTCCAATCAATTCCGGCGTCACAGCATACTTCCCATCCTTCCCGGCATCTCCCGTCAGCACCAATGCCGTGTGCGTCCCGGCGTTGACGCCGGTCTGAATGTCCATCGTCCCGTCGCCAACCATCCAAGATGCGGACAGATCGATATTGAACCGCTCCGCGGCGGCCTGCAACATCCCCGTTTTCGGCTTGCGGCACGCACAAGGGATCTTATAATCCGGGTTCTCCTCCGGATAACCCTTGTCCGGATGGTGCGGGCAAAAGAACACCGCATCCACGAACGCGCCTTCCCTGCCCAACAGCGTCTCCATTTTCCGGTGAATATTTTCCACGTCCTCGATCCCGCACAGTCCCCGTGCGACCACAGGCTGGTTCGTCACGACGATCGCAAGATACCCGGAACGGTTGATCTCCCGAATCGCTTCTGCAGCGTTCTGCTCCAATTCGAATTGTTCCTCGCTATAGATCAGGTCATTTTTCCTGTTGATCGTTCCGTCGCGGTCAAGGAATATCGCTTTCTGCTTGTTCTTCAGGTTGCGCCTGGCAGCATACCCGCTGGTCAGCTCCCGCTCCGCTGCGCGGATGCGGTCAACGGTCCCCACATCCTTGACGTATTCCGGCGACTGATAGGCAAATACCGCCCTGCCTTCGCTGATCAGTCCGGAAAGCAGCTCTTTCTCCAGATCGACCTTCGTATCCTTCGGCACTTGCTCACAAACGGTGCGGTCCATCAAGTATAAACCCGCGTTGACGCAGTTGTGATACCAATAATCCCGGGTATTATGCTTGGAGTCGAAGTGCAGTACGCGTCCTTCACCGTCGCAAATCAGGAGATCAGAGTCAAAGGGATGGCTGTTCGGATGGGCAAACAGGGTCGCCAATGCGTTATTCTTCAAATGAAAACGGCGCATCCGTTCCAGGTCGATATTAAAGAGCACATCTCCGAAAGCGAGAAAGAACGGTCCCTCCTCCAGCAGCGGCGGCAGCATCGACAGGGCCCCCGCCGTTCCCAAAGGCGTTTTCTCCTCCACATATTGGATACGGACACCAAAACCGGTGCCATCGCCGAAGTGTTCCCGTATTTTACATCCCAGATGGCCGATGCATAAGATGACGTCTGTTACGCCCTGTTCCCGCAGATGCTCGATCTGCCATTCCAGGATCGGCTTGCCCGCTACCGGGGCCATGGGCTTCGGGATCTCGTCCTTGGTGATTTCCCGCAGGCGCGTTCCTTTACCGCCTGCCATGATGACGGCCTGCACTCAGATCACACTTTCCACGGTTTTCGCAACTGCTTCATCGCTGGTCATGCTCGCTGTCCACCCCGTAGCGTGGATCTTGTCCAGGTTATACTGGAAAACCGGCACATCGCCCTTCCAGCCGCCCCGGCCTCCGGTATATTCGAATGGGATGCCCTGAAGCCCCATCTTCTCGGTGACGATTTCCGCAATGCGCTTCACGCTGCTCTGCGTATCGACGCCGACATTATAGAGCGTCACGCCCTTAGGCGCATCCTTGAAGCGCATGATTGCGTCCACCAGGTCCAGCACATAGATATAAGGCTTGCTCTGCGTTCCATCCCCCAGGATCCGCAAATGGGACGGATCCTCCTTCAGGCGCTTTACGAAATCGAAGATCACGCCGTGGGTCAGCCGCGGTCCAATAACATTGGGAAAACGGAAGACCAGAACGCTCATATCGTTCATATAGGCATAGGAGGAAATGATCCCCTCGGAGCCGAGCTTTGCGCCGCCATAATAGGAGATCGGCCGGAGGGCCACAGCATCCTCGCTGACCTCCGCTCCCATCAGATCGCCGTAAACGGCAGAAGTAGAAGCGAAAAACAGCTTCTTCACGCCGCAGCGGCGCATGCACTCCAGCAGGATGAACGTAGTCGAATAGGTGTTTTTATACTCGATCATCGGATCGTTCGCGCTGGCTTGGATATCTGAATTCGCAGCCAGATGGAACACATAATCCGGCTTTTCCGCCGTGAAGATCCCCAGCATGGCATCCAGTTCCGTCAGATCCTGCTCATAAAACGTAAAGTGCGGTTCGTCTGCCAGGTGAGCGATATTCGCCCGCGTACCGATGAAGAAATCATCCACGCACACAACTTCGTTTCCTTCCGCCAGCAAGGCGTCGATCAGATGGCTCCCGATAAAGCCGGCGCCGCCGGCGACCAGTGCTTTCATTCTACCTTTCCTCCTCAGTCCCAGTTTTTCTCGCCCACATAGATGACCTTCGTACCGCTCTGTTCGATGCTGAAGGGCAATTCTACCAGCTGGCTCAGGGCGCTGCGCAGCCGACTCTGCTTCTCCTTCGGGCAGTAGAACAGGAGGAAGCCGCCGCCACCCGCGCCCAGCAGTTTGCCGCCCAGAGCGCCGCTTTCCAGGGCGATTTGATAGTATTTCTCCACCGTCGCATTGGAGATCCGTCGAGAGAGGCTTTTCTTCAGCACCCAGTTCTCGTTCAGGATCTCACCGAAGCGGTCCAAGTTTTCCTTCGCCAGGGCTTCCCGCATCTCCCAGGCCAGATCCGTCATCCGGATCAGCGCGCGGAACTTCTCCTCCTCCGTCGACACGTTCGCGCTCTGCTCTTTCAGGATCTCCCCGGCGGAGTGGGTCAGTCCGGTGTAGAACAGCAGCAGATTGCCGTCCAGCTCATCCTGCAGGGATCGGCTGATGATCAGCGGCTC
>JAIKWN010000187.1 GCA_024684665.1 Clostridiales bacterium | reverse complement strand
GAAGGAGATCGTCCGTGATAGAAGCGCCCGGTCGATCCCGAAATCTGCGCGGGAAAAGAGGAATCCGGCGCGTTTTTTGAGCAGGAAAAGGGCGAGGCCCAGCGAAACGCCCTGGGACAGCACCGTGGCGATGGCCGCGCCCGTAGCGGAGAGCCGGAGAACCGCGACAAAGAACAGGTCGAGGCATACGTTGGTGAGCGAGGCGGCGACGAGGCAGAAGAGAGGTGTCTTTGCGTCCCCGACGGAACGGGAGGCGGCTGCCATCATGTTGTAAAGCGCGGTCACCGGCATGCCGACGGCGATGATGCGCAGATACGCGGCCGTATCCGAGAGCACGGCCTCCGGGATTCGGCAGATCCGCAGGAGCGGTGCGGCGAGCGCGAAGAGCAGGACGGAGATCGCGACGGAGAAGAGGAAGGCCACGATAGCGGCGGTGGAAAACTCCCGCCGGAGCTGCTTTTCTTCCCCCGCACCGAAGAACCCGCTCATGAGGACAGAGGTCCCGATGCCGAGTCCGATGATGAAGAAGAGGGCGATGCTCATGAGCGGCGCGGCGCCACCTACCGCGGCCAGCGCCGCCTCACCGGCGAAGCGCCCGACGATCGCGGCATCCACAGTATTGTAGGTAACCTGGAACAGATCCCCAAGGATGGCGGGGACGCAGTAGGCAAGCAAATGCTGCGGGATACTCCCCTCCGTCATATTGCGCGCGCCGGACATAGAGACGCCTTCTTTCCGAACCGTTTGCCGCCCATTGTAGACGCAGGCGTAGCGGATGTCAACGGAAAATGCAACCTGTGTGGAGACTGCCAAAAGGAAAAGGAAACAATTGCTGGTTATATTTTTGCCGGGAAAACACGTTGACAATATTGCAGATAATTGGTACAATTTGAACAGCTACCCATGGGTTTATGGGAAAAAAGAAAGGAGACGCATATGAAACGTTGGGGTATATTCATCCTTACGCTGGCGATGCTGTTTGCGGTCGCGGGCGCAGAGGAAGTGTTCATGGAAGAATCTTTCCTGGACGCGGGAGTCCAGGGAGAAGAATTCTTCTCGGAAGAGTCCTTCTTCGGCGACGCCTTTGAGGCGGAAGCGCCGGAAGAAGGCGCAGAGGCCGAGGCTGAAGACCGGTCCGTCTTCCTGATGGAGACCGAGACACTGCCGGATGCAGCCTTGACGAACGACTGGCAGAAATGGTATGTCAAGGTAACGCCTGATGCCATGAAGCCGGGTAAAAAGACAATAACCCTGAACTTCGGCCTGTTCACGGATGAGGCCTGTACGACGGCTGCTCCTTCCGTGAAGCTCGGTAGCGGCGCGTATGCCGGCGTGAAGTTCTACATTTACGCTGTGCATCCTTATACCGGCATTCCGGAGGAAGTCCCGAAAAAAGCTACCGCGGCGATGAAGACCAAGATCACCGTCAAGAACCCGGGCGATTATACTTTCTATGCTCGCTTGGAGAAGGCGGACCAAAACGGATCCGAGACTTATGGCCGCGCGTCTGAAAAAGTGACGGTGACCGTCGAGCCGACGACGAAGGATTACGCGATTACGAAGGTAAAATTCGACGTGGACCGTGACAGCTATGAGTTCTACGCGGAAACGGATGCTGTTCCCGGCAAGCCTGAAATCGTTGCCCGCTATTATAACGATTATATAGATATTTGCGCCTATACGAAAAAGGCCGCAGACCGATATCTCATCACGGCGCAAACCCAGGGCGGCGAGATTTATACCGGAACCTTGTCTCTTTATTCAGAGGATAAGATTTGGGCGTTCATCAACGGATACTTCTGGTTTGATCTTGATGACGTGTGGTGGGGCTACAACGTCGATACGAAAAAACACGAGAGTATACCTGCCCCGATCTTTACGTCGAAGGGGAAGAAGCTGACTCTCACCATCACGCCTCAGATTGTTACCGGCGAAGAAGATCCGGTAACCGGAATCATACCCTACGACGACGTTGGAAAAGCGAAGAAAGCGACGCTCAAGCTGGAGATCTTCAAAAAGTTCACCGCGAAAACGCCACCGATGATCATGGAGGTAGAGCAGATCGACGCCACCACGGTGTGGCTCCGATGGTTTGATCCCGCGTCCTTCTACTTCTTCAAGCCCACGGGCTACATACTGTCCTACGGCAAAACCAAAGTGCCCGTCACGATGGATAAGATTTTGGCGGATGGAGAAGGGGTTTATTCTTATGAGCTCGTGATGGCGGCTCCCGTAAGCAACCCGACGAAAATGACGTTCACCGTACAGGCGACGACGGACGACAAGGTGAAGCCGAAGAAGTCCAAGGGCTGGACGGAAATGATCCTCCCGCAGTCCGGATTCTACGTTTATGACGTGGACTCTTCTAACTTCTATTACAGGGAGGATAAGGTTACGCACGAATATTACTCGGGCGTGGATGTGACCTGGAAGAGTTTGTATGACACGGCGGATTCCTTCGAAGTGTACCTCACGGACGACAAACATACGACGGACGTCGCGAAAAAGAAGATTTCCGCGGACAAGTCGAAAACGGAGAGCTACGACAAAGACAATGAGAGATACTTCGTCGAGTTCAGGAGGAGCGACTATGAGGCTCTGACGGACGGCAGGCGCCTTGGTATCGTTGTCAAGGCACTGGCGAAGGACGGCTCCATACTAGGCCGTGCTTCAAGCGGCGGGTATTATAACAACAATTATCTCAGAGCCGTGACCATCGAACAGAAGAAGACTGCCGCGGAATACAAAGGATACAATTTCACCGGTGGCGATCTGTTCAAGGCGGTCGACGCGGATGGGAGTTCGTATCCCTCCGCCGTCACGTTCAAGAAGATCCTGTACACTCCCGACGGAACAACGCCCGAAACGGAAGTGGAATATATCCGGAATCCCGGCAAGTACAAGATCACGATTGAAAGCAGTGACGGCTACCAGTTTACGGATCCGAAGGTCACAGAAGAGGAATACGCCTTCGAGGTGGAAAAGCGCAAGCTGAATGTTTCTCCCATCTTCGACACCTTTGTCATCGCAGAGCCTACCGGCTATGCCTTTAGTAAGTATGATCTTTTGATCGAAAACGGGGATGAGGAACATCAGGGCGACAATTATACGATCCTGAATAATGCAGTCATTACCGTCAAGAACAGCAAGGGTGAGGCTGTCGCCGACAATCTGATCAAGGAACCCGGCGAATACACCGCAGAGGTAATCATCACCGCGGATCCGGCGAACACCGACGGGCTGACCCCCACGGCAGACCCGATCAAGGGCACCATGACCGTTACGGTAGAGTTTACCGTCAGCGCCAAGAAGCTGTACATCAATGCGAAACCTACACAGAGCGGCTGGGTCGGAAAAGCACAGGGCGGAGATGTGTACCCGCTCGGATACAGGATCACTGACGTAAATGATTATGATGTTTTGTATTCACCATATAGTTTGAGCTCCTCCGATCTTGACGTTACCTTTGCCGTGACCAATAACAAAGACGGCAAGGAAATCAAGCTGGGCGATATTTCCAAGCAGGCGGGCGAGTATACCGTCGTCATCAACGCAAAGTGCGAAGGATGGGAAGATGCCGAGCCGGTAACCGTTACGGTGACAATCTTCGAAACACAAAAACAAGCGCTGGAATACGTCGATGATTCTTCACATCCCTACGGCAATCTGACTATTTTTGCTGACAACCCGCAGTACAAGATTTATGACGGAGGCCCGAAGATTCCGGACTTCAAGATCTTAGACGAGGCAGGTAAAGAAGTTGACGCAAAGTATTACGTCAGCATTTATGACGCGGATGGGAAAAAGGTCGATTCCGCAAATGACATTGGGTACTACGAAGTAGTCATATTTACTGACGAGCCCGGATACGGCAACACTGGTGTGAGTATCGACCTCTACATTACGAAGGCTTGGGAAATGAACCTCAAGGAAACCACTTTTGAAGAAACGAGCAGCGCCATTACACCGGAATTCACCGCTATGGCAGGCACGACACCGCTCGCCATCATGGATCCTACTCAGACGACATATGTCTATTATGAGTATTATCCGGAAAGCCTGAAGAAGGACGGGAAGGATTATAAATATAATCCTATCCAAGAGTCCGGAACGTATACCTTCGAAGTGAGCGCATGGGTATACACGAAGACCGAAGGCGGAACCCATGAGCTGGACATCACCTACGCGCCGATCGAGAGAAAGGTATACACGCTGACCATCACCCCGAAGTTTACATTGACAATGACCACGGCATCGGTGGTGGAAAACGGAAAAGACCTTGCGACGACCGGGTATGCCGACGGCGTTCTTAAGTTCGTGGCGGCAAACAGCAAAGGGGATATTAAACCTTATTCCGAGGATCCCACCGGATGGAAGCTCGATTCCATAGGTTCTATTGAACGGTATTATGATGATGGTTGGGGCTTGGATTGGCACACCACCTATTATATCGACCAGGCAGGCGAATACAGATTCAAGGCCGAAGCTACGTGGGATTCAGTCACAAAGGTTTTTGACTTCACACTGAAAGTTACCGACGCCTGGACACTGAAGCCGGCCAAAACGGAACTGACGGCGAATGGAACCGATCTCTACGACAAGAGCCTCTTTAAAGCAGAGACCATCAGCGGCAGTTCCATCGCGGACGCTGATTGGAGCATTAACTATTATTACGTTTACCTTCTTGATGAAGAAGACCGGACATACAGGTATGCGTACGGGGGGATTGTTAAAGCTGGCTACTATAAAGTCCGAGTCAATGCGACTACGACCATCGATTCTGTTTCGATCACAAAGACGATCGATGTCGCCGGAATCAAGGTCAAGGATACCTGGACGGTTGTTCAGGACGAGAGTGCGAAGAAGATCAGCCTGAAGCTGCCGGCAATCGGAGACGATATCTTTAAAGAGCAGAAGTTCAACGTAACCAAGGCTGATGGCACCGTAATCCCGCTTAAAGACTCGGTAAATCCGCAGAATCTCTATTACGAAATTGTCAATTGGAGAATCTATAAGGGTACGTCTTTGATTACCGATAAAGCGCATGCTTCCGACTCCAGCTATGAGTTGAAAGACGAAGGGACGTATCGGATCCAAGTTGAAACGGTGTGCGGCGGACCTGGCATTACAGGGGATCTCTATGATAAGAGCGGATATCCTTACTATTATGATGAGTTTACGTTTACGGTAACCAAAAAGGAGTAAGATCCCGGCTCCCTAGAAACCCGTCGCAACCGCGGCCTTTGCCGCATTCCCACGACACGTGCTCCCGCCCGAAAGGGCGGGAGCTTTTATAAATCTCTGCTGAGCTGAAACTCCTTTCTAATTGATCCTCATGCAAACCCAAAATCCGCCCGCCGGAACTTTGCCGGCGGGCGGAAATGAATCTTATATGGATCTTATC
The DNA here is from genome assembly GCA_024684665.1 of Clostridiales bacterium. The sequence goes on along the minus strand of JAIKWN010000187.1, from coordinate 7,240 downwards.
TTCGGATGAGGAGCACGGAGAAGTCGTTGACGTTGGTTCCCGTGGGGCCGGTCATCACGAGGCCGCCCGTGGCCTTGAGTGCGTGGTAAGCGTCGTTGTCCTGCAGGACGTCGAATACACGGTATCCCTTTTCCAGGAGCGACCGGTTCGTGTTCCCGTCCACATAGCCGCCCGCCGCGTCCGTCGGGCCGTCGGTCCCGTCAGAGCCGACGGAGAAGACCGCGGTACCGGCGAAGCCGGAGATTCCCGGGGCGGCGGCGAGCGCCAGTTCCTGGTTGCGGCCCCCCATTCCGTGCCCGGTCAGGTGGACAACGGTTTCGCCACCCAGGATGAAGGCGAGGCTTTCTTCCGTGTCCTGATGATAGTGGGCGATTTCCGCCAGCATGCTTCCCGCGTCCCTCGCCGTGCAGCAGAGGCTCGCCGTCAGGATCTGCGGTCTGTATCCGAGCGCCTTCGCGCTTTCCGCGGCGGCCAGGCAGAGCTGGCGGACGCTGCCCGTGACGCGCGTCTCCACGTTGGACAGCGATTTTGGCGTCTCCTGCCGGATCAGTTCTTCCATTTGCGGGGTGAGGGTCAGGCGGTATTTCCTCGCGACCTCCAGCGCCTCTTCGCAGGTGGAAGCGTCCGGATAGGCTGGGCCCGAGGCGATCATATCCAGCGGATCCCCGATGATGTCGGAGAGGACGACGGAAAAGACTCGTGCGGGTTTACAGAGCTCCGCGAAACGGCCACCTTTGACGGCGGAAAAGCGCTTGCGGACGGTATTCATCTCCGTAATGTCCGCACCGCTGGCCAGGAGCTCGCGGGTCAGCCGGTCCAGGTCTTCCTTCGGGATCAACGGCTTTTCGAAGAGCGCGGAACCGCCGCCGGAGAGCAGGAAGAGGACGGTATCCCGCACGCTGAGCCCGGATACTGCGTCAATCGCTGCCTGCGTCCCCGTAAACGAGTTTTCGTCGGGGACCGGATGCCCGGCTTCGTAAATCGAAAGCCCCGGAAGTTCCCCTTTGCTGTGATCGTACTTGGTCACGACAACCCCGCCGCCGATGCGCTTCCCGAGTGTGTCATAGGCGGCCTTTGCCATCTGCCAGGCGGCTTTCCCGGCTGCGATCAGCACGAGGCGACCGTCTCCGAAATCTGCGTCCTGAAGCGCTCGGCGGACCGCCGCATCCGGCATGGCTGCCGCGATGGCAGCGCGGATGATGGTATTTGCGTCTTCTCTCAGTGACATAGAATGCTCCTTTTTCGGTGGGGAAGATCAGCCCCGCATATGGGATGAACCTGACAAAAGCGATATCGGAAACGCGAAATCTTTCCCTCTTCCTCGTGCCAATATGAAGGAGCGGCAGGAAAATTACAAAAAATGTCCTGGTTTTCCGGCTGAGGATTCCGGAGTAATACCCGAATACGGGGAACGGGGATTCAGGCGGTTTGGAAGGAAGAGAATTCTCGCAGGAACTTCCTGACCTGTTCTTGGTTTTTGAGCGCGGTTGCTGCGCCAACGGCGGTGGTGCAGATGGCGCCGCAGGCGTTTGCGAAACGTAACGCTTCCTCCGGGCCGCATCCCCGCAGCGTCTCCGAGACGAAACCCGCTAGGAAGTTATCTCCCGCGCCAGTGGCGTCAGTCGCGTCGATGGGGAAAGCAGGAAGCCGAAGCGTCATTTCGCGTGTCTTCATCAGGCAGCCTTTTCCGCCTAACTTGATGATGGCACAGCCGACCCCGCACTCCAGCAGGCAGTCCGCCATATCCTCCGGGTTCTCCCGGCCTGTGAAGTAGCGGGCCTCGTCCTCGTTCGGGGTTATGCAGTCCACAAGGGGAAGGGCATCGCGCACGTCCGCCAGGGAGAGCACCCGGTAGTTGGGCAGCTTTGTATCTGCGAAAGTCATGGCGCCGGCGTTTTTCGCTTCCTGCAGAACGGCGCGGATGATTGCCGGGTCGTCAAACGGGGCACGGAACAGAGAGCCCAGAACGATTGCCCGGGTGCAGTGGATCCGATCCGGGTATTGCTCCGGATGAAAATTGTACCGGTGCGCCGCATTGCAGACAGATTTCCTGCTCCCATCCTCATGTACGAACATGGTCGTGACCGGCGTCGGATGCGCCTCATCCCGTATGACAAAGCGAGTATCCACACCGGAGCGACGCAAGGCAGAAAGCACCAGCTCCCCGGCATCATCTTCCCCGAGGGAGCAGAGGATCCCGGTTTTCATGCCCAGCTTTGCCGCCGCCATACTGCCGTTCACCGCTTCTCCACCCACGTTCAGGGAGCCGGAGGCGGCGAGATAGCCGGAGGCTGAAATCGGCTTCGGATCGAATCCACGGAGGATCGAATCCACCAGTGCGGTTCCGATGAAGAGAATATCCAGCTTGCTTTCCATAATACTCCCTTTTCTGCGCCTTCCGTGTCCATCCGCTGGACGCAAAAGACAGGTCTCAGATCTCGATAAACTCCCGGAACCGGGGCATAATACCGATGCCGTCCGGATAGTGGGCGGCAAACTGGGGGATCGCGTGGCTGGGGAAGGAGTTGCCCTCAATGAAAATGGGGCCGTCCTCCCGGATCGCGACATCCCAGGCGACGAAGCGCACCTGTGGAACCACATGCATAGCGGTGAGGCACATCTCCTTCACTTCGTCCCAATACGGGAGCTTCGTGCCCGGAATGCGCGTTCCGGTCATGGGATGGTTTTCGTAAACATTACCCGCTTTGTCCGCACCAGGTCCGGAGAGGATGCCCGTATTCAGGTCGATGGGTGCAGCCATGCCGCCGCAGTCCACATTATCCATCACGCGGCCATTGCCGATGCGGATGCGGGCGTAGACGATGCCCTCCTGCTTGTCGCCTAGGAGGGTCGCCACGCGAATTGTGTTGACTGAAGTGGGGCAGAGCGCGGCAAGGGTCGGATGCTGCGTGACGCAGTCCTCAATGATTCCGATCCCAGCCGCCTTCAGTTTTGCGTACAGGGCGTCGGGATCTGCGTATTCCTCCGGTATGCACTTCAGGATTCCCTGTCCGGAGGAGCCATCGACTGGCTTCGCGATGATGGGTCCGCGCCCTTTGAGGAAAGCTGCGAACTCTTCCTTGGACGCCTTGGTGAGATCGAGCCACTCCCGCTTCACCTGGTCCGCAAAGAGACGGTTGAATTCACACTTGTTGTCGAAGAAGTGCCAGAAGGCCTTGTCATTCATGCGGGCGACGATCTCGTTGCTCTTGCCCCGGGTGATGACAGTTTCCCGCTGAGCGTCTGTCAGGCGGTACATTTCGGCAATTTTGTAGTCGATGTACCCGGCGCCATAAAGCCGCGCGCACTTCAGCATGTCAAAGGCGAGCCAGCTCCGGCTTTTTCCGGTCTTCTTGTGCAGCAGCTCCACTGTGCTGTGCAGGGCCTTCCGATCCATGCGCATGGCGCGACGGATAAGAAAAGATACGCTTGGCATTCTGTTAAAGCTCCATTACCATATCGTTCCATTGTACTCCGCCCCAAACGGAAGCAGAGAGGCCGAGATCTTTATAGCCCATTTTCGTATACATGGGCACCAGCCTTTCGTGGCAGGTCAGATACAGAGCCCGTTTTCCCCGTGATTTTTGCCGCGCGGCGTATTCTGCCATGATCCGCCGGGCGAGGCCGCGTCCCCGGTATTCCGGCAGTACGTCAAGCCCCAGCAGCATTACGTTCTGCCCCGCGGGATCGTGCAGGGAAATATCGGTAAAGAATTCGTCCCGGAAGACATTTTCATTCGTTGCGACCCCATCGAGAAACCCTGCGATCTTCTTCGTTTCCGCGTCCTCTGCCACAAGGAAGCACTCTGAAGCGTATCGTGCCCGTTCCCGCATGGATTTCGGGGTGCAGGCTTCATTGGGAGGAAAGCAGATGTACTCGATCTCGATCGTCTCCTCTGCTTCCTGCGGCAGGACCGGGCGCAGCACAAACTTTTCCATGAATCCTCCTTCAATGCCCACCGAAATGCGCAAATTGCGGCGCTTCCGCCGGATCGAAGGTCAAGGGATTCACCGTTTTCGCCCAGGCAATCGCGGCAAGAGGGACGTGACAATAACCGGCCGGATTCTTATCGAGATACGCCTGATGATACTCTTCCGCCCGCCAGAAATCAGAAAGGGGAAGGAGCTCCACCGCAACTTTTCCTTCGGTCTGCGCCTGCAGCGCCTGCAGGGCTTCCCTCGCCACCGGCTCGTCCGCCGGATCTGTATAATAGATGCCCGTGCGGTACTGGTGCCCCACGTCGCCTCCCTGCCGGTCAACGGCGACGGGGTCGATGATTAGAAAAAAGAGTGAAAGCAGCGTCCGGAGAGGCATCAGCTCGTCGTCATAGTGGACCAGGACGGTCTCCGCGTGCCCCGTTCCTTCGTGCTTTACCTGCTCATAGGTGGGACACTCTGTTTTTCCGTTTGCGTAGCCGACTTCCGTGTGGGTGACGCCGCGAAGGGAAGAGAGGTATTTCTCGGCCCCCCAGAAGCATCCGCCCGCAAGAGCGATTTCTCTTTCCATGTGTTCCTCCGGGCTCACTGCATCTGCAGGTACGCAGTGATGAATCCGTCCAGCTCCCCGTCCATGACACCTGCCACGTCTGAGGTCTCGTATCCGGTGCGGTGATCCTTGACCATGGAGTAGGGATGGAAGACGTAGGAGCGGATCTGGCTGCCCCATTCGATTTTTTTCATCTCGCCTTTGATGTCGGCCATCTGCTGCTCGCGCTCGCGCTCACGCAGTTCCAGCAGCTTTGCTTTCAGCATGCGCAGGCAGTTTGCGCGGTTCTGCACCTGGTCGCGGCTTGTCTGGCTGGAGACCACGATACCCGTGGGATAGTGGGTCATGCGTACGGCGGAGCTGGTCTTGTTGACGTTCTGCCCGCCCGCGCCGCTGGAATGATAGGTATCCACGCGGACGTCGTTCATGTTGATCTCAATCTCGTTGTCGTCATCCTCGATGATGGGGGACACGTCAGCAGAGGCAAAACTGGTATGCCGCCGCGCTGCCGCGTCGAAGGGACTGATGCGCACGAGGCGGTGCACGCCCTTTTCAGAACGCAGGAAACCGTAGGCGTTGTCGCCCGTCACTTCCATCGTGACGGACTTGAGACCCGCTTCATCCCCGTCGAGGATGTCGATGACCTTGGCGTTATAGCCGTGGCGCTCACAATAGCGGGTGTACATGCGGTAGAGCATGAGGGTCCAATCCTGGGCCTCGGTGCCACCCGCGCCGGCGTGCAGTGCAAGATAGCAGTTATTCGCGTCGTAGTCGCCGCGCAGCAGACTTTCAAGGCGAAGCTCTTCAAGATCCGCCTTGAGGTTTTCGATTTCCTCGCCCGCCTCGGAAACGAGGCTGTCGTCTTCCATTTCGAGGGCGAGATCCATGGTAGCTTCCACGTCGTCCGCACGAGCGGAGAGTTTATTGAAATGCTCCAGTTTGTTTTCCGCCTGGCGCACCTGGCGGGTTACTTTCGTGGAGCGCTCCAGATCGTTCCAGAAGTCCGGCTCGTTCATGGTTTCATGCAGCTCTGCGAGCTGCTCTTTCAAGCCGGCGACGTTAAAGTGACTCACCTGCCTCAACGATGCTTTCGCGGATTTTGGCCAGTTCCTGGCGATAGGTATCCAGTTCGATCATGTTGATTCACTTCCTTTTATCGGTCGTTTATAAAACGGAATAGCTTACAGCAAATTGATTCCCGCCGATGACAGGCGGAAAAACACGGGGCCTGCATGGGCAGGGGAGATCCTCTTACAGCCGCCTGGCTCCACGGGGCATCATACCACACCCGTCCTGCGGCCGCAAGGGTTTTCCGGATATGCCGGGGCCCGGCAACGTGCCCGGTGTAGGAATTGTACCGAAGCAGGCTGGGATACCGGAGGAAAGTATTATTGTCAGGACACGCCGCAGCCCATAAATTGTTTCAGATCATGTCTTTATATCTCGAAGACTTTGCAGGAAAGAGATGTGTCCGAATGAGAATAGGTCCTTGTGATGTTTGTCGTTGTACTGCTTGGCTACTCCACCGTGCTGGCGGAAGTCTCTGAGAAAGAAATCCTGTTTCGGGGCATTCCGTGGGGAAGATCAGATGAAGAAGTTGTTGCCAATACGATCGATCTGGAGCAGTTCAGCACTTTCACGTACTCAAAAACGGTTGCTTACAGAATGAGATTTTTGGAAAGAAGACCTTTAACGACATACTCGTCGCGGAGACTAGATTCCCAAAGCCCTTGCCGAGGCAGCTGGATATCAGACAGAAATATTTATCTATGTATATGTACCAGACGAAAACGGACAGCTGATCAGGACAAGAAGTATAACGAGCTTAATACTGCTTATTATGATATAAACCCGAAAATGCGACGGAAGCATTTAAAGACCTGAACCGCAAGCTGTCGTCACTGTAAGGGGAAATTAGCCTTTCGCTGGGCCATCCCAATCACACCGCGGGCCAGCAGCATTGTATCAACGTCTAGTATGGCGCAAAGGGTACGATCGTTTTCTTGGAATATCATCCATCGTCGTACAGCATCTATATTCATTAAGGATTTGAAGGTGGGAAGTTCTGCTACAGAACGCGCAGGACGCAGTCGTCAGGCACGCAGGAACAATACTGATAGGCTGAAAGCGGGATTGTGCTTTATTTTTCAGGCGGTGTTGATTCCTTTTGCTGACGCTGTGCTCAATCCTCCGCGCTACCTTCCGGGTTCCACATAAACAATCCCTCCGCCGCGGCTAGCTTTCGCAGTTTATCCGAAAGCACGTGGTCGGGGTCATAGACCGTCATATACGTGTCATCGGGTTCGACATCGATCATCGCTCGCTGATTGGCGAACACCGCCCGAAGGAATTCATTTCCAGAAAACTGGAGCACTTTTTCTGCGAATGTCTCCGGATCCGGATTCTTATCCCAGCTTTCGCAGCTGTCGAAGGAAACTGCCATATCATAATAACAGTTCAGCTGCAGGAGGATCTCCGCAAATTTGCAGCGCAGCACTTTAAGACGCTCCGGCTGCAGGAAATACCGCTCTACGGAGAAATACTGTCCTGGAGCGTCTGCGGGAACCTGCTCCGGCAGGATGTCCACAATCCAGAAAGGTCCCTCCAGCAGCTCTCCCATCAGGTCGTCAAACACACGCGGCGTGATGTCCTGGACAGCAGGGTCAGAGAGGTCTTCTATCCTGCGGATGTCGGACTTGAAAACGAATACATTGCGAATCCGGACGCTCTCCTCAGCCCGGCCGAATTCATGGAG
>JAIKWN010000082.1 GCA_024684665.1 Clostridiales bacterium | reverse complement strand
CGGATGGACTGCGAAATAGCTGTTGACAGGGATTCCGTCATCGGTCTGGCCGAGATGCACCCAGTCAGGTTCGATATCGATTGCCCTGTCACGCTTTTGCAGGAAGATGATGTCAGAGGTAACTTCTGTCCCGGCGTTTGCACGGAAAGCGTTGCTGGGCAGCCGGATAGCGCCCAGAAGCTCCGCGCGCTGGGCGATGTATTTCCTGACCTCCGGAGACTGCTTGTCCATCGTGCCCTTGGATGTAATGAAGGCCACGATGCCGCCGGGACGTACCTGATCGAGCGCCTTTGCAAAGAAGTAATCGTGGATCAGGAAGTTGTAGCGACCAAACTGACGGTCAGCGACCTTATAGGATCCGAAGGGAACGTTGCCGACGGCCAGGTCAAAGAAGTCCTTACGGTCCGTCTTTTCAAACCCTGTTACAGCGATATCTGCCTGCGGGTACAGGTATTGCGCGATCCGACCGGTAATGCTGTCCAGCTCAACACCGTAAAGGGCGCTGCCTTCCATGCTCTCAGGCAGCATACCGAAGAAATTGCCGACGCCGCAGGACGGTTCCAGGACATTGCCGGACCGGAAGCCCATCTGTTCCACAGCGGAATAGATCGCCCGGATCACGGTGGGCGAAGTATAGTGCGCGTTCAGGGTGGAAGCGCGCGCCATCTCATATTCGTCCTCTGTAAGCGCGCTTTTCAGCTCACGGTACTCGTCAGCCCAGGCGGCATTGTGCTCGTCAAAGGCCTGCGGAATGCCGCCCCATCCCACATATCGGGACAGGACTTCCTGATCCTCCGGGGATGCGGGCCGGTCTTCCTTCTCAAGCGTTTTCAGGGTACGGATCGCCCGGATGTTGTTTTCAAACTTCGTCTTCGGCCCGCCTTCACCGAGACGGTCATCCGTGATATGAAAGTTTGTTGCACTGTCCGGTGCAATACTTTGCACCTCAGACGCATCCTCAGCGACTTCGTCGGCTTGCACAGCCTCCTGAGCCTCCTGCAGCGGCGTTGTCCTGAAAGGCCAGTTCCGTTCGTCGCGGTCCAGCAGCGGTTCAAGGATCGTTTTGCTTTCTGCCCGGTAGATCGGGTAAGTCATCGTGGGATCCCGGAAAGCCACATCGAAGAAACGGACTTCGTCCACAATGAACAGGCGTCCGTCCATATACATCGTGTCGCCGGGGTGCAGATCATACGCAAACGGCGGAGGAGCCGGGTTCACAGGCTGCGGATGCCGAGACGGTGGCAGGGGCTCATCCAGCGACAGATCAGCCATGCTTTCGGCGGGTTTCGGCTGGTCTTCGTTTCCCTGATTCGCGGCAATGGCTGCCTCATCCGCAGCCTCTCCGTTCACGATCCCGCTTTCTTCCAGCGATTCGCGAGTGGCATCCGGATCAATGTCATCCGTGCCGTCATCCACAGCAGGTTCCGGCCTGGTTGGCACAGGCGGTGGGTAATGCATTCGGGCATTGGGCATGGGCAGGCCGGTATCGGCATATGTGCGCCGCAATTCAGCCAGCTGATCCTGTTCCGCTTCCGAAAGGTAAGTGCTGTTTTCAACCATCCGCCGGATATGCTGTTCCACTGCAGGCCAGCGCAGGTGAGAACCCTCTTTGAAGCCGTTCCATGAGAAGCGCATGCCGCGTGCGTTGTAATCCACAAAGCCGCGCGTTCCGTCCAGGTAGGTATGGCTGTGTCCGCCAATCCCGTACTCATCCTTCAGAAACTCCTGCGCTTCTTTCGGAGCCGGTGTGTTTTCGTACAGCGCCGCAATGCGCAACTTGCCCCCGGCATAGCCGGAACCGCGCCGCAGCCCCTCATCGATATCCGCTTCCGACAAAGAAAAGGCAGAGGCGGTTGCCTCTGCGCTGGGTGTCGGATCTGTCTGCGATGTTTCCATGACCGGGCGGTCGATCTCAGCGATCTGCTCCGCTTCAGACGGGATCAGGAAGGAAAGCTGTTCGGACGCGGGCGGGCTGCCTGTCAGGCGTAAATCAGCTCCGTGAGGATTATCTCCTCCGCCTGATGCTTCAGGCTGTTCATCTGGCCCACCCAGGCCATCTGGTCCCGGGCCTTCAGCTCCTCGGTCACGCCTGCCTGCTTCGTCAGCAGGTTCATCAGGCTCTCCAGCCGCGCGTGGGCTGTCGTGTCGATCTCCTGCAGGTGCTCCATCAGCCTCCCGCTCAGGATCAGCCGGGTGTACAGCCCCGGTCGGTTCTGCTCCAGATACCGGCGCCGCATCATCCCGTACTTGCCCAGGGGTTTCTTCTCCGCTTCGGTCAGGCCCAGGTCCGGCAGCAGGAAATCTCCGTTCCTCCTGTAGATCAGTTCGCTCATGGTTCATGCTCCTCTCTGCGGTTCTGACAGTTGTTTCAATCTGACGAAGGATCTGTTCGCTCACCTCGCTGACGGCTCTGCCGAGCTCCGCAGCGGTCGCGGGTGTGTTCCAGTCCAGCACTTCGGCGAAGCTTTCCCGGGAGAGTTCCGGATCGAGACCGCAGCGGGTCTGAACGCTGTAGGAAATGCTGGCAGCAGCGGCCTTTCTGAAGGAAGCTCCGATGCTGAAATCATCATACTCCGTGAGCGTAGGGCTGTCCACGCTGTCGCGGATGTCCGGCGCATGTTCCTGCCAATAGCTCAGAGCCTGCCGCTGCGCGATCTGGTCGATCTGTTGGACCAGTGTCATGGAGGCGTCGGCGTAAAACTGGTCTTCCAGCATCTGACGGACGAGGCCCGCGGTCTCTTCGGAAAGCGTCCAGGGTTCTGCGCTCCGCGAGTTACGCCGGGTGCCGGTGTCGGATATGTCGAACACATAGCGGACGCCCATTCCGCCCGCACCGGGGGTCAGAAGGGCAATGCCTTTTGACCCCCGGCGGACATAGCGGCGCATGGTATCGTTCCACAGATCGTAAGTCGCGCAGGCGGTGGCATCCGGACGCTGGGCATAAATCAGCAGCTGATCATGATAGGGATATTTGTACAGGCGTGAGGCGGTCGTCAGGAAGGATGCCCAGTCCAGGTAATCCCCGGTGATTTTCCGCGCTGTCTCATCCGCCAGCAGTGCGTAGGCCTGCGCTTTATCAGGCATCATGATTCCTCCTCAACTGTCCGGCTCATCATCCGGGTCCGGTCCCTCGTACCATCCGATCGGAATCCGCTCACGCTTGTGCGGATTTGTAAACGGTGCCAGCGGCATTTGCAGAATCAGACTATGTGCGATCTGGTCGAACTCTTCGTCGGTCATGGCGTTGAGCTTGGTCAGAGTGCTCACTGTCATTTCTTCCAGTTCCGTTTCATCAGGCAGCAGGCAGTTCAGCACGGCCTGCAGTTCATAGATTGCACCTTTGCGGGTGCCGGGATCATAGAGCGTGATCAGGGTCAGTTCATCATCTGTAAAACGAGTCATGATTCCTCCTGGCTTTCATCATAAGATAGCCGGCTGCAGTCGGTTCGTTTTCATTCCTTCGGGCTGATATCGTATTCTGTCATGTAAATACCGAACCGTGCCAGTTCAGGTATGGCACACATCCGATTGTAGTTGCGGCCAAGATCAAAGGAATCCGGGTCGTCGTTATACGGATTGAAGAGCTCGACCGGATAAACAGGCTGATCAAGGCAATAGCCCCGATAGGAATCATACCGCTCGGGCACATCCAGATTGTGCTCTGTACAGAGATAATCAACGAATCCAAGCAAAAACAGGGCACATCTGTATGCCCCGGCCGTGAAGAGCTTCTCAATCCACTGCAGACGGCAGATCGCATGCATCGTTGCGATGTCGTCCTTCCTCAGACGCATACGCCGAATCTGACTGACCAGTGTATAAAGGTCGATCAGGGAATTGCCGTCGTGCAATTCTTCGGGCTCGGATTCAAGCTCCTCTTCCAGTGCTTCATCCAGGTAGTTGTCGATAATCTCTTCGACCGTGGTATCCAGTGCGTCCGCCAGTAAGAGAAGCGTACCGGCTTTACAGTGATCAATCTGCGCTTTGCCGCTCAGGATATCCCGCAGTGTTGAATCCGGGAGACCGCTT
>JAIKWN010000061.1 GCA_024684665.1 Clostridiales bacterium | reverse complement strand
TAGTCTCCCGAAAGCAGGCGCAAAAATACCAGTCGCGAAACTGGTATGAACCTATCGTGCAAGCTTTGGCACCTTTCTCTCCGGGAGGTTGCCGTGCGGTCATAGGGCTTGTCCCTCGCGCATCTCGTATAGGGTGTTTGTTTGGTTTTCATCCGGCTGTGTCACAGGCCGTAAATAATATACCACATCCATGGTACGATGTCAAGTTTCTTTCAACTCGCCCGGGCGTTCTTATCGCGTTCCCCTCCATCCGCATCCTTTTGCACAGGGATGGAAAACTTTTCCCGATAAACCCGGTTCCAAGCCGAAAGCAAGGTTGTACTGCAGCTGAAAATATGTTAAAATTCTTCATCATACGCAACAAGGAAGTGATTCAGCCTTTCAGCTATGAAACGGAGATGTCGTCATGCTTCACATCAGCGAAGAGCTTCAGAAAAAGATTGAGAATATTGCTGTGCGGATAAGAGACGCGGAGAGAACGCTTAAAGAGACAGATGTTCTCAATGCGGATCAGGCCGCGCAGATTTCCTTCTCCTGCACCGAAATCGCCCTGCTGGCGTTTGCCGCTTCGGACGAACTGAATGAGGAGGCGGAACTGGGTGACCGGCTTCTTCAGCGGGAGATTTCCGCCCTTTTGTGGTCGGTTGCCATCCACTGTGTTGAGATTCAGACCTGGCAGAGTGACGCGGTGATTCGGGCGAACGTGGAGTACATGGGCAGACAGTGCACTTCCGTGATCAGCATGACGGGGCTTTCCGAACCGTATTCCGAAGAAACACCGGTGTCCCGCGCTCCGGAAGCGCTCCGGGTGGCGGGCGGGAACACCGGAATGCAGACGCTTAAGCCGCCGGGCGGGCTGCAGACTGCCGACCCCGAGGAGGCCGCGCTGATTATGGCCCCGCCGCCGGAGGATCAGATCAGACGTTTGAAAGCGGAGGTCAAAGCGCTCAAAGAACTGCTCGCCTCCCTGGTGCTGAAGCGCGACAGCCTGCTGCTTGTCGAGATCAAAGAGCTGGACGCGCTCTATATGAAAGAGCTCGGCTATCTGGAGCTGGAGATCTACCGGGAAGAGAGCAAGGCCAGATATCTGCAGCGGAAATACGAGATGATGCAGGCGGCCGTCAACCGGCAGGAGCCGATCGACACAGCCGAAATTGAGAAAAAGCTCAGCGCGCAGTACGAAGAATTCAAGAAGACCTACGAAGAGTTCCGGAAAAAAGCGGCCGAGGCGGAAGAATCCGTACGGAAAAGACGGCAGAACGCGAAGGACGCGGCAGACGGGCTCGGGAAAGAAAGCGCCCGCGGAAACGACGAAAAGGACCGCCTGCCACCGGGAGAAGAGCCGGACCCGGATGACGATGACGGAATCCGTGAACAGGGTGCCGGCCGGCTGAAGAAAATCTATCGGAAAATCGTAAAGGCTTTGCATCCGGACCTGCATCCGGACCAGGACGAGAAAATGAAAGAGCTGTTCAAAAGGGCGATGGCCGCCTATGAAGAGGGCGATCTGCTGACGCTGGAAGAGATTGCCCACGTCCTTGAGAATGATGAACCGGAGAACCCGGAAGACCTGCTGAAAGCGCTGTTAAAAGAGAAAGAACGGCTGCTTGGCCTGATTCACGGTATCCGGGCACAGATTACCCTGATACTGGGCCGTTTTCCGTTTACCTGGAAAGAAGTGCTGAAAGACCCCGTCCGGCTGAAGTCCAAACAGGAAGAGCTGAAAAAACGTCTGGAGCGCGCGAAAAAGCGTTCGGAAGTGTACCGTCAGCGAATAGAGGAGCTGGAAAAGAATGGAAGACCTGATCATCAAACAGAATGATACCGAACTGGTCTCCGCGCTTCACAGCGGCCTGGATCTGCCGCTGCCGTTTGAGCAGGACATTTTTCTGTACGGGACGGAGATTGCCGGTACGAACTACCAGGAAAACATCGCCGCGCTGTATGAGGCCATTCAGGAAGGCGACATCCTGACACTGATCCGGGAGCCGGAGAACCCCTATGACGAATACGCCATTCGGATTGACGTGGATGAGGACGGCCTGCCCGGCTACAACCCTGAGCTGACGGACCTGCATGACAGATCGCGGATGCTGGGCTATGTTCCGCGGGCGTTCAACAGGCCCTTTGCCCGGCTGATGGACGCGGGGAAACTGCTCTACGGTGTCGTGCGTCATAAAACGCAGCACTCCGGATACCACAGAATTATCGTAAAGATTTATCTTCGTGAAT